>JAJZHM010000074.1 GCA_021804485.1 Pseudomonadota bacterium | reverse complement strand
GCACCAGCATCGCTCTGGCGTGATCTGGCCATTCGTTCTGGACTTGACGGGCTTGTTCTTGTCCAGATGGATACCAGCCACCCAAAGTCTTGGATCTCCTGGCGGGTTTTGACCCGGAACGTGGATTGTACGTTTCATCACCCAGTTGATGATGTACTCAGTCTGTGGCCTTATCTTGCCGATCAGGTTGCTGAAGTTCTTGTTGCAGGGCAGGATAATACTTCAGATTCGTCTTCGGGGCGTGTCGAAGTGTCGGGGATTGCCAGCCTGGATGCCTTGTTGAAGTGTCAGAAAGCCCTGCTGGGTTTGGGGTTGCATGATCTGCAACTCAGCAGCGTTGGCAGTAAAGTGGTATGGACTGTAGGCGCTGGGAGTCAGGATGCCCTTCAGCATTTGATGGTGCAACAGCCGCTTGCCGGAAAAATGCCTCGACGCTGGATTGAAGCCTGGGCTTCAGGATCGGGGGAACTTTTCATGCGATGGACGGCCTCCGGGCTGTTTTTCTGATCATGAACGAAGAACGGCAATATTCGCACATCAGTCTTGTCTCGTTGCCCAATGGAATCACGGCACTACGGCTTGTGCTGGTCTTCCCCATGCTGTTTTTTTTGCAAAGCGGTCATGAACCCTGGGTTGCAGCCTTATTTCCTGTTGCCATGCTTTCTGATGCCTTGGATGGCTGGCTGGCGAGGCGGCTTGGCGTTGTGTCCCAACTGGGGGCTTGGCTGGATGCCACCGCTGATAAGGTGCTGCTCTGGGGGTTGACCGGATTTCTGGCTTTTGATGGGCAGTTCCCGGCTTTAGCAGCCATCGCGGTACTTGGTCGGGATCTGCTGCTCTGGCTGATGGCGCTCCTGCAGCGCTGGCGGGGGACAGCCCTTGTTGTTCGGCCCAGCATGTCGGGAAAGCTGGCCATTGCGGCCCAAATGATGTTGATCGAGCTTGTTCTCCTCGGTCAGGAGTTTGGGCAAAAGCGGATCTTGACGATGCGTTCCATGGATATTCTTGCCTGGTCGGTCGTGATTCTAAGTGGCACGAGTCTGATCAGCTATATGCAGCGCTGGCATCAGCAATCACGTGTCAGGGGGTGTCGTGCCTGATCAACTGGTATTGAGGATTCCAATTCCTGCGGATGTAGGCCTGACCCATGTCATTGGTCAGGATCGCCTTGATGTTGTTGTGCCGGCACTGAAAAACTGGATGATGCATCAGGGTGCGCGGATTATTTATATTTATGGTGCAGCAGGTTCAGGCAAAACATTTTTGCTGCATTCGGTCGCTGCAGAATTGATGTCGATGGTTGCTCAGGATCAGTGGATGTTTCTGGCGCTTGGTCAGCCCGGTCTTGCTCCTGATCTGCTTGATAATCTGGAGATGCCCTGGCTTATTCTGGATGATTTGCATAAGGTTTTTGGAAGTCGGCACTGGGAAGAACAGCTTTTTCATCGGTTTCAGGCCAATACCGGACAGTTCTGGCTGGTTTCGGCTTCTGAACTGCCGCATGCGCTCTGTTCTTTGCCGGATCTCCGCTCAAGGCTGATGAGCGGCTTGGTTTTTGCTGTGGATCACCTCTCGGATGCGGATTTATCGGATTTTCTCGGGAAAATGGCACAGGCGCGGGGTATGACACTGGAGTCTGCCCACAAAGATTATATACTCCAGAGGGTTGCCAGAACTCCTCAGATGATGATGCAGGTTGTTGAAGCGCTGGATGAAGAAACTTTACGCCGTCAGGTGCTGTTAAACTGGTCGGCCCTACGTCAGGTTCTTGAACGGATTAAAAATGAAGAGGATTCTTCAATCAACAAAATACAACAGAATCCTGATCAGCAATGAATCACAATAGTAATGGACAGGCCAGGTGCCTGTCGTGTAGGACGCATAATGAGGATAATAAGGATGATGTGGCTGCTCCTGAGGCGGGTAGGACTGCTGGTGCTCTTATTGGCATGCACGCATGTCTGGTCGGATACCGTGACGGTGGGAAGTAACTGTACGCTAGACAATGCGCTTGCGTACCTCAAGCTCTCTTCCGGGAGTCCGGGTGGTTGTACGTCGGTAGGTAGTTCGGGGAGCAGCAGTTCTGGAAGCAGCAGTTCGGGATCAACACCCAGTACGACCAATGCGATTAACCTGCCGGCAGGACTGATTCAACTGACTCACCCTGAAGTCATTAATGGCAATGTGACCATTGGAGGCGTTGGGCAGAAAGCCAATGCCGATGGCAGTCTGGGAACCAGTGAGACCCGGATCGTTGCACCACCCGGTCAGCGTGCTTTCGTCTTTATTTCTGCTGCGGTGCCTGTTGATTCAACCTCAAGTCCGACAGCGACTGGACTTATACTGAACCAGGATACCCTTTCCGGGCTTTCGGTGGTTGGAGGTACGGCAACCGATGACTGTATCAATCTGGTTGATAATGAAAAAACTCCGCTTGCTCAGAAAAATGGTGGTGCCATTTGTTCCTCAGCAGGACTGACCTTGAGCAATGTGGATGTCAGGGGTTCCCAGGCTACTGATTTTGGGGGAGGTATTTATGTTGCACCGGCTGGTGAGTTGACCATGAGTTCGGTAAACGTTATGGGCAACTCGGTGACCGGCAGCAATGGCAACGGTGCCGGGGTCTACATCAATAATGGTTTGGTGACACTGAATGCAGTCAGTATTTTTGATCAATGCAATACCCAAGCTGCGTCTCCGGCAACGGCACCAGCTGCCTGTCCTGCGGGCGCCAATGACTATGCGCTGGCCAATGTGGGGTTGCCAGGCAGTGGTGTTGTAACAAACCCGCTACTTTGGCAAAACCTGACTGTGGCCAGCAATCAATCTGGGGGAATTTATGATGAAGCCAAGCTGGATCTGACCAACCTGACCGTGGCTGGTAATCTATCCGGTATCAGTTTGCCGACCCAAGCAACGCTTACTGCTGCCAATTACAATTTCCCGGTGTCAGGCTGGTTGATTGAACTCATTAACAGTATCGTTGCAGGCAATGGTACAGCCGGGATGGACTGTATTAATTTTCAGACCCCAAGTTCCCAGGGTGCCCAGTTTGAACTTCTGGCAGTGGCGGGTAACGTGTTCAGTACAACAGGCGGCTGTCCGTTTGCAACAGCGGCGGATCCTTCTGCTTCTGTTCCTTCGCCCTTGATTGGTTTTGATCATGTTGATGCCAACAGGAATGTGATTCTGGATCTGAGTAAACCGGATCAGGTATTGCTGGCTCCTTCACCGATGCATGTGACGGATCTGGGTGTTTTGGCTCCAATAGCTAATTATGGAGGCAACGCCTGGACCATGAAGCCCCGTTTTACACTGGATTACAGTACCCGCGACCAGTCGCCGATCATAGGCAGAGGTGCGCCTACATTCCAAGGGACGCTGGGGCCTGTTACCTACAGTTGTGCAACGACCGATGCGCGTTCGTTTACACGCACGACCCTTTGTGATATTGGTGCAGATCAGTACCAGTTTCCGATCGCTTCAGGCACTTTAGCGGTCACGGGAACAGAAGGTCAGTCGGTAACAGCTAATAACCTTTCGACCCTGTTGGGTGACTCGGATCTTGTACCAATAGCCTCTGGTCTGAGTGGAACCCAAATGCAGTGGGCATGTGGGGGTACTCTGCTCTACGGAGGAACACCGCTTAATCAGCAGGCAGCATCAACCCAGCTAGGATGTGCGTGGCTGGTTCCTGACGCCTCAACCGGCGGAACGGGCGGGTTACCTACAACAGATACGCGTGGAATCGTCAGTTTTGATGCGACAACCGGTAATATGATCTTCACCCCTGCATATACATTTCATGGTGTCTCAACGTTTAATCTGCGACTGACCACAACGTCAACCATGTTTAATGCGGATCCCAATCAGCGCTTTGTGTCAGATCTGGTTACCGTTACCGAAGAACCAGCCAACGGGGCCAGCAGTAAGACCCTTGGTCAGTTTACCGCAGGTGGTATGGGAACCTGTGATGTTCTTGGGCTAGTTGCGGGAATGATACTGCTGTTCTGGCGTCAGGGTCGGCAACGGATACGTGGATGGCTGTCCCTGTTTTTACTGGTTTATGCTATTCCGGGCCAGGCAACGCTCTATATCCAGGTCAATACTTTTGATGATCAGATGGGTGAGGACCCTGCCCACTGTTCCCTGCGCGAAGCGGTTCTGTCCAATGCATTGAGTGAGGATTTTGGTGGGTGTGTTTATGGAGATACCATCCTTCTGCCAAACGGGACCTATATTCTGACCCATGGCGAGTTGGAGGTGCAGGGAAGCATGACGATCAAGGGCTACGACATTACGACGGATTCATCAAAGTCAAATGCATCGACCATTGATCCTTTTACCGGTCTCTCCCCATTGCGTGCTCCACCAACCACAACGATTACATCGATTCCTGCTGGCGGAACGACGCCCGCCAGCAGAATTGCCTATGTGCATTCGGGGGGATCACTATTTCTCAGCAATCTTATTCTGCAAGGGGGATTGGCTAAGGCGGAGGCGGTGCCCGATGGTGCCATTCCCGCCGATGGTGGAATCGCATTTTCCCGCGGAGCTCTTTCACTGACTAATGTTGAAGTCTATGGAGGACAGGCTGCAGGCAATGGTGGTGCCTTTGCGCTGTATGGCAACAATGCCAGCCTGTCTTTAACGAATGCTTATCTGCACAATAATCAAGCATCTGGTTGTGGCGGAGCTGCTTTTTTTGGGCCAGTCAAGTTCAAGACTGCGGATGGCTCCTGCAGTCCTACACAGGTTGATCTCGTCAACAGCTGTTCGTTTAATGGGGTACCCAACACGATTTCATTCAGTTCAGACAGTTCAACCTTTTACCAGAATTCAGCGCAGTTGGGGGCTTCCGGTTTGGCTTTTTGTGGTAAATTGAGTTTTACCATGACCAATACCACACTTGAACAACAAGGTAAGGGTGCGGCCCTGAGTTTTATGGCAATCAGTCCCGGGTCAACAGCAACGATTCAGAATGTAACCATGACTGATAATCAAACCGGACTGGAGATTCAGGAGCCAAACTTTACAACATTCAACTTGAGTAATTCCATTTTGTTCTGGAATGCTACGGATTGTGACTATTCGGTTTACGGACCAGGTCAGGCACCACCGATCGGTCCATCTGGAGCAAGAAATAACCTTTTTGGTAGCAGTTGTGGGGCGCATGCGGTATCAGGCGGAACTTTGGGTGCCTGGCTTGATAACAACGGCACGCAGGGGTTTGGTACAACCGCGTCTAATGTGGTGACATCCCCAGAAACAACGACACCTCTGGCCGCGCAGAAGTCTGGTCAGCTGATATGGGTCACCAGTACCCAGAATCCAATTGATACCTTGCCGTTTCCGATGATGTTACCATCCGCTCAGGCGAACATGATTATCGGTCAGGGTTCGACATCCGTAGGTGGTTGTACGGCAGTTGATGAGCGAGGAGTTAGCCGAACTGTGCCTGCACCTTCGGGATGTGATATTGGCGCAGGTCAGCGCAAGCGCCTGCTGGCCAATAATGATAACGGAGGCAACACGCCGCAAAAACCCACGATCGGAGCGGGACGGCAAGTAGCGATTGATATTCTTGGTAACGACGAGGCTCCTGAAGAAAAAACCGTACAGGATCTGAAAACCTGGGGAGTGACCAATGTTACGGGTGGCTGTACCTGGGATCCTGTGGCGCATCTGCTTCGCTTTGACGGTTCTTCACTGGGTGACTTTGGACAAGGCAGTAAATCGGTGACCTGTGGTTATCAGCTTTGCGGCGATACAGCCTGCTCGGTATTGTCGCCTCCAGCACAAGTTACGATCTCGATCTCAAATCAGCCACCACAGGCCAACGATGATACGCTCTATTTTCTTGGCAATGAACCGGCCACAGTCAATGTGCTGGCGAATGACTATGATCAGGACGGTGGCGTGGTTGGAACAGCAACGGTCAACAGCTTTAACCGCTTGAATCCCAATTCAGTGACCATCGTAGGCTTCCCGGTCACCGGCTCGATTACCTGTAATCCCCCAGGGGCAGCAACGTTCCTGCTGAGCAGTACGGGAAATACGGTTTGTCCCGGAGGGAATATTACTTATCAGGCGTTTGATAATTATGGGAAATTTCAGGATCAGTTCAGTTATACGGTTAATGATATAGATGGGCTTTCTTCAAATACGGCAACAGTCAATATTCTGCCCAAAAATCAGAATCTGCCTTGGCAAGGCGGGGGCGCGCTGGGGCTGGATGACCTGATTGTACTGAGCGGTGGGGTGCTTTTGACACAAAGAAGGCGTTTAATGCGCCGGTTGTTTCAATAGTAGTTCACAAGATAATTTGGCGAACAGAATATAAGGAGCAGGGGCGACTGCTTTTATTTAAGGCAGAGCACCGAATATAATGATGAAGCACACAGGACTTTCGGTATTTTTGCAACGGCAGGTGCAGGATCAGGCCTTGATCAAGGTGCTTGAAGCTTTGGCACGCTCCTGTGTCCGGATCAGTACCAGTCTGCGACAAGGTGCTCTGGCTGATGTTCTGGGTGCCCTTGAGTCGGAAAATGTTCAGGGGGAGACCCAGAAAAAACTGGATGTTTTGTCCAATGATATGCTGCTGCATGAACTGGCTGCCTGTGGTGCTGTTGCAGCCATGGCCTCTGAAGAGATGGAAGATCCGGTTCTTGCTGAGGGCAATGCACCCTATCTGGTTGTTTTTGATCCCCTGGATGGTTCTTCCAATATCGATGTCAATGTGTCGGTAGGAACTATATTTTCAGTATTACTGGCACCTAAGGCGAGTGAACTGACGGATCCATGTGTCTGGCTGCAACCAGGGCGTATGCAGGTGGCTGCTGGCTATGCTATTTATGGCCCGGCAACGCAACTGATTCTTTGTGTTGGCAAAGGTGTTCATCAGTTCAGTCTTGATCCCTTGAACTGTCAATTTGTTCTTACCCAGGAATCGATGCAGATTCCCCAGACGACGGCTGAATTTTCCATCAATATGTCTAATCAGCGTATGTGGGAACCTCCGGTTCAGAAGTACATTGACGAGCTGTTGCAAGGTAAGGAAGGCCCTCGGGGCAAGAATTACAACATGCGCTGGGTGGCTTCCATGGTGGCGGATGTGCACCGGATTCTGACCCGTGGAGGTGTTTTTCTCTATCCTCTTGATGAACGCATCCGTGTACAGGGAGGCAAGCTGCGCCTGATGTATGAAGCTAACCCAATGGGCTGGCTGGTTGAGCAGGCTGGTGGTCGGGTCAGTACGGGCCATACCTGCATTCTGGATATGCGCCCAGAACGCTTGCACCAGCGTGTTCCTGTCATGCTTGGCGCTGCTGAAGAAATCAGTTATCTGGAGCATTTGCACCAGAAAGACTAAACAGTCTGGAAAAAACTACTTTCGTCTCGATCTTAATCATTGATTTTCAGTTTTGTCTGGTGGAGGAGTGATATCCCTCACCCACCAGACACCGTCTCTGTGCGACCTGCTTTGTTCTAGTACGGCCTTTTTGTATTCAGGCCGTTAAAGACATCAGAGGGTGATTTGTGAACCCAGTTCGACAACACGGTTTGGCGGAATATGGAAATAGCTGGCGGCGCTACCGGCATTACGGAACATGGTAATGAAGATTCGTTCGCGCCAGAGTGACATGTCGGGGCTACGATGCGGCAGAATCGTTTCGCGGCCGAGAATGAACGACGTTTGATCGGCTTCCAGCGGCAGGCCCTGTGAGGCACAAAGCGCGAGTGCACGCGGCAGATCCGTAATGTCCATGAATCCGAAGGTAATAATGACCCTAAAAAAATGGTCATTCACCCGAAAAACCTGTGAACGCTGATTTTCCGGTACATGAGGTTCATCGCGAAAATCAACCCTCAATACCACGACACGGTCATGCAGGCATTTGAAATGCTTGACGCTGTGCAGCAAAGGATGCGGCGCTTCATTGCTGTTGGTCGAAAGATAGATGGCGGTGCCGGGTACAGTAGGAAGTGCGCCATCAAACTGGGTAGCAAACTGAACCAGTGGAATCGAATCGGCCTTGAGCTGGCGAATGAGTAGGGCTCGTCCCTTTTTCCAGGTTGTCATGAGCAGGAAAATACTGACACCCAAGGCGAGGGGGAACCAGCCTCCCTGATTGATCTTAAACATGTTGGAGGCAAAATAAGCCAGATCAACCGCGGAAAAGATGGACACAATCGCCAGACTGGGCAGCAGGCGCCATCCCCAGATGTGTCGGGCGACAAAAAAAGCCAGAATGGTGGTAATCAGCATGGTGCCGGTTACGGCAATACCATAGGCTGCGGCAAGTTTGTCGGAACTGCCAAAGGCAACGATCAGCAGACCCACAGCGGTCATTTGAGCCCAGTTTATTCCGGGCAGGTAGATCTGGCCGATTTCATCGCTGGACGTGTGGTGCACGGCCATTCGCGGGCTGTAGCCAAGATGCATGGCTTGCTGGGTCATCGAATAGCAGCCCGAGATGACGGCCTGTGAAGCGATGACGGTTGCAATGGTACTGAGGACGATCAGTGGAAAGAGAGCCCAGTGTGGGCTCATCAGGTAAAACGGGTTCTGTACGGCAGAAGGGTGTGCAAGTAATAAGGCACCCTGGCCAAAATAATTGAGGATGAGGCCGGGAAATACAACGAAAAACCAGGCTCGTTGCACCGGTTTCCGTCCAAAATGACCCATGTCGGCATAGAGCGCCTCGGCGCCGGTCAAAGCCAGTACGGTTGCTCCCAGAGAGAAGAATCCTTCAACCGGATCATGCAGGAAGTAGCGCAGGGCATACCAGGGGTTGATGGCCGTCATAACGGTAGGTACCTTGATGATCTGTCCGATACCCAGCAGCGCCAGCACCGAAAACCAGACAATCATCACCGGACCAAACCAGCGACCAACGGCGGAGGTACCGTTCTTTTGAACCATAAACAGACTTGTCAGGACGATCAGTGCCAGGGGTACCTCGTATTGGGTAAATGTTGGGGATTCAATACTGAGTCCTTCAATCGCTGATAGTACCGAAATGGCTGGGGTCAGGACGGCATCCCCGTAAAAGAGCGAAGCTCCAAACAAGCCCAGCAGCATGAGGACCCGTGCGGTACGGCCGCCCTGCCTCAATACCAGGGCCATCAGGGCCATGATGCCACCTTCGCCACGATTGTCGGCATGCATGATGAACAGGACGTACTTGAACGTCACCACGACCATGATTGACCAGAACATCAGTGACAGGACGCCCAGAATATGGTCCGGTGTCAAAGGTACTGGATGATAGGTTCCACTGAAGATTTGCTGCATGGTGTACAGCGGGCTGGTGCCGATATCGCCAAAGACGACACCAAGTGCGGAAATGGCCAGTGTATGTGTGGCGGTCTTGAGCAGATGATCGGGCTGTGTTGAAGAAGTCATGCATCAGGGCTCTTGTTGGAGAGTGGCGTAGAGATCATAAGCATCCGCATCGGTGATACGCACCCAGACTTTCTGTCCGGCACGCAGCTGAGCTATGGGTGCATCTTCAATAAATACGTTGCCGTCAATTTCGGGGGCATCATGGCGACTGCGGGCAATGGCAACTCCCGCTTCGATATCCAGTTCATCGATCAGGACCTGCATGGGCTGACCAATTCGCTGCCTAAGTTTTTGTTCCGAAATCGCCTGAGCGTGTTCCATGAAACGCTCGTAGCGTTCAACCTTGATATCTTCAGGCACTGCATCGGCATATTCATTGGCCGCTGCGCCGTCAACAGCTGAATAGGTGAAACAACCGACGCGGTCCAGTTGGGCAGCGCTCATCCAGTCCAGCAGCATCTGAAAATCAGCCTCGGTTTCACCCGGGAATCCTACAATAAACGTGGAACGTACGGCAAGATCCGGGCAGATGCGACGCCATTCTGCCAGTCGTTCCAGAGTATCCTCAGCGTGCGCTGGTCGCTTCATGGCGCGCAGTATGGAAGGGCTGGCATGCTGGAACGGAATGTCCAGATAGGGAAGAATGAGGCCTTGCTGCATCAGGGGGATGATGCTGTCAACATGAGGATAGGGGTAGACATAGTGCAGTCGTACCCAAACGCCAAGGCTGCCAAGTGCCTGGCATAACTCCAGCAACCGGCTCTTGATCGGAGTTCCGTTCCAAAAGTCCATCCGGTATTTCAGGTCAACGCCGTATGCGGATGTGTCCTGGGAGATGACCAGTAGTTCCTGAACACCAGCGCGCGCCAGCTGTTCGGCTTCCTGCATGATGGATCCGGCCGGTCGTGATACCAGATCACCACGCATGGATGGAATAATGCAGAAGGAACAGCGATGGTTGCAACCTTCAGAGATTTTCAGGTACGCATAATGGCGCGGGGTAAGGCGGATTCCCTGAGGGGGTACCAGATCAACATAGGGGTTGTGCTCAGTCTTTGGTGCAGGTAAGTGCTGATGAACGGCCTCCATGACTTCTTCGTAGCGTTGGGGGCCTGTGACCGCCAATACCTTGGGATGAACAGAGGTAATCTGTTCCGGTTGAGCCCCCATACAACCGGTTACAATGACACGACCATGCTCACGCAAGGCTTCACCGATGGACTCAAGGGATTCGGCTTTGGCCTGGTCAATGAATCCACAGGTGTTGACAATAACCAGATCAGAGCCTTGGTAGTCCGGAGCAATTTCGTAGCCCTCGGTCCTCAACTGAGTAAGGATTCGTTCTGAATCGACCAGGGCCTTCGGGCAACCCAAAGAAACAAAGCCGACCCGGGGCTGGTAATTCTGATCAGTACGCTGGTTCATAACGGGCCCATGACGTTGCAAAGCCTCATGGTAGCATAAATCGAACTCTGGGTTTAGTTTTGGCCTTGAGTCACGCCCACTGCAGCATCGTCTTCTAAAACGCTGGATTATTCTGGTGCATGATTTGTGGCGCATGCACTACTATGGTGCCTAGATGGTGATCGATGCGCCTGAAATGGCTTTTAAAGCACTGCTGGGGTTGGTTTGGTTTTTGCTAGGGTGCTTGCAGTGAATCAGGGAATTAGAACCGTGCTTGAGCAACTTGATTTCCAGTGGATTATGGATAATGTGACCACCGGTGTGGTGTTGCTGGATGATCAGCTGCATATCCACTATCTGAACCCATCGGCTCAGTCCTTGTTGGATACGGGCAAGAAGGCACTGGGTCAACCCCTTGATCATTTTTTTCGCGATCAGGATAGTGATGAAATGCACTCAGCTTTTCAGCGTACTCTGGGTTATGGCCACCCGTTTAACAAACGTGAAGCCCATGTCTGGATGGCTCAGAAACTGGTGGTGGTTGATTATGCGGTCACTCCGGTACGGTTAAGGGATCTGGCGACTTATCTTTTGCTCGAAATCCAGGAGATGGACCGGGTTTTACGGATTGCCCGTGAAGAGTCCTTGCGCATCAACCATCAGGTGACCCGTCAGCTGATTCGTGGTGTAGCCCATGAACTTAAAAATCCGCTGGGCGGTATTCGTGGTGCGGCCCAACTGCTTTCCAGGGCGTTGCCTGATCCGTCCTTGCGGGATTATACCCAGGTGATCATCGAAGAGACGGATCGGTTGAAACAGCTGGCTGATCGCATGCTGGGTCCGCGAACAATGCCTTCCTTGCAGCCGATCAATATTCATGAGTGTCTTGAACGGGTTCGGCATCTGATCAAGGCCGAATCCCAGGGGCCGCTGGAACTGGTGCGCGATTACGATCCCTCGTTGCCGGAGATACAGGCCGATCCGGATCAGCTGATCCAGGTCTTTCTCAATATCTCGCGCAATGCCATGCAGGCTTTGCAGGAAAACCCGAGTGCAGGCCGAAAGGACCGGATTCGGTTCCAGACCCGCTCGCAGCGGCAGTACACCATTGCCTCGGTTCGCCATCGGCTGGTCCTGCAAGTGGATATTGAAGATAACGGCCCAGGTATTCCTGCTGAGCTGATTGATACACTGTTCTATCCCATGATCAGTGGCAGGCCCTCCGGTTCAGGACTCGGTCTGGCCATTGCCCAGGATATTATCAGTCAGTATCACGGTTTGATCGAGTGTCAGGGTCAGCCGGGACTGACCCGGTTCAGTATTTATATACCCATCACGGGGGTGGTCTGATGGATGCAAAAGTGTGGGTGGTTGATGATGACCGGTCAATTCGCTGGGTTCTTGAACGGGCTCTTGGGCAGGCAGGTTTCGTGGTGCAGTGTTTCGAGGATGGCCGTTCGGCTTTACAGCAACTTGGTCGGGATCAGCCTGAAACCATCATTACTGATTTACGTATGCCAGGGATGGATGGGCTTACCCTGCTCACCCGTCTGCATGAGCGCGATCCGGATCTGCCCATTATTGTCATGACGGCGCATTCGGATCTGGATTCGGCGGTGTCATCGTATCAGAGTGGTGCCTTTGAATATCTGCCCAAGCCCTTTGATGTTGATGAGGCTGTTGCACTGGTGCGGCGGGCAGTCAGTCATTATCGGGAACAAACCCAGGCACCCGAAGCGGTTCCAGCGGCAGTGGAGGAAGAACCTCAGGAGATTATTGGCGAAAGTCCGGCCATGCAGGAGGTTTTCCGGGCCATTGGACGCTTGGCGAACTCCCACATTACCGTGCTGATTCATGGTGAGTCTGGGACCGGCAAGGAACGGGTCGCCCAAGCTCTGCACAGACACTCTCCGCGTGCGCGCAAACCGTTTATTGCTCTAAATATGGCGGCCATTCCCCGTGATCTGATGGAGTCGGAGCTCTTTGGGCATGAGAAAGGTGCTTTTACCGGAGCGACCAGCCAGCGGCTGGGCCGTTTTGAGCAGGCGAATGGTGGGACCCTGTTTCTGGATGAGATCGGTGACATGCCGCTTGAAACCCAGACGCGCCTGCTCCGGGTTCTGGCAGACGGTGAGTTCTATCGGGTGGGGGGGGTGACCCCCATTCGGGTGGATGTACGCATTATCGCTGCAACCCATCAGAATCTGGAGGCGCGGGTTGCTGAAAACCGCTTCCGGGAAGATTTATTTCATCGTCTGAATGTCATTCGGGTGCATATCCCCCGTTTGGCACAAAGACGCACTGATATTCCGATGCTGGCGGAATATTTCCTGAAAAGGGCCGCCCGCGAGTTGAGTGTCGAGTCCAAGGTTCTGCGCCCGGAAACAGCCCAGTTTCTTCAGGATTTGCCTTGGCCAGGCAATGTCCGCCAGTTGGAGAACACATGTCGATGGTTGACGGTGATGGCTTCGGGGCGGGAGGTTATGATTACGGATCTTCCTCCAGAGCTGATGATCCGCCAGGAATCAGATGTGGCAACAGAAGTACCGCCGCAGCACTGGGAG
>JAJZHM010000073.1 GCA_021804485.1 Pseudomonadota bacterium | reverse complement strand
TGTTATAATATGGTTTCCTTAAGTTCGGTGCATTGCTACGCGGACTTGCACCAAATGCCTTAATGGCTTTACGTAACAACTTACCCGCTGTCTCTAACGACAACTCAAAACTTTTAATTGCCGCGTTACGAAATAGATCATACATGACTGTGTTTTTTTCGGTTCTTTGAAGCTGCAACAATGCCTGCTCCAAAGTGTCCGCAGTACGTTGTAAATGTTCCACGTTCAACGTCATCGTAATTGCATCCGGAAGACCTTTTTCCGCGGAAAACAACCTAAGGGCTGCAGTCCGGTCAGCGTCCTTGGTGGCGAAGTACATCAATGGCGATGTAGGTTCCGAGAACAATAAGAAAAATTCCAAAGCCCAGCTTGATCGAATCCCCACTGGTGCGTACCGACCAGCGGGCGCTGATCCAACTGCCTAGAACCATTGCCAGCGCAATGATGATCGCAGCACGCAGATCAACACTATTGCTGCGGTAATACTCCCAAACGGCAGCGATACCGATTGGGGGCAACAGGATTGCCAAGCTGGTACCAACGGCCATTTTCTGGCTAAAGCCAAGGCCATAGACCAGTGCAGGCACAATTAGAACGCCCCCACCGATTCCAAATGCACCTGACAGCATCCCGGCAACAAGCCCGACCAGTGATAGAATGATGACACTCTGAAATACAGGCATTATTCAGACCAGTAACGAAGTGGAAGAAACAATAACACCGTTGTTATCGGCATAAATATACTCACCAGGCTGAATGATCTGCCCTCCGATGTGCAGGAGAACATCGACATCACCAACGCCTTTGCGAACACTTTTTAGCGGCATGGCTGCAAGTGCCTGAATACCAATATCCAGTTCAGCCAAGGCATCAACATCACGAACAGCACCATAAATAATGATGCCAGACCACTCATGTTGGACTGCTGAGCTGGCAATCAAATCACCCAAAAGCGCGCAACATAAAGAGCCACCACCGTCCACAACGAGAACATGTCCTTGTCCAGGAGTTGCCAGGACTTCCTTGACACGGCTGTTATCTTCATAACATTTCACCGTGCGAATCCGTCCTCCAAAACTGCTTCGCCGACCAAAATTACGAAACATCGGGGTCAGAACACGTACCTTATCCGGGTGTTCATCACACAGATCCGGGGTTGATATACTCATGCCTTAATCTCCAAAACACATATTGATCATTATAACGTAAAGCGCTTGGCTGCATGGATGATTTGAGAGTACAGCAGGCTCTCTCTTTGCAGCGATGAAGGTTCGACCGCACGCTGAGCCATTGCTTGGGCAACCTGGACAGCCTTAATAGGGTGATACATGGCCAGTTGGCCACGCAGAAGCGGGTCCACCAAGCCTGTGAAACGGGCTGCCATACTCTCCCCGAAACGATGTTTCTGGCGCTGTCCAAGCAATAACGAGGGTTTCATGAACGTCAGTCGCTGCCAACCCAGTTCAGCAACATCATGCTCCAGGCGTCCCTTGGTCCGGTTGTAAAAAAATGGAGCATGAGGATCTGCCCCAACGGCACTGACCAGCAGGAAATGACTCGCACCTTGTTCATGACAGATTCGGGAGAACTGCAGGGCATACCCATAATCAATACGTTCAAATTCAGCACGGGAGCCGGCTTGTTTCATCGTTGTACCCAAACAGCAAAAAGCAACATCCGCTTTCAGTTTGCTGGCAACATTTTCCATCCGTTCAAGCTCGGTAACAACCTGAGTAAACCGATCTGGGAGATCCAGAAGACGACGGGTAAGTACAATGATTGATCCCCAACTGCTCTGGGCAGAAAGACATTGAAGCAGTTCACGACCAACAAGACCGCTGCCACCACTGATCACTGCGCTTAACTTGGTGATCTTTTCCATCAGCAGATACCGAGCAGTACTAAAGTGTTACAGTTATGGCGATGCACAGAATCTCCTCAAGAAAAAACAATCATGATAATAAGAGGTTATAGTATCACAAAGTCGCAAGGCCGCCAGCAGACAAAACTCTGTTGTTTGCATGCAAGGCCGAATTTGCCATGGGTTGCCCCATAAACACATATATGGCTTGATACTGATCGTAACTTTTTAATTCACAGAAATATGCTAAGGTCAGGATTGTCCCTACATCAAGGAGGATCTTTGTCATGTCCATTCAGGCACCACTAACACCAGAACGTATCATGGCCTTTGCTTTTGGCTACGCACCTCCGCTGATGATTGAAGCGGCGATTCGTCATGGTTATTTTGATGCGCTGGCTGAACAGCCCCAAACGCTTGACGATCTGGCTCTTATGACCCAAACCTCGCGTCGCGGTGCAAAAGCAGTTTGTTATGCTCTGGTTGGCTTTGGCCTGATGCAATGCAATCATCATGGGGAATTTTCCCTAACACCCGAAAGCGATACTTTTCTGGTCAGTACCAAACCAGGTTTTCGAGGTGGACTCTTCAAACATGCCAGCACCCAATTGATTCCAAAGTGGTTGCATCTGGCCGAAGTCGTCCAGTCAGGTCTCCCCTCTGAGCAGGTCAACGAGCATGACACGGGATCTGTTTTTTTTGAACAATTTGTTGAAGATATCTACCCAATGAGTGCTGGACCTGCCCAAGTGCTTGCTGCAGAGCTTAGGCTCGCACAGATCAAACAACCGTTTTCGGTTCTGGATATCGCCGCAGGATCCGGAGTCTGGGGTATTGAACTGGCCCGCAGTTCACCGCAGGTTCAGGTCACAGCCGTTGACTGGCCGGAAGTTCTGAATGTGACACGTCGCATCAGTCAACAGCACGGAGTATCGGAGCAGTTTAGCTATGTTCCCGGGGACTTGATGGACGCACCCTTGGGGGAAGCGCATCAGTTGGCCACGCTTGGGCACATTCTGCATAGTGAAGGTCTGGAACGGGGCAAGCAGCTACTCAAGCGCGTCTACGCTGCTTTGGCATCAGGCGGTACCATTGCTATTGCCGAGTTTCTGGTAAACCACGATCGACAAGGCCCAATCAATGGCCTGGTCTTTGCCGTAAATATGCTGGTCAATACTGCTCAGGGTGATACTTGGTCCTTCGAAGAAATCTCTGAGTGGCTTACAGAAGCGGGCTTTTGTGACATGCGCTTATTGCCATCCCCAGGACCAAGCCCGCTTATTTTGGCCAGCAAACCATAGGACATGGTATGCGATCCTCTTAGCAGCTATGGTGATGCAGAGTTAGATAAAGGCATGGCCTCAGCGATCATGCCTTTATCTATTATTGCCGCAGGCAAGTCAACCATCACCTGGTTCATTTTTGTTCGTCAACCCTGTACTGAGAAGCAGTCACTCGGCAATGGCGGCCAAGGCACACCTTGGATATGGGTTATTCTGGAGTTCGGTAGTCTTCAATGAATTTGTCGTGTCTACTCGATTTTCTTATGCTGCATTTCTGGTTTTTTCTTTCGCTGGATTTTTATTCTATTTTTTGATTGGTTCCTCAGGATTGAGATGAATCTCTTCAACGTATTTCCACGACCGTGTGGACCTTGAGCAGCGTTTGGGGTGTTCTGATCGTGCCTGCTCATAAACAGCACTACGTTGCTCATGGATCGCCTGATCCTGACAGGCATGACTTTGACAAAACTCAATGCACGGTACCTGTGTTGATGGTTGTACCAGTCGACCTGTTTTTCGGCCCAATTGCGTGCTTTGGCCAGAGAATCAAATCAATTTACGGGATAGCAAGGATGATACGTTAGGGTCTTGAACAAAGATTCCGAATGGGGATTGTCGTTACTTACCGAAGGCCGACTTACCGAAGGCAAACCCTCCATGGCCGCACCATGATCTGAACGCAGAACCACCGGTCTTTGTCGAAGGCGATGGTTCTACACCCCTATTAATAAGCGCTTTGACACCGAGTCTCAAGACTGTAAGCCGTATGCAGTCATTCTGCACGTACGGATCTGAGCGGGGGTGGCGGGCAACCGCTATATTGGTGCAATCATCCTCAACTTGTCATCTCCCCTGCCACGCAGGCGATGGTTTAGGTACAATCGGAAAACATTACATAATTATTCCATTTTTGATATTTTGCGTTATATTATGCTGATGCAATGGTATCGAGGGAGAAAAAAGTATGAGCATCACCGGCATGAATTTCGGTCTGGGTGAGACCATCGACTTGCTACGCCAGAGCGTGCGGCAGTTTGCTCTCAAGGAGATTGCTCCTCTGGCACAGGAGGTTGATCGTGACAACCAGTTTCCCATGCACCTTTGGCAACGTTTTGGTGCTATGGGACTTTTGGGGATCACTGTCTCTGAGACATTGGGCGGTTCTGATATGGGTTATTTGGCGCATGTCATCGCCATGGAAGAGATTTCACGGGCCAGTGCATCGGTAGGACTTTCCTACGGTGCTCACTCCAACCTCTGTGTCAATCAGATCCATCGCCATGGTACGGATGCCCAGAAGCGTCATTTTCTGCCCCCGCTGCTCCGTGGTGACAAAATTGGTGCGCTCGCCATGTCGGAGCCCAATGCTGGATCAGATGTGGTCAGCATGCGTCTTCGTGCCGAACGGGATGGCGATGATTATGTGCTCAATGGCACTAAGATGTGGATCACCAACGGCCCCGATGCCCATACTTTTGTCATTTACGCCAAGACGGATCCAACGCAAGAGACCAAAGGCATCACGGCCTTCCTGGTCGAACATGATCGTCCCGGATTTCGTCGCGCTCCTAAACTCGACAAACTGGGCATGAGGGGTTCAAACACCTGCGAACTGATCTTTGAGGACTGTCGTATTCCAGCGGATCAAATTCTGGGAGGGCTGAATCAAGGTGTTCGTGTGCTGATGTCAGGGCTTGATTATGAACGGGTCGTTCTGGCTGCAGGCCCAGTAGGGATCATGCAGGCTGTGATGGATCTGGTACTGCCTTATGTGCATCAACGCGAGCAGTTTGGTCAAAGTATTGGAGCTTTTCAGTTGGTCCAAGGCAAACTGGCTGATATGTACACCGTACTGAATGCTTCCAGGGCCTATCTTTACTGTGTGGCTCGTGCCTGTGATCAAGGATTGCCGACCCGTAAGGATGCTGCTGCGGTCATTCTTTATTGCGCTGAACGGGCTACCCAAGTTGCCCTGGATGGCATCCAGTTGCTTGGTGGTAATGGTTATATCAATGACCTTCCGGCCGGACGTCTGCTCCGTGATGCCAAACTTTATGAAATCGGAGCTGGCACCAGCGAGATCCGTCGCTGGCTTATTGGCCGTGAACTGTTTAGTGAGACCTGAACATGACCGTGTTGCACACCAACATCCAGAAACAATCGATTGAGTTTGTTGCCAACCGTGAGGCCATGTTGCAGGCAATGAACAGTCTGCGGCGACTTCAGCAGGAAATCCTCGCCTGTGGGGGGGCATCGGCTGTTGCCCGACACCACGAACGAGGCAAATTGACCGCTCGCGAGCGCATTGAACGACTGCTTGATCCAGGTTCTCCCTTTCTGGAGATTGGCATGCTGGCAGCTCATGAAGTCTATGATGAGCAGGTGCCTTCGGCAGGAATTGTGGCGGGCATCGGCTTGGTTCATGGTCAGCTTTGCATGATTGCTGCCAATGATGCAACCGTTAAAGGTGGTAGTTATTATCCGTTGACGGTCAAAAAGCATCTGCGCGCACAAACGATTGCTCAGGAAAACAATCTGCCCTGCATCTATCTTGTAGATTCAGGTGGCGCCAATCTGCCCCGTCAAAGTGAGGTTTTTCCTGATCACTTGCATTTTGGGCATATTTTTTTCAACCAAGCACGAATGTCGGCCACCAACATTCCCCAGATTGCGGTTGTCATGGGTTCATGCACAGCCGGTGGCGCCTATGTTCCAGCCATGGCCGACCTAGCCATTATTGTGCGTCAGCAAGGGACCATTTTTCTTGCTGGACCTCCCTTGGTCAAGGCCGCCACCGGTGAAGTGGTCAGCGCCGAAGAACTTGGCGGTGCCGAAATGCACACCCGGATTTCAGGTGTTACTGATTTGCTGGCCGATCATGATGAGCATGCCCTTCAACTAGCTCGCGACGCCATCGCCCGATTGAACCGCTCCACCCCTGCCCCACCGGCCGTGCACAACATCGATCCACTTTACAGCAGTGATGATCTGGAAGGCATTGTTCCAGCCGATCCCCGACAGCCCTATGATGTTCATGAAGTCATTGCCCGTTTGGTTGATCGTTCTGAATTTGATGCGTTTAAACCGGAATGGGGTAACACACTGGTCTGTGGATTTGCCAAGATCTGGAATATGCCGGTCGGAATCATAGCTAATCAAGGCATTCTGTTTTCCGAATCAGCCCAGAAAGGCACACATTTTATCAACCTCTGCACCCAGCGGCGAATACCTCTGTTGTTTTTACAGAACATTACCGGATTCATGGTAGGTAAGCAGTATGAACAGGGGGGGATAGCCAAACACGGCGCTAAAATGGTTAATGCGGTGGCCTGTGCCGATGTCCCTAAAATTACCCTGATTATTGGCGGTTCGTATGGCGCTGGCAATTACGGGATGTGCGGTCGGGCCTATGAGCCCCGATTCCTGTTTAGCTGGCCCAATGCCCGCATTTCCGTCATGGGAGGGGAACAGGCCGCCAGTGTACTGCTCCAGGTCAAAGAGGCATCACTACGCAAGCAGGGTAAATCGCTGTCCCCTGAAGCCTACCAGCAACTTTACCAGGAACTGGTCGATAAATACCAACGTGAGGCACACGCCTTCTATGCCAGTGCCCGGCTTTGGGATGATGGCGTCATTGACCCGCGCGACAGTCGCAAGGTTCTGGCCCTGGCCTTGTCGGCCTGTATGAATAATCCCGGGCCTGACCGGAATGGCCCCTTTGGCGTTTTTCGTATGTAGGAAGCTGACCATGACCAATCTTATCATACGTCTTTTTGAAGACTGGGGCGAAATAACCCTGAATCGCCCAGAGCAAAGGAATGCTTTTGATGCGGGCATCATCGCAGAACTCATCGAGGTTCTGCAGGACTGGGCGTTGAAACCTGAACTGCGATATCTTGTTTTAAAAGGTGCCGGCTCGCATTTCAGTGCGGGTGCGGATCTGGAGTGGATGCGCCGCATGGCCAGTGCTCCTCAGCAAGAGAATATTCAGGATGCAAAACAGCTGGCCAGTCTTTTCCGGGAGTTTTATAACTTTCCCGTACCCACTCTTGTCCGTGTTCAGGGAGCAGCCATGGGGGGAGCCCTTGGACTTGTTGCCTGCGCCGACACAGTCGTTGCCAGCGATCAGGCACGCTTTTCCTTAAGTGAACTGAGGCTTGGACTGGCACCGGCAGTGATCAGCCCTTATCTGCATCGGGCTATTGGTCCCAGAGCCCTGTCGCATCTTGCCCTAAGCGCACGTGTCTTTGATGCTGCCGAAGCCAGACATTTTGGTTTAATCCACCGGATCGTTGCTCCCGAAAACCTGGATGAGGCCATCCTTCAGGAATGTGCCCATTTACGTCTGACGGCTCCTTTGGCCAGTCGTGCCTGCAAGCGCTTGTTGCGCAGCCAGGCACCGGCACCCGATCCTGAATTGGAACAAAGCACAGCACATCTGATTGCTGATTTACGGATATCCCGCGAGGGTCAAGAAGGCCTCGCTGCGTTTTTTGCCCATCAACGCCCCTCATGGCAGGAAGAATCATGATCGAACGTTTGCTGATTGCCAATCGCGGTGAAATTGCCTGTCGGATCATGCGTACCGCCCAACGATTGGGTATTCATTGTATCGCTGTCTACTCGGATGCCGATCAGTTGGCCATGCATGTCCGTATGGCGGATGAAGCTTGGCGATTGGGTCCTTCCACTGCCAGGGAGTCCTATTTGCATCAGGAACGCCTTCTCGAAATTGCCCGGTTGAGTTGCGCCGATGCGATTCATCCTGGCTATGGGTTCCTCTCGGAAAATGCCGGTTTTGCTGAAGCCTGCCACGTTCAGGGACTGATCTTTGTCGGGCCGCCCGCAAAGGCCATGCAGGCGATGGGCAACAAAGCTGAAGCCAAAGCACTGCTTGAACATGCTCAGGTTCCACTGGTACCGGGTTACCATGGCATGGATCAGGGCGAGCAGCTGCTTCTGGAGCAGGCACGGCAAATCGGATTTCCGGTACTGATCAAGGCAGCTGCGGGTGGTGGTGGTAAAGGTATGCGAGCCGTCGAATATGAAAAGGAGTTTTTAGCAGCCCTTCATGCCGCAAGGCGTGAGGCACTGGCTGCCTTTTCGGATGATCGGGTTCTTCTGGAGAAGCTGGTCAGCCCTGCCCGTCATGTTGAAGTTCAGATTCTGGCCGATCAGCATGGTCAAGTCCTCAGTCTGCATGATCGGGATTGTTCCATTCAGCGACGCCATCAGAAAGTTCTTGAGGAAGCACCGGCACCAAACCTTCCTGTCAATGTTCGGCAGGACATGGCGCAGGCTGCGGTCCGAGCAGCCAAAGCGGTTGGCTACATCAATGCCGGCACCATCGAGTTTCTGGTTGATGCAGACTTCAACTTTTATTTCATGGAAATGAACACCCGTCTTCAGGTTGAGCATCCAGTAACTGAGGCCATTTCAGGCCTGGATCTGGTGGAGTGGCAGTTGCGAATTGCTACGGGTGAATCCTTGCCATGGACCCAAGACGAGCTAAAACCCAAGGGACATGCTCTGGAAGTGCGTATTTATGCCGAAGACCCTGCCAACGACTTTCTTCCTGGCAGTGGCGAGATTCATACCTTCGACTGGCAGCCCGCTCCTTGGCTGCGGATCGATACCGGCTATCAGAGCGGTGATTCAGTCAGTGACTTCTACGATGCCATGATTGCCAAAGTAGTGGTCTGGGGCGATGACCGGAGTCAGGCGTTGCATCGTTTGGGTCGTGCCCTGGCAAACATCCGATTGAGGGGCCCAGCCCACAATACCGGGTTTCTCTGCCGTCTGGTGCGTGATGCGGATGTCGCCAGGGCGCATATTCATACCCGGTTCCTTGAGCAGCATCAGGATCTGTGTATGCCCCGGGAGATGCATCATGGGCTGCCTACGGTCGTCTGGAGTGCAATCTGGCTGGCACTTTCCGAACGGGAGCAATCCGGCAGACAGACTTCTCCATGGTCGCAGTTGCATGATTTTAGACTGGCGGGTTTTGCTCAGCAACGAGTGCTTCTGGAGCATCAGGGACAGCGGCATGAAGTTCTGCTGGAGATGTGTCAACAGAATAAGATCCTCTGGGTCTATGCCGGACAATCGGGTCAGGTTCAAGCCACTTTTAGGGATCAGGTGTTGCATCTGCATGGTGATCAGTACGGCCAATGGCATGGGGCTCAGGATGATCAGCGGATTTACGCCTTTGTCGATGGCGATGTACATGAGTTTCTCAGTGTGGTCGAGTCTGCCACAGCCAACCAAATCCATACAGGCACGTCAATTACAGCGCCGATGAATGGCCGTATCGTTGATATTCTCTGTGTGCCTGGTCAAAAGGTGGAGGCTGGGGATGTGCTGGCCATTGTCGAGGCCATGAAAATGGAACATCGGGTTAAAGCTCACCGGCCTGCAACCATTGACCAGGTTCTGGCTCAAGCGGGTGATCTGGTCCAGAGTGGCCAGGTGCTGATTGAACTGAAGGTAGATTGAACGATGGATATGCTTTGGCAACCCAGCCCCGAACAAATCGGGCGCACCCACTGGCACCGTTTCCTGAGTGTTGCTCGCCAGTTCGGTATGAATCCCGAGCAACAGACTTTGCATGCCTGGTCCATTCAGCAACGTGCGTCGTTCTGGTCGGCGTTGATCTCCTACCTGCAGATTCCATTGAATACCTCGCAGGTGATGCCTGATCCCGCCCTTGACACCATGCCAGGTGCTCGTTGGGGCGCTGGGGTGCATATGAACTTTGCACGTCTGTTGTTGCAGCATGAAGGTGAGGCACTGGTGAGTCTTGATGAAACCGGCACCCGCTTCGCCCTGAGTTTTACCCAGTTAGGTCTTCAGGTACAGCGTTTGCGCACTTGGATGCAGCATCAGGGTATAAAACCTGGGGACCGGGTTGCTGCTGTGCTACCCAATGGCCATCATGCCGTTATTGCTCTTCTAGCAACCGCCAGTCTGGGTGCTGTCTTTTCTTCATGTTCACCCGACTTCGGTGTTCAAGGTCTGATTGACCGGCTTGGACAGATTGAACCACGCTTGCTGATCAGTTGCGCCCAATACCGTTATGGTGGCAAGGATTTTGAAATCCGACAAAAAATTACCCAGGTTCAGCAGTCCATCCCCTCAATTGAATGCTTCCTTGAAGCTGAGATGACGCCCCACATCTGGGCAAACTTCGATACGGTGAGCGGAATGGACGCCGAAGACATGCAGCAATGGCCTGATTTTCCTTTTGATCATCCGCTTTGCATTCTCTATTCCTCGGGAACAACCGGAGTACCTAAGTGCATTGTCCATAGCTGTGGTGGCACCTATTTGCAGCATATGAAAGAGCTGGCACTGCATACCGATGTGCACGCCGGTGATCGTATTGCTTACTACACCACCTGTGGATGGATGATGTGGAACTGGCTGGTCAGTGCCCTTGGCCTCGGTGCCACCATTGTTCTCTACGATGGTTCACCCTTTACGCCAGAGTCTCGCCTCTGGGATCTGGTCGATTCTGAACGTCTGACCCATCTTGGAACCAGTGCCAAATATCTGGCCCATGCTGAAAAAATTGGCCTCATGCCCGTTCAGACGCATCAACTAAAGACTTTGCGGGTCCTGCTTTCAACCGGATCACCTTTGGCTCACGGAAGTTTTGATTACGTCTACCGCAAGATCAAGTCCGATCTGTGTCTTTGCAGTATTTCCGGTGGTACCGACATCATTTCATGTTTTGCTTTGGGACAACCCTCTGCACCGGTGTACCGGGGCGCCCTGCAGACACTTGGTCTGGGTATGGATGTGGTCATTCTTGATGATCAGGGCAAAGAACTTCCGGTTGCTGAGAAAGGTGAACTCTGTTGCCGACAATCATTTCCCAGCATGCCCATCGGATTTTGGAATGATCCGGATGGGCATCGCTACCGAGCTGCCTATTTCAGTCGATTCCCCGGATTATGGGCACATGGTGATTTTGCCGAAAAAACATCCGAGGGCGGTCTGATTATTTACGGCCGATCCGATGCGGTACTTAATCCAGGCGGTGTTCGGATTGGAACGGCTGAAATCTACCGCCAGGTGGAACGTCTGCCCGAAATTGTTGAGGCACTTGCGATTGGACAAAAGGTGAAAGATGACGAGCGAATCGTCCTGTTTGTGCGCCCGGCCGAGGGTGTGGTCGTTGACGATGCCTTGCGTCAGAAAATCTGCCAAACCATTCGTGAAGGCGCAACGCCTAGACATGTCCCGGCGGTTATTCTGCAGGTGGATGATCTTCCTCGGACCCGTTCTGGAAAAATTGCAGAACTTGCCGTCCGCCAGATTGTTCATGATGAGCCGGTCAAAAATACCGAAGCCCTTGCTAATCCCGAATCACTGCGATTGTTTCAGGATCGTCCGGAGCTGCGTATCGATTAACCTTTGGGCACGGATCGGATCAAAGAACTTCAGGATTCTTCAATAACAAAGTGCATGCAGGCTTCAACTTAACCCCTATTCCCAATCATCCTGTCAGAGGATGGCGCTCACCCAGCGACCCCTACGATTTCTAAGGAGCAAACACGGCGTCCATGTTCTCGGCATCCAGCAGCCGATCCAGCCAGATGTCAATCTGCTCAGGCGATGCTTTGGCAATGGCCTCCAGCACAGCGGGCGTGATAGCACCAAAGCGTTTGGCTAACAGTTTTTGCAGGGCCAGTGCCTCTCCTTGTTGCATCCCTTCCGCTTTGCATTCCCTGCCCCATTCTACCCAATGATCAGCCAGCATGACTTTTAACTCCCGCAGATTATCTACTTCCGGTAAATGTACATCCAACCCGGGACGGTGCATCAACATCGCCCGAATCCACACCACCACCATACGCTCCAGTTGCGGCCGATCATGCAACCACTCATCCAATGATCGCAAAACATCCGCCGTGGCAGCCGGGTTTTGTTCCAGACGAAAGATCGCTGCCATCAGATTCCGTTGCGACGCCAAGTCGGTATCCGAATACGCCTGTTCATCGATCAGCAAGTATCGGGTATGTGGCTTGAACTGGTCCACCAGACCAGGAACCGATGCAATCAGATCATATACATCCTTACAGGCCGTCCACGGCTGCCGTCCGTTGTACAACACGATCGGCAGAACCGGCGGCAAACGTCCTTTTCTGGCGTCATTTTTGCGAATCATATCCTGGTACAACAAACCTTGGTAGACCATCATGCGTAACGCCATATACGGATCCACCGTACTTTGAAACTCAATCAACAGGTACAGATAAACCCAATCACCGCCTACCTTGAGACGCCAGACCACATCATCGGCACGATGACGGAAATCTTCCGTAATGTAACTGCCAGGATACGGCTCCAATGTAGAGAAGTCCAATCCATGCAGCCACTTATCGGGCACAAACCCAATGATCAGATCCCGCACAAACTCCGGCGCAGAAAACAGAAATTTATAACCACTGTCATGAATCCGATCCATTCGCTTAAACTCAGGCTCCGCCTGTCCATCTTCAGTGCTCGTCACCATACTACTCCTTGACACCAGGTCCCTCTGTCGTCATTTTACTTCGCAATGCAGCACAGTGCCAGACGATCAGGTTCCAAGATGCGTTAACCACGGGGTGTCTTCTTTACAGGACGGAGGTGGCAGGTATCATAGGAGCAAAGTTGTGGGTACTGGGCTGCGCCAGGCTTGTCGCGTACCGGGTCAAACTGGAACCTGATGCTGTGCACGGGGGTTGATGAGGGCTTCACCCCTTAATAGCTTGCCAAACAGATCCGGGTCTTTCCATTCACTGCGAATCTGTTCTGAAAATCTTATATGTTCAAGATCAATCAACCCCATGCGAGGATTATAGGCATCTTCACGAAAGCACTGGGCATAACCGGTTTCGGTTTCATGGGCAATAATGGAATGCAGTTGCACATCCTGTTCGCCATTTTGCATGACGGTCCGTTGCAAAACACGATCAATAAGCACAAAGAAAAGCCGGCTGAACTGTTCTGCAGACGGGGAAACGGGTATTGACACCCAGCGTGCAGAGAACTGACGACAAGCATCCTGATAAGCATCCTGATCACGATTCCAGAACGTAACCGCATGATCAAAGGCATCAATCAAATCACGGATGCTCCCCTTCATCAGACCAAAATCATAAATCATCTGGCCATGATCCAGAGCATGGGCCTCCAGCAGCACTTCAATCTTATAACTGTGACCA
>JAJZHM010000165.1 GCA_021804485.1 Pseudomonadota bacterium | reverse complement strand
AAAAGAAGCGGTGCAGAATCACAAGGATCCAGGTAGGGGCGGAGGGCTCCGAACCGGCTGTGGTAACACGGCCCACGCTTGGTGAGACCGTGGTAAGTCGTGGTGGTGGCAACATCCCTGCGCTCTGTTCGTTGACCCAAGAAACCCCCGCTACAACGTTGCAGGGCGTTTAGCGGTGGGAGACTTCATAATAGCCTCCGTCAATGTCAACGGCCTGCGCTCTGCCGCACGTAAAGGCTTCATTGACTGGCTACAATCCAGCTCGATTGATGTTTGTTGCCTGCAGGAAATTCGCATTCAGGAGAGTCAGCTTGATGATTCTTTGCTCCCAGGCCCGGAATGGACCTGTCTCTGGTTTCCTGCCAAGCGACCAGGCTACAGTGGTACCGCTCTTTGGTCGCGTATCAAACCTGATCGATGCGTGACCGGTCTGGAATTCTCCCTCTGCGATGAAGAAGGGCGCTGGATCGAAGCACACTTTGGATCCCTGGCTGTTGTTTCTCTCTATCTTCCTTCAGGAAGTGCCTCCGAACAAGCTCAGGAGCGCAAGAACCATTTTCTCGAAGCGCTGACACCCATACTGGCACAAAGGCATCAACAACCTTTGCAGTGGATCCTTTGCGGTGATTTTAATATTGCCCATAAGGAAATTGATCTGCGTAACTGGCGAGGCAATCAGAAAAACTCAGGTTTTTTGCCCCATGAACGTGCATGGATGGATCATCTTCTTGGGCCTTTGGGCATGGTGGATGCATTTCGTGTCGTCGATCCAAGACCCGATCAATATACTTGGTGGTCACAGAGGGGCCAGGCTTATAACAACAACGTCGGCTGGCGGATTGATTATCAGGTTGTCTCCGAATCCCTGAGACCGAAAATACGCTCGGCCGAAATTTTCAAAGATCAGAAGTTTTCTGATCACGCTCCTTTAATCATGGAATATGACTTGTGAAACATGCCGCTCCCGATTTTGCCCTGCTTGAACGCTGGCGAGAAGATCGTACCATTCAGTTTGATTTTCGCGGTCTTCACCTGACACTGAACAGCACGTGGGGTCTGTTTTCCCCTGAGCGCATTGATGATGGGAGTCTCCTGCTCCTTGAACATACCGAGGTTACCGAAGACGAACACATACTGGATCTCGGCTGTGGTTATGGAATACTTGGCCTGCATCTGGGGCAGCGTGCTCCCCGGGGGCGCGTTCTGATGGTTGATAAGGATTTTGTCGCCATCGAATATGCTCACAAAAACATTGCCCGCAATGGCCTTTCCCATGTTGAGGCCCAGTTAAGCAATGGTCTGCAGCATATCGACCAGACCCGGACCTTTGACCTGATTGCCTGTAATCTTCCTGCCAAAGCCAGCAAAGAACAACATTATCTGTTTCTGGCTGATTGCAAGAAGCACCTGAATGCAAACGGGCGACTGGTTATTGTTGCCATCACCGGACTCAGGCAATTCATCGCTCGCACCAGCACTGAAATCTTTGGCAACTACGAAAAGGTCAAGCAAAGCTCGACCTATACGGTCAGTTGCTCGCGCAAGCAAAGTTCATTCTGATCAGATTGATATTTTTCTGGCCAAGACAGCAATTCCATCCAGAATGTCCAGCCATAACGGTCAAATTCAAGCGCTGTTTCGAAATATATCTGTCGTCGGGGCGCATCAACCCAGTGTTCCGGCAACCAGGGGTCAAGGTTGATCTGCCGGATTACTTCCCGACCAAGCAAAAAACTCTCACGAGCTGCGTTTTCACAGCCCAAATGCTGGGCAGACTGCATCCACGAACGCATGCGTAGCGTCATGTCCTGATACTGCTGATTCAGCTGTGCAATGGGCCAAAGATTTCGTATGCTTTGTTCATCAATGCCGGCAAGTTGTTCCGCCGAGACGAGTATATGATCAGCGGACATACCCAACGTGATCAGTCGCTGCCGGACTTCTTCAAGACTGGCTTGCAGATTATCCGGACGAACATGAATATCGGAAGCCACATCCCGAAAACCCATCATGCCAAGAGCGCGATCGCGGTGCCGGATTTCGGTGCGGTCGTATTTGGGACGATCCGGGAGAAAAGCAAAGAGAAAATGCCCCGTCCAGATACGGATCCGATCCCGAGCATACCGCCAGGACCGGATTTCGTTTGACATTGCCTGAATCTGCTCACCGGCGCCATACAGACCCCGTCCCTCAGACTTAAGCCAGTGCTGAGCAACCAGTCGGGTTACAGCAACCCGTAAGCTGTTATCCGAGATTTGAAACAACCGGGCTGCCTGCAAAAGTTCACGAACCGAACAAGGCTGTGGATAACGCACCATAACCAGATCAAGAATAAGAATTTTCGGCTCAAGGATCACGAAGCTACCATCCTAACGCCTGCTGCTGTGCCTGTATGATGCTGGAAATTCCATGATTCGCAGCATCCAGCATCTGCTCCAGTTGTGCTCTCTGCAATGCCGCACCTTCCGCTGTCCCCTGAATCTCGATTAACCCACCCTGCTGGTTCATGACGATGTTCATGTCCATATCACAGTTTGAGTCTTCCTGGTAATCGAGATCCAGAAGCACCGCCTGTGCATGCAATCCAACAGATACCGCTCCAACCAGACTTTTGAGCGGATCCTGCTTGATTAACTTACGCTCAAGCATCACGGTCAATGCATCCACCAAGGCTACGCAGGCACCACTGATGGAAGCAGTCCTTGTCCCACCATCAGCCTGGATCACATCGCAGTCAATATGGATGGTATTCTCTCCGAGTTTCTTCAGATCGACCGCCGCACGCAGACTGCGGCCAATCAGACGCTGAATCTCCTGTGTTCGGCCGGACTGCTTGCCACGAGCCGCTTCACGCTCTGAACGTGTGTGTGTCGCACGAGGCAACATGCCATATTCAGCAGTGATCCAGCCTTCGCCAGACCCTTTCATGAAACGGGGAACCGAATTCTCAACACTCGCAGTGCAGATAACATGGGTTTCACCAAATTGAACCAGCACCGATCCCTCGGCATGGCGGGTAAACTGACGCTTAAAATGCAGAGGACGCATTTCAGTGGGTTGTCGTCCGGAGTGTCGCATCAGATCCTCTCTTGCCGCTGTCATTATGAAGTTCACAAGTATATCGACTCTGTCGAGTCGGTGGCTACGATGCAGGGAACAAAATATGCGATATGATGGGGGTACACCGATCCGTTCCGGAGAGATTCATGTCTGTTTATTCCATGACTGCATTTGCTTATCGACAACTTCCGCTCGAACAAGGCATGCTGAGCTGCCAGATTCGTGCGGTCAATCACCGCTTCCTTGAACTTGGCGTTAAATTAC
>JAJZHM010000072.1 GCA_021804485.1 Pseudomonadota bacterium | reverse complement strand
CGGTGGTCACCCTCGCCTCTGGAAAGGATCTGGCTTAAAGCGAGCTCAATCTGAGGGTAACGCAGATTATAGCCAAGGCCGATTAAACGGGTTGGCTGGACGTTCTGGCTGCCCAGCATCAGCTGGCTCATGTCGCCTAAAGTCAGATGCAGCAGGGAAGCAGGTACCGTTAGAATAGCCGGGCGATGCAGCCGGCTCGAGAGGGCACGGGTGAACAGGGCATTGCTGACAGGATTGGGGCTGGTCAAGTTATAGGGGCCTTGGCTGTTTTCGTCCTGAATCAGATGCAGCACCATGCCAACCCAGTCATCGCGATGAACCCAGGACATCATCTGCTGACCGGTGCCAAAGCGACCCCCGAGACCTAAGCGAAAGAGCGGTAACATTCGCCCCAGCATGCCTCCAGGGCCAAGAACCAGACCCGTTCGAAGCAGAATGACCCGAGTGTCCATATGGGCATTTGCTTGGGCAGCATGTTCCCACTCCATGCACAGTTGCTGCGCAAAATCCTGGGTATTCAGCACCAGATGGGTTTGTTCATCAACAATTCCGTCCGTATGATTGCCGTAGATACCAATGGCACTCCCGCTCAACAGAATTCTGGGGGGCTTGTCCAGACGGCGCAGGGCGGTAAGCAGTTCTTCCGTAGTGGCAATCCGGCTGGTTCTTAGTAATGTTTTGCGAGCGGGAGACCAGGGACGGTCGGCAATACCCTCGCCCGCCAGATTGACAACAATGTCGAAATAGTCTTTTTTACGCAGGCGAAGTACATCGTCGATCAGGGTAATCTCAAGATCAGACAGTGACCCAGGCAGTTTGTCCCGACGCGAGAGGATAGTGACCTGATGGCCATGGTTGCAAAGCTTTCGGGCCAGAGCTGACCCGAGGAAACCGGTGCCACCGGTGATCAGGAATCGCATGCAAGGCGCTCCGCTTCCAGAATATCCAGTCGATCGGCAGAGGCCAGCAGGATCATGTCGGCAGACTGACGGACAAACAGGCCGTGACAGACAACCCCAGGCCATTGATTGAGAGTCGATTCAAGCGACGATGGATCGCTGAAGTCAAGACCGGATACATCGAGGATGGGTAACCCGTTATCACTGAGGAATCCTGTTCGCAACCGGGCAACTCCACCTAGGTGGGCACAGTTCCGGATGATTTGTTCCCGGGCCATGGGCAAAATTTCAATGGCCAAAGGGAAAGTACCCAGTTGCTCGACACGCTTGCTGCTGTCGGCAATACACAGAAAACGTCTGGAAGCGGCCGCAACAATTTTTTCTCGGGTCAGTGCACCCCCCCCGCCTTTAATCATACGGCCGTGGCCGTCAACTTCATCGGCACCATCGATGTACAGGTCAAGATGATGAACTTCATTAAGATCAATGACACTAAATCCGCTCTGACGCAAGCGAGTGGCCGTTGCCTCTGAACTGGCCACGGTAGCGGTAATGGAAATATTCTCTTGAGCCATTGCTTCAATGAGGGCATTGACCGTGCTGCCGCTACCGATCCCAATGACGCTGTCTGGTTCGATATAACTGAGCGCAGCACGAGCTGCCTTGATTTTCAGTGCCGTTGAATCCATCAGGTTTACTCGCTGGTCCGTTCGTGGAGTGAATTTTGTGGTCGCATCAGGCTGATTGTAAGTATGCTATAGCAGTGATGTCAAAAACAGGTGAGTCATGTTGATCAGTGTCGAGGCAATGGTGCGCCGGATTCTGCAGGCCCGTGTCTATGAAGTGGCCCGAGAAACGCCGCTGGATTTCATGACGGTGCTTTCTCGTCGTCTGGATCATCCCGTGTGGCTCAAGCGTGAAGACCTCCAGCAGGTATTTTCATTCAAGTTGCGAGGGGCTTATAACAAGATGTCCCAGCTTGGCCCTGAACAGCGGGCAGCCGGGGTGATTTGTGCCTCCGCAGGTAATCACGCCCAAGGTGTGGCGCTGGCCGCACTGCGTATGGGGTGCAGGGCAGTCATCGTCATGCCGCATACAACCCCTGAAATCAAGATCGATTCGGTACGGCACAGGGGTGCTGAAGTGATTCTTCATGGCGAACAGTTTGATGAAGCACGTCTGCATGCAGGCATGCTTGCCCAGGAGCAGGGTCTGACCCTGGTCCATCCCTATGATGACTGGGATGTGATGGCCGGACAGGGAACCGTTGCAGCGGAACTGATCCGGCAGGCACCCCAGCAGCTTGAGGCTGTATTTGTTCCTGTCGGTGGCGGTGGACTGATTGGCGGTATGGCGCCCTATATCAAGTATCTTCGACCCGAAGTCCGGGTCATCGGTGTCGAGGCGGAAGATTCGGCTTGTCTCCAGGCCGCATTACAGGCAGGCCAACCGGTGACGCTTAGCCATGTTGGTTTGTTTGCTGATGGGGTTGCCGTTGCCAGGATTGGTGAACGGCCCTGGGCTATGGCGCGTCAATGCGTGGATGAAGTGGTGACCGTCCCGGTCGATGCCATGTGTGCTGCAATCAAGGATATTTTTGATGATACCCGATCCATTGCCGAGCCTTCTGGAGCGCTTGCCCTAGCCGGATTAAAGCGCTGGGTCGAAATGGGTAAGGCAAGTGGAGGAGCCTTGGTTGCCATTGATTCAGGGGCCAATATCAATTTTGACCGGTTACGAGGGATTTCAGAACGAACTGAGTTTACCGAGCGTCGGGAAGCCATACTGGTGGTGACGATTCCTGAGCGTCCTGGTTCATTTCTTGCCTTCTGTGAAGTGCTTGGGCGTCGCAACATCACCGAGTTTAATTATCGCTTCTCGAACGCAGCGGATCAGGCTCATGTTTTTGTTGGTCTTCAGTTGCGTCGGGGGGATCAGGAACGCGAAGAAATCATTCACGCCTTGCGCCAGAACGGTTATGAGGTGCTTGATGTCAGTGGCGATGAACTGGCTACCTTGCATGTGCGGCATTTGGTTGGAGGGCAGGCTCATCTTGAAGACGAGCGTTTGTATCGATTTGAATTTCCCGAGCGTCCTGGAGCCTTGCTGCGTTTTCTTCAACAGATCGGGTCTTCATTCAATATTTCCCTGTTTCATTACCGTAATCATGGTGCGCCTTACGGATGGGTTCTCATGGGTGTGCAACTGGGGGGGCGGTCTGATTCAGAACTCCGTCAACTTCTCGATCAGGTTGGTTATAGTTATCAGAACGAGTCCGACCATGTTTTGTATCAAAGATTCCTGCGTTGATTCTTACTGCTGGAAATCATTGCATTCCGATCTAGGCTGTATGGATTGAAACAGGAGATGATTATGTCGGATACCAGCGCAATCTTTGAAGCAAGCCAGAATCTGCCAACTGTTTCAGCAGTTGTGCAGGCGTTGATCAAAAGTTTTGATGATCCGGATGTCGATATTGATTCCATAGCCAAGCAACTCATCAAGGATCAAACCCTGTCCGCTCGTGTGTTGCGTATGGCTAATACTCCGGCTTATGGGGGAACCCGCAAGATTTCCAGCATTGGTGATGCGGTTATGGTGCTTGGATTTAACGCCGTGCGTACGCTGGTGTTGTCCTGTGGGATTACCAGTTCCATCAAGACGCCACGGGAATTCAACATTCAGGAGTTCTGGCTGCAGAGCTTTAAGGTGGCGGCGACCGCATCTTGGTTGGCCAAAGTCTGTCGAAAGAGTGCAGATATTGCCTTTACAGTTGGATTGTTGCATAACCTTGGTGATGTGCTGATTTTTACGGCCTTTCCTGATAAAGGAGCTCAGTTGCAGCGGATGGTATGGGCAGGCCAGTCACGTATTTCTTCAGAAATGCAGTTGCTTGGATGCAGTTATGCGGATGTGGGTGCCGAACTGGCCCGGCGCTGGCGGTTTCCGGATATGATGGTTGAGGCTATTCAGGAGCAGGAAAGCAATCCAGAACATGCTGCAGTGCCTGATATGGCTTTGTTGCTGCAGCTGGCCAAGCAGGTTGTGCAGTCCATTGATGCAGGAGTTCCACCTGAACGTCTGGTCGGGACTTTGTCTCGGGTCGTGCTTGATCAGTTGCACCTGAATCCTGATATTCTGCTCACCCGTTATTCGGAAATGGTTGAAGTGGGTCGCGATGCGGCATTGTTCGCATCCTGATTCTCCTGTTCCTGCAGCCGGGAAATAATGCTGCTGAACTTTTGGCGTATTTCGGTAATACGCTGCCGGGTAGCGAAATTCTTTTGCTGAATTTCTTGGATACGGTCGTTGTCACTCTGAATCTGAGCGAGCAATGCGGCGGGCGGATTATGGCCTGCCCGTTCCAGATTGGCTGCGCGGGTGGCATCGTCGGCGCGTTTTGACTGAGCCTGATCTTCGGCGCTGCGGTTGATTTCAAGCTGTGCCTGCAAAGCAGCGATTTGCTCGTTCATCAAACGTGTGGCGTCGACAGAAGTTCCATAGGCTTTTTTCAGTGCATCACCTTCATGTTGTTGTGCCTGAACCTGTTTGATGTGCTCCAGTACCTTGCCTGTTGGTGGTGCCACAACATGTCGAATTAGTTCCATGTGGTTGTTCAGGATATCGTAACCCTGATGAATGGCCTGCAAGGACAGGTTGTCGGTTACGACCTGCTCGCCATTTTCGTTAAGGTATCGATAAAACTGTTTGTCTGCCAAGGGCGCCCTGCTCCAGCAGAGGCATAGTCCCGCCAAGATGAGCAGGGCGATATTGGGTTTAACTCTTTTGATAAGATGCATGGCTGTATGACTGCTTTAATAGTGTCTGAAAGGATTGAAATCGTTCCTGATGAATCGTGCCAGAGTGTACTGATTCCAGCAAGGCACATCCCGGCTCGGCATGGTGTCGGCAATTACGAAAACGACATTGGCCTAGAAGTGGAGTAATCTCCCGATAGCCGCGCAGAATCTCGTCCGTTGACAGGTGATCCAGTCCGAAGGATCGGATGCCTGGAGAGTCAATGATGCTTGATTTGGTGTTGATGTGAAATAGGCGAGCGGTGGTTGTGGTGTGCTGGCCAAGTCCACTGCGCAGGGAAAGTATTTGGGTTAGTTGCCGTGCGTCGGGGTGCAGGGCGTTGAGCAGTGACGATTTGCCGACACCTGAAGGCCCTGAGAGCAAACACTGCCCTTCGGCAAGCAGGTCTTGTAGTTGTCGGATTCCTTCGCTGCCAAGAGTGGCTTGGGTCAGTACGTGTTCGTAACCAATGCTGCTGTAGCGTTGAAGCCATATATCGTTTTCAGGGCCAGCCTGATCGCGCTTGTTCAGAACAATAAGGACAGGAATTTTTTGTATTTCAGCCAGTACCAGACAGGCATCCAGCATGGATAATGAGGGAGGTGGAACGGGTGCAAGGACCATACACCACTGATTCAGGTTGCTTGCAATGATTTTCTGGCCACTTTGTGGTGTACTGCGTTCAACACAGTTGAATCGTGGCACAACCTCAGTTACAACCCCAAAATCCTGTTCATGTCGTGCAGGTGTCCAGATAACCTGATCTCCGGCAGCAATGGCTTCAAGCTGGGCCCGAACATGACAAGTCTGGCTCAGGCTGTGATCCAATGATTCAACCAGCACACTGCGCCCAAAATGGGCAATCACCCTTCCAGACAGGGGGGGGGCGGAGTTTGCTGCCAGATCATTCTGGTGTTGAAGTATTCTTGTGGACATGCAGGTATCGTCAGTATCCTTGTTGGGGTGCTGCTGAAGGAATATCAGCCGTGTTTGTCTGAATAAGGCAAAGGGTGCATTGTGGCCTATGTTTACCTATAATAGACCGTTGTCGACGAGGAACAAAATTTAATGCACGCATCCAATGATACCCACCTGATCTGGATTGATCTTGAAATGACCGGGCTAAATCCCGATGCCGACCGGATCATTGAAATGGCAACCATTGTGACCGATGTCAATCTGGTGATTCTCAGCGAGGGACCTGTTCTGACCATCCATCAGAAAGATATGGTACTTAATGACATGGATGAGTGGAATACCCGGCAACATGGTTCCTCAGGGCTTACTGATCGGGTCCGGCGCAGTACCACGACAGAAAAAGATGCGGAAGAAGCGACACTTGAGTTTCTCAAGCGCTTTATTGAACCACGCAAGTCTCCAATGTGTGGTAATTCCATCTGTCAGGACAGACGCTTTCTTTATCGTTATATGCCGCGCCTGGAAGCGTTCTTTCACTATCGCAATCTGGACGTGAGTACCATCAAGGAACTGGCGCATCGCTGGAATCCGGAAATTGTACGGGGAATCAGCAAGAAAAGCACACATCAGGCACTTGATGACATCCGGGAATCGATTGATGAACTGCGCTATTACCGGAAGTATTTTTTTCGTTTGCCATCCTGACCATTGCTTGCAAGGAGTCTGTCATGCCCATTTATGCGGATCATTCCCTCTCTATTGGACGTACCCCGCTGGTTCGCCTCAACCGCATGCTGCCGCCTGGTTCGGCTCAGGTGCTGGCCAAGATCGAAGGTCGTAATCCGGCTTACTCGGTGAAATGTCGTATTGGTGCGGCCATGATCTGGGATGCCGAAGAGAGGGGGTTGTTGCGTCCCGGGATGACCGTTGTTGAGGCAACTTCAGGTAATACCGGCATTGCACTTGCCTATGTCTGTGCGGCGCGAGGATACCGGCTCAAGCTGGCCATGCCGGCAACCATGAGTCTGGAGCGTCGCAAGATTCTCAAGGCACTGGGTGCCGAACTGATCCTTACCGAAGGAGCAAAAGGCATGCAGGGAGCGGTGGATCAGGCGATGGCCATTGTCGCAGCCGACCCTGAGGGGCATATCCTGATGCGTCAGTTTGAAAACCCGGCTAATCCCGCCATTCATGAACGCACAACCGGCCCGGAAATATGGGACGATACCGAAGGGGCCATTGATGTCCTCGTTTGTGGGGTAGGAACAGGGGGCACGTTGACCGGTGTGTCGCGCTACATCAAACAGCAGCGAGGCAAAGGCATCATGACGGTTGCCGTTGAACCAGCTGCATCTCCTTTGATCAGTCAGACGCTTCGCGGCGAGTCGCTTAAACCCGCAGGTCACAAGATTCAGGGTATCGGAGCTAATTTTATTCCTGCAAATCTGGATATCGGACTTATTGACCGGGTCGAGACGGTGACCAATGAGGAAGCAATGGCCTATGCTCTGCGTTTGATGCGGGAAGAAGGTATTCTGGCAGGTATTTCCTGTGGTGCGGCAGCCTGTGCGGCCATCCGCTTGGCTGTCTTGCCGGAGTTTGCAGCTAAGCAGATTGTGGTCGTACTGCCTGATTCGGCCGAACGCTACCTTTCCACGGCCTTGTTTGATGGTGTTTTTGGTGATCAGGAAATCCAGCCCTGATCTTTATTCCGCGTCTCTGAGAAGGAAGTTAAGATGAGTTATGCCCATATCCCTGCAGGAAAGAATCCACCCGATGATGTTTTTGTGGTCATTGAGATTCCTGCACACTACAGTCCGATCAAATATGAGATTGACAAGGATGCGGATGCCCTGATGGTGGATCGTTTTTTGGGTACGGCAATGTTTTATCCAGCTAATTATGGCTATATCCCACAGACATTGTCGGAAGATGGTGATCCATTGGATGTTTTGGTCGTTACCCCCCATCCTGTCGTACCTGGTTCGGTGATTCGTGCTCGCCCGGTAGGCAAACTGGTGATGGAAGATGAGTCAGGTATTGATGCCAAACTGATTGCGGTTCCTCATGACAAACTCACCCCGTTGTATCGCCATATTCAGGATGTTAATGATTTGCCAGAACTTCTCCTAGCACAGATTAAGCATTTCTTCGAACACTACAAGGATCTTGAGCCTGGTAAATGGGTCAAGGTGACAGGTTGGGAAGGTCGTGAATCTGCGCGTGCTGAGATTCTGAAATCGTTGAAAAGCTGATTGCCGTTGATCGGCATTTGTTCTTTTCTGTTCGATTGTCAGACAATATACAGATACTGTAAAGGGATTTGGCCTAGAATAAGCCATCGTCACCGAGCGGGTGACGTAAATACTGGGCAAAAAAAAGGGAATGATCATGGGTGAACTCAAAAATATTGCTGAAGAGCAAAAAGGTTTGGTAGAACGTGTTAAGGATCTGGGACGTCAGGTTTATCTGGCCAATCTGGGTCTGCTGACTCTGGTTGAAGAAAAAAGCCGCGAACAGTTCGAAAAGGCGCTGGTTGCAGGAAAGCAGTCTCATGGTGAAGAAGGTTCTGAATGGGTTCTGGCTGCTCGTGGTCTTGTCGAACAGATCGTCACCGAAGCACAGCAGATCAAGATTGATGAGTTGAAGACACAGGCTCAGCAAGCTCGCGAAAAACTGCTGGGAGCTGATTTGCTGGATCAGGCTCAGAAGTTTTTCCAGGATCTGGTTCAGGCTGGTGAGAAGCGCAAGGCTGCCTGAGTGTTCGAGTAAATCGAATATTTCGCTTCATGTTTTGCTGCACAGATCAGGATGTTGCTTGAGTTTTCCTGATCAGGATCCCGCCCCGGACTAGACTGGGGTGGGATAGCAACGTTCATTCCGCCGAATTATCGTACATCCTTGAATCTTGAGCGGGAAATGCGGGCAGTTCTCGCTGTTCCTCCTTCGCCTGAAGCCACGACCACAAATGGGTCATTTCATGAGCGTGTAAACGCGTAGCAACGCAAGGTGTTGCGACCGGCCTGCTTAGCCTCGTAAAGTGCTTCATCAGCGCGCAGCAGTAATTGTTCCGCATCAATTCCCTGGGTGGGGATCATACTGGCGGCACCGATGCTGATGGTGACCTGACCCCAATTGGAGCGTTCATGGTTGATTTTGAGTTCGCTCATGGCACTAAGCAGTTTGCGGCCGATCTGTTCGGCATCACCAAGGCGTGTATCGGGTAGCAGCAGGGCAAATTCTTCACCGCCGTAGCGTGCAGCCAGGTCGCCAGGCCGTCTGGCAAAGGATTTTAGAGTCTGTGCAATGCGTATCAGGCATTGATCACCGGCAGGGTGTCCATACAGGTCGTTGTATTTCTTAAAATGATCAACGTCAATTAATAGAAGCGCCATTGGGGTTTCTGCTCGTTGCTGACGGTTCCATTCCTGCAGCATGTTGTTGTCAAAAGAGCGGCGGTTGGCGATGTGCGTCAGGCCATCGGTGGAGGTCAGTACTTCCAGCGCCATGCGAGCCTTTTCAAGTGTCTGGTGTTCATGTGACAAAACCTGGGATTGCAGGTAATTGAGCCGGAGCATCCGTTCCATTAGGTAGGTGCCTGGCAGGCAAAAGGCGATGCCAAGGGCCAGAACGTAAAATTGGATTACCGTCAGTTCGAGGCCGATATGGTGTCTGATACTGTGGATGAGGAGAATGATCGTCATGCCAATGGCTGCCAGACGCCCCCAACGGTACTGCAGGCGTGAAATAACGAAAGCGCCAAGCAGGATCAGCGTGCTTCCAATGGCGTAGTAGTCACGCATGGGGGGAGGTAGCAGGTCGGAGATCATGTACACCGTGGTGAAATTGACCAGTGTGTTGAGGGTAATCAAGTGTTGTTGATAGGGACGGGATCGAGAACTGAACGAGAAAATGAGACTAAAAATCAGAAGAATGGCTGAAGAGATCCGGATATGCCAGGTTGCCAGCGCAAGTTGAGGAGCGGTCCAGTAATCCCATGGGGTGGCAGCGAGCAGGGCCAGCAGTCCCATAAAGCCGGCAATCTGGATGTGAAGCTGGTAGCGCTGCGCATAATGGATTTGAAATTTCTGTTCAAGATCGGGGGCAAACCGTAGCCGGGGTCTTTTTTGTTGCTGAAAGAATCCCAGGGTTGCAACCAGAAGAAAACGGTCATCCGATGGACTCATGGGTTCTCCTGGTGTGCCAGGACAACGCAATTACGTCCGCGACGTTTGGCAGCGTACAGGGCTTCATCAGCTTGTTGATAAAGCTCTTCAGGTTGGTCGTCAATGCCCGGCTGTAATCCACTGACCCCGATACTGACCGTAACGGTGCCATGCTGGGAACGGACATGAGGTATGGCCAAAGTAAGGATTTCACTGCGAATCGACTCGGCGATGCTGCAGGCGTCGACAAGTGATGTGCTGGATAGGATGACCGCAAACTCTTCTCCACCGTAGCGTCCTGCTAGGTCGCCGGGGCGGCGGGCAAACTGTTGCACGGTGTCGGCGATATTCTTCAGACAGCTGTCTCCGGCAGGATGACCGTAGGTGTCGTTGTAAAGTTTAAAATAGTCAACATCAATCATCAGCAGCGAGATAAAACTGTTTTTTCGTTTATTGCGGGCAAATTCGGTCTTGAGTGTACTGTCGAGGGTGCGCCGGTTGGCAATCATGGTAAGCCCATCTAGTGCAGTGAGATACTCAAGGCGTAAATTATCATCTTGGAGTTTTTGGTTGCCCTCGTTCAGCAGGCGCAATTGCAGGTAATTCTGTCGCAGGGTGCGGTCGATCAGAAAGGTTCCGGTCAGAACAAAGCCCAGACCGCAGAGCAGGATGAATTCCTGTGCGGCAATCATGGGGGTTGGGTCGTGATTGATGAGCCAGAAAAAAATATTACTTATTATTGTCATCGAGATGGCGCAAACGACGCCATAGCCGAACTGGATTCGGGACAGTACAAAAATAATCAGCATGACCAGCAGCAGGCCGCCCTGATAGTAATAGCGAATGGGTGGCGCGGCGATGCCCGCGAAGGAAAGGATTCCAAGGGTTGCAATCTGGCCATCAACGACAATCAGCCATTGGGTCCGATAGTGCAGGGAAGGCTGGCGTGCCAGAATCATCAGGATCAGCATGAGTACCAGCACAATCATTCGTACCCACCACAGGCTGGCCTGTTCAGCGCGCAGCCAGAGCCAGTCACCCACACCACAGGCAAGGATGGCCATCAGGCCGAGATTCATGGCCAGCAGGATCTGATCGTAGTAGCGATCCGCGTAATCACGTTGGTATTCATGTTCAAGGTCGTCGGGAAAACTGAGCTGCCAGCCCCGGTCTTCCAGTTGATCCTGGAGGCTGATCCGTGCTTCGTCGCCTTTTGAGCCGTTCCTGGGTGCCTTCATCAGATTTGTGACCTGGTTCATCCGAGCCTAGTATAGTCAAGGTGTTGGTCTTCAAACAGTCAACTTGCTTCGACAGATTGGCTAAAGTCTTATGGAGTCGGTGACGGGTTGCAGAATCTCCTGCATCTATAAGTGGACATTCATTGGAGCAATCCGGTAAAATATCCTGTTGAAGGTTGTTGTCTGTCATGTGTGTCTGAAAGCGAGATGGGTTCTGATCCTTCTCGCTTTTTTCTAGCTGCCCGCTAAGCGGGCCATGTCCAGGAGGTCGTTTTGAGCAAACCTGCCCTGTTAGTATTGGAGGATGGGAGTGTTTTCCGGGGGGTTTCGCTGGGTGCAGAGGGATTGGCGTGTGGTGAGGTCGTTTTCAATACGGCCATGACCGGTTATCAGGAAATTCTGACGGATCCTTCCTACTGCCAGCAAATGGTCACACTGACCTACCCTCATATCGGTAATACCGGGGTGAATAGTGAAGACGTCGAATCGGACCGGATATGGGCCAAGGCACTGATTATTCGCAGTGCCAGTCTGGTGGTCAGCAACTGGCGTTCTCGGCAGGGTTTGGCTGATTATCTGAGTCGTCAGGGGGTGGTCGGTATTGCCGAGATTGATACCCGCCGGCTGACTCGTATTCTTCGGGAAAAAGGCGCCCAGAACGGCTGTATTATCGCCGGTGATAAGGCGAATCAGGATCGTGCCCTGGAAGAAGCCCTGCTTCAGGCGCAAAGTTTCCCCGGGCTTAAAGGCATGGATCTGGCCAAGGAAGTCAGTTGTACGGTGACGCATTCCTGGTCCGAGGCGAGCTGGAGTCTGGAGCATGGATTTGGTTCAGCGCCGCCCAGTCGCTTCCGGGTGGTTGCTTATGATTTTGGTGTCAAGCGCAATATCCTGCGGCTGTTGGTGGATCGGGGTTGTGAGGTTAGTGTCGTTCCAGCGCGTACACCGGCTTCCGAAGTACTCGCCATGAACCCGGATGGGGTTTTTCTCTCCAATGGCCCGGGCGATCCTGAGCCCTGCACCTATGCTGTTGATGCAATCCGTGTCTTTCTTGAAAAATCGTTGCCGGTTTTTGGTATCTGTCTGGGCCATCAGTTACTGGCCCTTGCTTCGGGAGCCCGAACCGTTAAGATGAAGTTCGGACATCATGGCGCCAATCACCCTGTCAAGGATCTGCGTACTGGGAAGGTACTGATTACCAGCCAGAACCATGGTTTTGCTGTCGATGAACAATCATTGCCGGATTGTCTGGAGACAACCCATCGTTCATTGTTTGATGGTTCCTTGCAGGGTATTCGCCGTGTTGATGTGCCTGCCTTCAGTTTCCAGGGGCATCCTGAGGCCAGTCCCGGTCCCCACGAAGCCGTGTCGTTATTTGATGAATTTATTGACCTGATGCACGCCAGAACCTGAGGTATTCAATGCCCAAGCGTACCGATCTACAAAGCATTCTTATCATTGGCGCCGGACCTATTGTCATCGGTCAGGCCTGCGAGTTCGATTATTCAGGAGCACAGGCCTGCAAGGCACTGCGTGAAGAGGGTTATCGGGTCATACTGGTTAATTCGAATCCGGCAACGATCATGACGGATCCTGCCATGGCGGACTCAACCTATATTGAGCCCATCAACTGGCAGTCGGTTGCCCGGATTATCGAGAAAGAGCGGCCGCAAGCAGTTCTGCCGACGATGGGGGGGCAGACAGCCCTGAACTGTGCTCTGGATCTTGATCGACATGGTGTTCTGGAGCAGTTTGGAGTTGAGTTGATCGGTGCGTCCAAAGAAGCGATACGGATGGCCGAGGACCGCGAGCTTTTTGACCAGGCCATGCGCCGTATTGGTCTTGCCTGCCCACGTTCCGGAATTGCCAATGACATGGACGTAGCCTACCGTATTCTTGAAGATGTTGGCTTTCCCTGCATCATCCGGCCATCCTTTACCTTGGGAGGCTCCGGTGGTGGTATTGCCTACAATCGTGAAGAATTTGAGGATATCTGTGAGCGTGGTTTTGATCTTTCTCCTGTTCGTCAGCTGCTGATCGATGAATCCCTGATTGGCTGGAAGGAATACGAAATGGAGGTGGTACGTGATCGCAACGACAACTGCATCATCGTCTGTTCCATTGAAAATTTTGATCCCATGGGGGTTCATACCGGCGATTCGATTACGGTGGCTCCGGCTCAGACGCTGACTGACAAGGAATACCAGATCATGCGTGATGCATCGATCGCGGTGTTGCGCGAGATTGGGGTTGAAACGGGCGGTTCCAATGTTCAGTTTGGTATTGACCCGGCTACCGGTCGCATGGTTGTGATCGAAATGAACCCACGGGTCTCCCGGTCATCGGCACTTGCTTCAAAGGCGACCGGCTTTCCGATTGCCAAGGTGGCTGCCAAGCTGGCGGTGGGGTATACCCTGGATGAATTGCTGAATGATATGACCGGAGGCAAGACCC
>JAJZHM010000003.1 GCA_021804485.1 Pseudomonadota bacterium | reverse complement strand
ACTTTGCAAGTAATAATGTTGGTCACCACTGTGCTCAACCGGGTTGGATCCTACCTTTAGGGAGAGTGTAAATCCAGAGCGATGTACCATGAGGCAAATTTCATGGAATATTTTGTGATCAGCGATACCACAGCTTGGCAGGCCAAAAAGTTTCTGGCGGTGAGAGAGGGATTCGAACCCTCGATACGTTATTCACGTATACACGCTTTCCAGGCGTGCTCCTTCAACCACTCGGACACCTCACCACAGGATGCGGAATGATAGTCGAATAATAAGCCATTGGCAACCGTGTGTGCGACAATCTATGATATGTTCCATTGTGCCCTGAAATGGTCTGAATCAAGGAAGCTGTCTATGCGGAATCGTTCTTTTATCATTAAAACATTGTGCGCTCTGGTGGCAACGGCCTTGCTTGCGCCTGTTGTAATTGCAGATCCTGCCAATGATCTGTTATCGCGTGCGCAGGCAGGTCATGCAGATGCTCAAAATCAACTGGCTACATTGTTGGCTGAACAGGCGGGCAAACAGCAGGAGGCGCTGCAGTGGTTCCAGAAAGCGGCCAGTCAGGGTCAGGTCAATGCCGAGTTTAATCTTGGTGTTCTTTACCTGCAGGGTCATCTGGTTCCCCGTGATGTTGCCAAGGCAGAGAACTTTTTTCGCCGTGCGGCCGAACACAACATGGCTGCTGCCCAGTTCGATCTTGGTGTGATGCATGATCAAGGCCTTCTGGGTTCCAGAGATCCGCAAAAAGCCCGTCAGTGGTATGAAAAGGCTGCGTTGCAGGGGTACGCGCTGGCTCAGAATAATCTGGGGATTGCTGCTGAATTTGGTCTCGGAGGGGAACGGGATCTTTCCAAGGCTCAGGCGTGGTTCAGCAAGGCCGCTTATCAGGGTCTTGCCCTGGCTCAGAACAACCTGGGCTATTTACTGGAGCATTCTGGTCGTCCAGCGGATCAGGCTACGGCGTTGCAATGGTATCAAAAGGCTGCGGATCAGGGTTATGCAGCCGCAGAGAATAATCTTGGTGTTGCTTATGAGTATGGACATGGTGTACCTGCTGATTTTTCCCATGCAGCATTCTGGTACACCAAGGCAGCTTTGCAAGGCGATCGTTTTGCTCAGAACAACCTCGCTTTTCTCTATGAAACGGGTCAAGGCGCAGTGAGGGATTTGCCGGAAGCAGTGCAACTTTACCGTCTTTCCGCAGAACAGGGTTGTGCTGAAGCCCAAAACGCACTTGGATACCTATATGAGCATGGCATCGGTGTTGCCAAGGATCCCTTAAAGGCATTTGACTTTTTTCAACGTGCTTCGGCACAGAACCTGGGCGCTGCATCTTACCATCTGGCAGTCTTGTATCGGCATGGGACGGGAGTAGCTGTAGATCTGCAAAAAGCCATGCAGGAGTATGAGCATGCTGCGGTAGAACACGATCCCCGTGGATTGCGGGGTCTTGCCTCCATGTACCGGTTGGGTGAGGGTGTCCCTCAATCTGCGGTCAAGGCTTATGCTCTGTATAGGGCAGCAGCATCGGAGGGTGCTCCAGGCAGTCAATTTGTGCAACATGCCGGGCAGCATGCTGAAACGCTTGCCCAGGGTATGAGTGCCGAACAGAAACTACAGGCGAAGCATCTTTTTGAGCAGATCAGTAAAGCAGCTGGCAAGCTTTCGGAACTTCTCAAGGACGCTGCGGGTTAACCAATGATTTTCATTCGCTCAAAATTGCAATATGCGCTCTTGCTGTTTGTATTCTTGTCCGCATGCGCGGCCACAAAGTCAGAACTGAAAACGGTTGACCGGGTAGATGTACCTCGTTATCTCGGGCATTGGTATGAAATTGCCCATAATCCAATGTTTTTCCAGCGTCAGTGCCTGAGTTCAACTCAGGCTGATTATCAGGCGCGTGCTGATGGTCAGGTTGATGTTGTCAATCGCTGCAAAACGGATCACGGCTGGGAAAAGGTTCATGGACGGGCCTTTGTTGTTTCTGGCTCAGAAGGAGCGCGTTTGCGGGTAACCTTCTTTTGGCCTTTTTACGGCAACTACTGGATTATTGGCCTTGGTCCCGATTATCGCTGGGCCCTCGTTGGTGAACCTTCCCGCAATTACCTCTGGTTGTTGGCACGGACCCCACACCTGCCGGATTCTGATGTTCAACAGGCGCTGGCGATTGCCCGATCACAAGGTTATGACTTGAGCCAGCTCGAGTTCACCCCACCCTGATGGAACCCGAATGGCTTGAGCTTATGTGTCATCCTTTTGCTCGGTTTGCCAGTAAGCTTCTTCCCGATGGACGATAAACGGTACTAATGCTTCCGTTTATCGTCACCTATACTAATTTCATAATTGCCGTTGCACGGACTGGGCCTGTCCTTGGCATAAGGTAGAACCGTTTTAATCCGCAGACTGGTTGTCATTGAGTGGGTATCCGCTTCAATCGTTCTTCTCGGGTTGAAGCGGTGATGAGCATCGATACAGGGTGGGCAAGGATTTGCCTTTTAGCACAACGATTGTCCGGACTTTGTCATGATGTTCATGATTTCTGGCAAGATTGCCCGCAAAGTCAATGGATTGCTGATTCTCCTCGTTTCAGCAATCTTGATGCTTCTTGGTGCCATCAATTATCAGACTACTTCTCGGCACTTGCTGCAGCAAATGCTTCAGGATGAGGTGGCTTTGCAGAACCGGCTGCAGACGTCCCTGCGCTTACCTTTGTGGAATTTTGATGCCAGTCAGGTGCGTGAGCAACTGAATTCGGAAATGAGTGCATCTGTTCCCTATCTGGATGTGATTGACAACTCAGGAGTGCATTATTCAACACGTTCGTCTCCTCCTCCTGAGGATCACCTGCAGATCAGACGATTCCCGGTCACCTATGCAATTGCCCATCATCCCATTGTCCTGGGGGTTGTGACCGCCTATTTTTCCCGTGTTCCCATGCAGAATACCCTGAATATCCTGGTGCGACAGACGATTATCGAAGTTGTAGTTCTTGATCTGAGCCTGATTGTTGCCCTGCGCCTGATTCTGAATATTTTCATATTCCGCAGACTAGTTGAACTGAAAAGTGCCTTGGCTGGTGCAGTGGCGGTATCTGATCCCATTGCATCGATCATCACACTTCAAGAAAATCAGGATGAAGTCGGCCAAGTCGCTCAGCAAGTAAATGGGATTATCCGGCGGTTACTCAATGATCTTGCAGCAAGGCAGCGGGCTGAAGCTCAAGCAGTTCAAGCCCTTGCACAACTGACGCAGGCTAAGGAAATGCTGGTGCAGACTGAAAAAATGGCAGCTCTTGGAGTTCTGGTCGCTGGTATTGCCCATGAACTGAATACACCAATCGGGAATGCACTTACTGTTGCAACGCTGATTCAGGAAAGCAGCCAGATACTGAACCAAAGTGTTGCTGTGGGCCCAATCACTAAAACCGCATTACAGGAATATCTGCTTCAGCTGGTTGACTGTTCTACGGTCATGGTCAACAACGTCTCCAAGGCTGCTGACCTGGTTACCAAGTTCAAACAGATTTCGATCGATCAGTCCAGTGTGCAGCGTCAATCGTTCATTTTGCAGGAACTGGTCAGCGAGATATTGGGAACACACCAGTACATGCTCGCTCAGGCAGGCATTCTTGCTCGCTGTGAACACAATGAGCCAATATTGATGGACAGCTTTCCAGGCCCTCTTAGTCAGGTTATCAGTCAACTGATCCTTAATGCCATCCAGCATGGATTTGAGCAGCATCGTGACGATGCCCAAATTATTCTTCGAAGCCGTTTAAGCAGGTCAGGTCATGAAGTCACGATTGAATGTGAAGATAATGGTCAGGGAATTGCCTCTGAACATCGGCCGCATGTTTTTGAGCCATTTTTTACCACCCGTATGGGCAGGGGAGGAACTGGGCTCGGACTCCATACAGTACATAATGTGGTAACCGGTGTACTCAAGGGCACAATCAAGGTACAGATTCCCACTTCAGGATCAGGGGCACTATTCGTTCTGGTTCTGCCTCGAAAGACTCCGGATAAGATTTAAGAGAAGATATGAATGCTCTTCTGAGACCCGTTTTCATCGCCATTGTTTTGCTCTTTACCCAGTTCCAGCTTTGGGCCGATCTGGATGCAGGTGAATTTGCTGGCTATGTGCGCGCTGGGGCTGGCGTGTCGCATCAAGGTGGCCCAGAGAACTGTTACTACCTTGGTAATGGTGATGGCCACGGTTATCGTCTCGGTAATGAATGTGATACCTATATCGAACTGGGCTATGCCCGAACCATTGCACAAGCGGATGATGGCCTCAAGTTTACTGGCTATGCCATGCTTAATGACTACTCCAGTACTTCGGGCGTTGGTGCAACGCCCCAACTGGCCCAGCTTTTCATTCAAGCATCTGGACTCGATGCTTTGGGAGGATCACGTCTGTGGATCGGTGAACGCTATTATGGCCGGCAGGATATTTACAGCATGGATCTGCAGTATATCAATCTTGATGGTGTGGGCGCAGGTATGGATCGCTGGCCGGTGCCAATCGGTGGAAATTTGAGCTATGCCGTATTCAAAGATAACGATACCAATAACATACCACCCAATGGTTCTGTAATGATTCACGATTCCAATTCGGCCATTCGCCAGGATCTGCTCTACAGGGATATTCCGCTGCATGCATTGGGAACACTGGATGTCATTGCTGGCTGGATTCTGCCCGCTTCGCCTCGGACAGAAACCCGTAGACACAGTGGCTATAACCTTCACCTTTTTGATCATCAGCATTCTTCCTGGGGATGGAATACGTTTGGAATCCAGTTTGGGGTTGGTCCTGGAACCGGCCGGGGTGATCCGGGTGTTTATCAGACGGCGACCCCTTATGCTGCGTTCACTTCTGTTCCGGATGCCAGTGCTCCGGATGCCCTTTGCTGTAACCGTATGGGTCAGTCCGGTTCAACTCTGCTTGGCTCAGCGGATCGTCGATTACGTTTTTTTGAATACTTGATCCTGCAACCCAATGAGCATTTTGCCGCTTCATTCGATATCCTGCATCAGGCTGATCAATCACCGGTCTATGGTGGATCTTCCCGTTGGGATTCCATTGGGATTCGTCCGGAGTATATCGTTGCACGTCATTTCAAGGTGCAGATGGAGGTTGCGCGTGACCGGGTTGCTTATCCGGGAGCACCTGTTGAGTGGCTTGCCAAATATACAATCGCACCGACACTGTCTCTTGGCAGGGGATTTCTGGATCGGCCAGAAATGCGCTGGTATTTTACCTATGCCCACTGGAATCAGGCAGCCATTGCAACAATAAGCGCCAATAATAATGCCGGTCCGCTGGGGGCCACACGATCTGATTTTTCAACGGGGCTCCAAGTTGAGACCTGGTGGGGATCATCATGGTACTGAACGGTGGTTGTGCTGCTGTTGATCAGGAACGAGCCATGAGTATTAATTGCTTTGTTTTAACTTTTTTTCTGTTGTTCAGTATGGCGACGCAGGCCCAGCCATTGCGTGTCTGGTTACTGGCCGTCAACGGCGCGCAGCGCAGTGTTTTTGTTCAGGAGGTAAGTAGGTTCGAGGCATTGCATCCAGGGTTCCATGTTCAGCTGAACGTCATGGAAAATGAAGCCTATAAAAAATTGCTTTTTGCTGCACTGCAGCAAAAAGATCCTCCGGATGTCCTGTTCATGTTTGGTGGTCGGGATATCGAAGAAGCTGTTCAGAATCATCTTGTTTTATCGGTAGAGACACAATGGCAGGCAGAATGGAAGAATCAATTGAGCCCGGCTGCTTCAAGTGCGGTTGCTGTCAATGGGCTGCATTATGGATTGCCACTGGATTATTATGCTTGGGGTATTTATTACAATGTGGCTGTGTTTAGTGCCTATGGACTTCGGCCTCCCCAGACCTGGAAGGAACTACTTGATACCTGTTTCTTACTGAGGCAAAGACAGATTACGCCAATTGCTCTGGGCTCCAAGGATCTCTGGCCGGTTGCTGCCTGGTTCGACTATCTCGATCTGCGTCTTAACGGGCTGCAATTTCATCAGGAACTGCTCCGAGGCAGACAGTTCTGGCATGATCCCCGGGTGACTCAGGTGCTGGCTTTATGGCAACAGTTGATTCGATCGAATTGTTTTATGCAAGGACATGAAATGCTTGGCTGGCGGGATGTTCTGCCGTTTTTATATCATCGTCAGGCAGCGATGATGCTGATGGGAAACTTCTGGACCGCACAGATCCCGACACCGATGCGCGCTGATATCGCCCTGGTTCCTTTTCCCGTGGTTGATGCCCATGTGCCGCTCTATGAGGACTCGCCTACGGATGTTCTGGTTATTTCCGCAAAGACGAGGCAGCCTGATCAGGCTCGGCAGTTTCTCGAATTTTTTGCCCAGGAAAATGTTCAGGATGATATCGCTCGTTCAGTGGGTATGCTGGCTGCTCATCGGGGTGGTCAGATCGAACGTGATCCTTTTATCGAGGCGAGCAGGGGTATTCTCGAACATGCCCAAGGGGTGGCCCAATACTTCGATCGGGATGCAGGGGTGCAGTTTTCTGCCAAAGCCCTTGAGGTTCTGCAGCGTTTTCTACTGAATCAGGAAGATTCTGCTCATGTTGAAGATGAACTCGAGCTTCTCAGTCGGCAGATCAATCGTCATTAATTTTTAGGCTTTCTAGCAAATCTTAGGATGGATGACAGCGGGATATGGAGAGGCGTGCAAGGTGCATCCTGTTCGCGCAATCCTTGCAACCTTGATGTGCTCAGGGCTATGATTCGGGGCAGATTCAGTCAATCCCTCCGGGAACGACACTTCAATTCGAGGTCGATTCATGTCCTATCAGGTTCTTGCCCGCAAATATCGTCCGACCCATTTTGGGGATCTTGTCGGTCAGTCACATATTGTGCAGGCACTGACCCATGGAATTGAGCAGGGCAGGTTGCATCATGCCTATCTCTTTACCGGTACCCGTGGTGTTGGCAAAACTACGCTGGCACGTATTCTGGCCCGTTGCCTGAATTGTGCGTTGGGTGTGGTTGCCCATCCTTGCGGGCAGTGCAGTCATTGTCAGGCCATTGCTGAAGGACGATTTATCGATCTGATTGAGATTGATGCTGCCTCACGTACCAAAGTGGAGGATACCCGCGACCTGCTTGACCAGGTCCCGTACCTTCCTCAGCAGGGGCGATACAAGGTCTACCTGATTGACGAAGTACACATGCTTTCAACACACAGCTTCAATGCGCTGCTCAAGACCCTCGAAGAACCCCCAGAGCATGTCAAGTTTATTCTGGCCACAACCGATCCACAAAAATTACCGGTAACGGTCTTGTCCCGATGCATGCAGTTCGCCCTCAAGCCGATTACGATCACCGGGATTGTTGCTCAGCTGGAGCATGTACTACAGGCAGAAAACATCCCCTTTGAGCCGGCTGCTCTGAGGGTCATTGCCCGGGCAGCCCGTGGCTCCATGCGGGATGCATTATCATTGACGGATCAAAGTATTGCTTTTGGCGGAGGTAGTCTAAAAGAGGCTGAGGTGTCTGATCTGTTGGGTTCCGTTGGTATCGAAGCCATGAGTCAGCTGCTGCAGGCTCTTGTTGACGGTAATGCCGCTGTTGCCATTCAGGCTGTAAGGGCATTTGCCGAGCAGAATCTTGCCTTTGACCGGGTTTTGGAAACTATGATTTCCCTGTTACACCAGATTGCTCTTGCTCAGGTTGTTCCCGAACAGGTGGATCTCGAACCGATGGTGGCGAGCTATGCAGGGTTGATCCGGCCGGAATGGCTGCAATTGCTTTATCAGATTGCCTTGCAGGCACGGCAGGACCTGCCGCTTGCCTATGATGGTCAATCTGGTTTTGAAATGATGGTCTTGCGCATGTTGGCATTCAAGCCATTGAAACGGACCCCTGGAAATGGATCAGCAGGAGGTGGCGATGTGTCGGGCCAAGAGCAAGGGCCCCCATCAGCTTCAAAAACATCAGCTGCAGTGTCGTCTTCATTGGCGATCACCGCTCAAGCCTCATGTGTTGCTGAGGCGAAACCGTTAGGACAGTCTTCAGGCGTTGCAGACATTGTTGCCATGTCCGCGGGGCACTGGCTTGCCCTTCTTGAGAAACTGAAGCTTGATGGTTCCGTTGCCACGGTTGCCATGCAGTCTTTGCCGGTACGTATCGAAGAGCAGTACTGGGAGTTGCACACGCTGGCACCTACGGCCCTGCTGGAACTTGCGGCACCTGCTCTTGAGGCTTCCTTGCGCACGTACTATGATCGTCCGCACATGCGCGTACTGATCAGACACGCAGACCCGGGACAGGCAACGCCCAAACAGCTGCTTGAAGAACAGCGTCAGCGTGAGCACAACCTGTTGCGTGAACAGGTTGTGAACGATGATGCCATACAGTTCTGGATAAAGCATCTGGACGTTGCCTCGACGGATGTGAGCATCATTAGCCCGGCACCTGCGCGGCTGCATTAAATCCCTGATAAACTTTGTGACAAGGTGTTTTCTGAATGCGTATTCATATTCTTGGAATCTGTGGAACATTCATGGGTTCGCTCGCACTTCTAGCAAGGAGTCTCGGCCATGAAGTGAGTGGGTCTGATGTCGGTGTTTATCCTCCCATGAGCACCCAGCTCAATCAGGCCGGGATTCATTTGCACGAAGGCTATGATGCTTCGGCCCTCATTCCTGCCCCGGATCTGGTGATTATTGGCAATGCGCTGTCGCGTGGCAATCCGGCCGTTGAATATGTACTCAACCAGTCCATTCCGTATGTGTCCGGACCTGGCTGGCTGGCAGAACATGTTTTGAAAGGCCGCAAGGTTATTGCTGTAGCGGGGACCCATGGCAAAACGACGACAACCAGTTTGTTGGCTTGGGTTCTGGATCATGCTGGTTATCAGCCTGGATATCTGATTGGCGGAGTACCCCTTGGCTTATCGGAAAGTGCTCGGCTTGGTCACGGGGATTTTTTTGTGCTTGAAGCTGATGAGTACGATACGGCCTTTTTTGACAAGCGCTCCAAGTTTATCCACTATCATCCTCAGATGCTGATTATCAATAATATTGAGTTTGATCATGCCGATATCTTTGCCGACCTTGCGGCCATCCAGACACAGTTTCATTATTTAATCCGAACGCTGCCAGGCAAAGGAACATTGTTTTATCCCAAGGGAGATCAGGCGGTCGAGCAGGTTCTGCAACGAGGTTTCTGGAGTAAGGGCTGTTCCATGGCGTTAAATGATCCTCAGGCCGGTGCCGACTGGGTTCTGCTGGAGCCTGAGCATCCGCATGAACCTTGCCACATCCTGCATGCTGATCAGGAGGCAGCACTTGTGCACCTTCCCCTGCTGGGGCGCCACAATCGGCACAATGCCCTGATGTGTTTTATGGCGGCTCATGCCTGTGGTGTGCCAACGGCAGCGATTATCAAGGCCTTGCAGGCGTTTCCTGGTGTCAAGCGTCGTATGGAACTGCTCGGGTCTCCCCGTGGAATTGATGTCTATGACGATTTTGCCCATCACCCAACCGCCATAGAGACCACTTTGCGTGGGTTGCGCGAACGGATGGGTACTTCTGGACGGATTGTTGCGGTTATTGAACCAAGGTCCAACACCATGAAGCTCGGTGTGCATCAGCAGGCCCTGGCTGAGAGTACGGCAGCAGCTGATGCCGCTTACTGGTATATGCCGCCACAGGTGCAATGGGATATTGGACAGGTCATCGACCGAAGTACCGTCCCTTCCTTTGTTCTGCGTGATCTTGATGAACTGATCGATCAGCTTGCTCAAACATTGCAACCGGGCGATCACGTGGTGATCATGTCAAACGGTGGATTTGGAGGCCTGCACCAGCGCCTCCTTGATCGTCTTGGTTACTCGAAAGAACAGACGTAATCCGTGATTTCACTGACTTCAATATCAAAGCTCGACTCGGCGGGAACAAAGAAGGAATCGCCAGCCTGAACGGAATCCCAGCCTGTCTTGCCAGGGAGCCGAACCCGGCAGCTGCCCGAGGTGATTTCCATTGTCTCAGCGCTACGCGTATTGAACGTCAGTGTCGATGGAAACAGTACGCCAACGGTCTTGCGGCTGCCATCAGCGAAAAGAACAGTATGGCTGATGCAGCGGCCATCATGAAAAACATTGGATTTTTTGATGACGCTGACGTTTTCAAATTGTGACATGGTAGAACCTCGGATGATTGCTGAGGACAGCAGTGTACGTATACTCAGGCCCGGGTGCAATCAGGACCATCGTTCCATAATAGTCTGGTGCTGAATGTAGAAATCCATGGCATGAGGACCAAATGGCTGAATGTCGCCAAAAAATGTTTTTTTCCAGCCCAGACTTCCCGATAAGGGCGCAGGATAAAAAACAGGCTGGTTGACACTAATCAGGCCGCATTGAATCTGTCCGGCAAAGTTTCGGGCTTGGGTGGCATCGCTGGTATAAATGCTCGACACCAGAATGTTGGGTTGGGTGTTCATGATGTTAATGGCTTCTTGCAGGTCACTGACATGCAGGCAACTTAGTATCGGTCCCGGCAGATCTTCACGATAAAGGCGCATATCGGTCTGAACGCTGCTGAACAGGGTCGGGCCAATCCAGTAACCGTCTTCAAAGCCGGCAACATGGCAGTCACGGCCATCGACCAGGCCAATGGCACCCTCTTCAAGGGCATCTTGAATGGCATCCAGGCTCTGCTCCCAATAGCGTGATGCAGCAAGTGGTCCGCAGCGGGCAAGACTGCTGGAAGGTGGTCCGACATGAATTTCTTCAAACAGGTCGACCAGATCATCCAGAAGTTCATCTGCCTTACCAACAAGCAGGGCAGAGGACCAAGCCATGCAGTTTTGACCCGCCCTCAAGCAGGTTGATGTTGCCAGATCCTGCACAATCTGTTCGAAGGCTGCATCGGGCATGACGACAACATGATTGCGGGTGCTGGCAAGACACTGATAGCGTTTGCCATGCCGGGCAGCCAACTGCTGGATGGAAAACGCCGAGGCTGAACTTCCTGCCGAGCTTACCGCACGTACATCCGGATGCTCGATCAGTGCGGTAACTTCGCTCTCCCGGCCGTGGACAACCTGCAGAACACCTGGCGGAATTCCTGCTTCAATCAGTAATTCAGCCAGCTTGATGATGCTCTGCGGTGTAAACTCCGAAGGTTTGATGATGCAGGTATTGCCAGCAAGAAGGGCTAGGGGAAACGTTGCCAGGGCAAACAAAACCGGATAGCTGACCGGTGCCAGTACCAGACAGACACCCAGTGGCTGGAGCAATATCGGTGTTCGTGCAGCAGTGCCAGGACTGTTTAATTGACTGAGTGCGTTAAGCACATGTTCGATTCCGGTCTGAACTTCGTTACGGCAGTCGCGCAGGGTTCTGCCCGTTTCCATGGAGAGCGTTTGCGTCAGCAATTCAGTTTTTTGGCGCAGCAGCTGTACAACATTGCACATCAGGAGCTGACGGTCCTGCCAAGGACGTTTCAACCATGAGGACCAGGCGTTATGGGCTGAGGCAACCGCCAGATCAAGCTCGCTGATGCTGGCATGCGGCACATCCCAGCGCATAATACCTGAGATAGGGTCAGCCAGACGAAAAGAAGACCCACTTCCCGGAGCAAAAACGCCTTCCAGAAGCATCGGAACTACGGTTCGGGTTCCATGATCGGCCATTGAAAACCCACGCATCTGATCTTGTCCCTATTCAGACTAAGAGACATCAGCCTGCTTGGCAAGGCTGGGCGTCATGATCAACTGTAATCTTTGAAATTCTGGTCGTTTTTGTGTCAAGCAGGTACACTTCCAGATTATGAAGTTGTTCTGGTGGTGCAATGATGGGTGTCATGAACGAATTGCTGCAAAGATGGTTGGAAATGCCGCTGCCTCCGGTTCAGTCACGTTTTCTGGAATCGTCCCCGAGTACGGCAGTTCAGGAACTTTTTTCCTATTACCATCTCAATGAGTTGCCTGGTACGGGTCGTTTGGCCTATTGGCACCACCGCACCTGGCGTCTGGTGCTCCATGTCTGGATGCCTCTGAACCAATCCCCATTGGGAACTTTGGTGCTCTGGCACGGACTTTTTGATCACCTTTGCATCTACCGTCCCATGATACAGTTGGCTCTGGAACTGGGCTACTGTGTGGTTGGGGTTGATTTGCCAGGTCATGGGTTAAGCAGCGGTGAACGTGGACGTATTGATGATTTTAACGATTATCAGCAAATTCTGCTCGGCTTGCATGAACATCTGGCTCGATTGCAATTTCCCGGGCCTTGGCACGGGCTTGGACAGAGTACCGGCGGTGGAATTCTTTGGGCGCATCTGCTGGAACGATCCGACAGTCCCCTGAACGAAGTCATGTTGCTGGCTCCTTTGGTCCGACCAGCGTCCTTCCGTCAGGTGCAATGGTCGTACCGGGCCCTCGGACACTGGCTGAAATCCACTCCGCGTACGTTTCGGGTCAACAGTTCAGACACCGCTTTCATCCAGTTTACCCATCACAAGGATCCGCTACAGCCAAGGCAGCTGAGTATGGCCTGGGTCCGGGCCATGCTTGACTGGGAAGAGCGTTGGCGCCAATCACCTCGACAGTGCTCTAAGCGCATTCAGGTGGTGCAGGGGGGCAGAGATGAGACGGTGGACTGGACCTATAATCTTGCCTTTTTGCACCGGCATTTTCCGGCAGCTCGTATTCTTTTTTTAGAATATGCCAGCCACCATCTTGCCAATGAAGCAGTGCATTTGCGTCAGCCTGTTGAGTTCCGGTTGCGCTTCATGCTGCAGCCATCACATTAAACATAAATACCGGAGTTGATCTCATGTCCACCAAGCCCCATGTCTGGAAATTCTGGCGATCAGGAGGCTTTGATCAGGTTTGTATTGAACAGGCCGATGATTTGCGCTTTCTGGCCGACCTAGATCCGAAACTATGGGCAGCTTTGGCCTGTCCAACCCGTGGGTTGCGTCTGGATGAACAATCACTGAAGTATCTGGATTTTGATGGTGATGGTCGAATTCGTGTACCCGAAGTACTGGCAGCCGTACGTTTCATTCTTGACAGTTTGGTGGACCCTCAACTGATTTTTGGTGGATTGTCGCTGCAGCTCAGTGATCTGCGTCAAGACACCGATATCGGCCAGCGACTACTTCAGTCTGCTCGTGAACTGCGGGCGATGCTGAAAATTGATGATTCTGAAGCTTTAACCCTTGAGCATGTTCAGGATCGAGCCCGTTTGTTCCCGCCCGATCATCCCAATGGTGATGGTATTGTCCCCGTTGCACTTTCAGCGGATACCGACATCCAGCAAGCTGTTGAACGGATCATTGCCCAAGGCACAACTGTTCAAGATCGCAGTGGTGTGGCTGGAGTTGATGCCGCCATTACTCAGGCTTTCTTTGAAAACTGTCGTAATTACTTGGCCTGGCTGTCGCACAGGCCGGAAGTCGCTGGTCTTGATTTCGATCAGGCGTGGCCAGTATACAGTTCACTGGCTGACAAACTGGATGATTATTTTGCCCGTTGTCAGCTGATAGCTTTTGATCCAGCTGTATCAGAGGATCTTAACCCGATTCGTGAACGCATCGCTTCGCTGGCAACAGGACAGATTGCACTTGATGCTGTCGATGCCGCAGATGTACCGCTTGCCCAGCCAGGTCCAGAACCTGTTCTTAATCTTGCTGCCAGAGTGCACCCAGCCTGGCAGGCTACGCTGGATGAGTTGTACCGAACCCTCATCCAGCCTGTTTTGGGTGCTACGGACCGTTTGGATCTTTCCTCCTGGCGTCGAATCAGAAGCATCATGCAGAATTATGCCAGTTGGAAGCAGGCAGAACCGGCGTGGAAACCTGCTGCTGACCGGGAAATTTTACAGGCCTGGATGGAGCAGGATATGGAACAGCGCATCCTTGACCTGATTGAATCGGACTGTTCGGTTAAGAAAGAGGCTGATGCCATCATAGACGTTGATCGTCTGCTCCATTTTCAGCGTCATCTGGTCACCTTCTTGAATAATTTTGTGTCGCTGCGTGATTTTTACAGCAGGCGAAATCTGGCGATTTTTCAGGCTGGACGGTTGTATATTGACCAGCGCAGTTGCGATCTGTGTGTGGAAGTTGACGATGTGGCCCTGCACAGTTCCATTGCGGGTCTAAGTCGTACCTATCTGGTCTATTGCCAGTTAAGTCGCGCCGGAGAAAAGGATAAGGCTGTCGTTGCAGCGGTTACGGCAGGGGAGGCAGGAGCCATCATGGTGGGTCGGCATGCTGTATTTTTTGATCGTGAAGGTCGGGACTGGGATGCCAGAGTCACAAAATTGATTGAGAACCCGATCAGTGTTCGGGAAGCATTCTGGACACCCTATCGAAAAATGGCCGCCATGCTGGGTGACCAGATTCAGAAAATGGCCAAAAGCAAGGAACAAGGCATTGAGAAGGCTGCATCCTCTGGTATTGATCATACACTGACTTCGGCACATCCCCAGGTATCTGCAGCACCGACAGCTTTTGATGTGGGGAAATTCGCCGGAATCTTTGCAGCCATTGGTCTGGCACTTGGGGCATTGGGGAGTGCGCTTGCTTCGCTGATGTCCGGGATTCTGGCCCTGCACTGGTGGCAGATTCCGCTGGTACCTGTCGGTGTAACTGCGCTGGTTTCAGGGCCGAGTATGGTACTGGCCTGGTTCAAACTGCATGCTCGTAATCTGGGTCCGATTCTGGAAGGCAACGGCTGGGCCATCAATTCCAGGGCGCGAATCAATATTGTTTTTGGTACCGCTTTAACCCAGTTAGCAACCTTGCCGGATTTGGCTGAGCGCTCTTTGAGCGATCCTTATGCCGAGGAACATTCCTGGAAGCGCTGGCTTTTGCTTGCCATTGTGCTGGCGATGGTTTTTATTGTCTTTTTCATGCGTTATCACCGACATTAATTGGAGAGTTTACCGATTTTCGTCTTAACTGTAACTGGCTATTAAACGGATTCGAGGACGCTCCATGAGCTGTCATGTTTTAATCTGCGATGATTCGGCGATGGCTCGCAAGCAATTAAGTAAAGCCTTGCCAAAAGATTGGGATGTTACGATTGATTTTGCAGGTAACGGTGCTGAGGCTCTGGAGAAAATACAGACGGGTGGTGTGGACGTCATGTTTCTTGACCTGAACATGCCGGTCAAGGATGGTTATGAGACGCTCGAGGAAATTCAGCGCTGTGATCTGCCTGTTATTGTGATTGTTGTGTCAGGTGACATACAGCCTGAAGCCGTGCAGCGGACCCGAGCTTTAGGTGCCTATGATTTTATCAAAAAGCCAGTTTCCCTAGAGCGGTTGCTAGAGATCCAGGAACAATTTGGCTTGTTCAGCCTGCGCGGTGAATGGACCGAGCCCGTTGTCTACGATGTTCAGGCAACCACACCGAAAGGCTTTGATGCGCTGCGTGAGATCAGTAATGTGGCCATGGGGCGTGCGGCTGATCTTTTGGCGCAACTGCTCAATGTGTTCGTTCAGTTGCCGATTCCCAAAGTCAATCAGCTTGAAGTGAGCGAGTTGCAGATGGCCTTGGATCTGGCGGCCCGTCAGGAAACTTTTTCTGCGGTCTGCCAAGGCTTGATCGGGGAGGGCATGCGGGGTGAGGGGTTGTTGATCATGTACGATTCCTCCTATCAGGATCTTGCCCAGCTTCTGGGTTATCAGGATAAACTGAATCCCACTCTGGAATCGGAAATGGTCATGGATATTGCCAGCATTCTCATTGGCGCATTCTCCAAGGGATTGGCCGAACAGCTTGATGTGGCCTTTAGCAGCAGTCATCCGGTGATTCTCGGACGTCATCTCGATTTTAGCGACCTGGTGCGAAATAACGCGCACCGATGGCAACGTACACTGGCCATTGAAATTACCTATATCATTGAAAAGCAGAATATTCGCTGCGATCTTTTGTTGCTTTTTACCGAAGATTCCTTGCCGGTATTGCAGAAGAAAGTCGGCTATCTCGTGGAGAGTGTATGAGCGAGACCAGTATTGATCTCCAGGAATTTCACTGGATGATGGGGCTGTTGCAGACTATTGATGTCGGTCTGCTGGTGTTGGATCAGAATTACCGGGTATGCCTCTGGAATTCTTTTATGGAAAACCACAGTGGCAAACAAGCGAGGACAGTGCAGGGGCGCTCCTTGTTTGAACTATTTCCAGAGATTCAGGAACAGTGGTTCCGGCAGAAGACCCGTTCGGTTTTCATGTTGAATACCCAAGTTTATACCAACTGGGAGCATCGTCCTTTTCTGTTTCGTTTCGCCAACTACCGGCCGATTACCGGCCGATCTGACTTCATGTTCCAGAATGTCAGCATCATACCGCTGACTTCGGTGCACGGTGAGGTCAATCATATTGGTGTTATGGTGTACGACGTGACCGATGTTGCCGTTAACCGCAAGGCGCTGGTGAATGCCAATCAGGAATTGGAGCGCCTCAGTCGGACGGATCGCCTCACCCAGCTTTACAATCGTGGTTACTGGGAAGAATGTCTGGTGCGTGAGTTCAAACGCTGGCAACGTACCCAGCACACGCCCTGTGCCTTGGTGATGTTCGATATTGATCATTTCAAACGCGTCAATGATACCTATGGGCATCAAGCCGGTGATGAGGTGATTCGTATTACAGCATCGGCATTACGCCAGCAATTGCGTGAAACGGATATTGGCGGCCGTTATGGCGGAGAGGAGTTTGGGGCGATACTGGTCGGTGCAGACGCTGAGGGTGCGATGATATTTGCCGAACGTCTTCGTGCCGATATTGAAAAGAGACTGGTCATGCACGAAGGTCTTGAAATTCGCTACACCATCAGTTTGGGCGTAGCACCACTGAACAACGATGTTACCGATACCAAGGAATGGATCGAACGCTCTGACCGCTCGCTCTACCATTCCAAGGAGCATGGACGTAATCAGGTTACGCTTTTCTTTGATGCCTTAAAATCCACTGCATCGGCCTCATGATGCAGTGGCACTTGTGTCCTTGCCTGATTCCAGAATAAGGGTCAGCAAGGCCTTGACCATTCTTGCGTTGCCGGCAATGATGCTTCCCTTTTCCAGATAGTCGTGACCGCCGGCGTAATCAGTAACCAGCCCCCCGGCTTCACGAATGAGCAAATCTCCTGCGGCTATATCCCAGATCGACAGGCCTGATTCCCAGAACCCGTCAAGCCGCCCGGCGGCCACATAGGCAAGGTCCAGTGCGGCCGCACCAGCGCGCCGGATTCCGGCGCTTTGACGGGCAACTTCCTGAAATACATGCAGGTATTGATCCATTTGGGACATCTGTTCGGGCCGAAAGGGAAAACCAGTCCCAATCAAAGCGTCGCGAATTCCAGGCTGTTGGCTGACACGCAGTCGGCGGCTGTTCAGTTTGGCGCCGCGACCACGAACAGCCGTAAATTCTTCCCGGGCGAGTGGATCATAGACAATGGCCAGTTCGGTAATCCCTTTCACCCGCAAGGCTAGACTGATGGCAAATTGCGGAAAGCCATGAATAAAATTGGTTGTACCGTCCAGTGGGTCAAGAATCCAGAGAAAGTCACTGTTTTCAACTGACGCACCGGACTCTTCGCCGAGAAAGGCGTGATCCGGATAGGTCTGGCGCAATTGTCTGAAAATGGCTTGCTCAACTTTCTGATCAATTTCAGTGACAAAATCATGCGCCCCCTTCTGGGTGATCGTAAAGCTGTCTTGTCGTTCATAAGAACGCATGATGATCTCACCGGCGGCGCGTACAGCGCGCAAGGCGATATTCAAAGCTGGTAGCATTGGGGGTCATTCCTGAGGAAACACGGATTAGGCTTCATTTTACACGATGTTGACGACTTTTGCTTCTGCTTTACCGCAAGATAGCAGGATGCTGCCCTTGAAAAACTGGGATTCACCCCCAGTTTTCAAAGGTCAAAAGATCACCTCAAACATTTGGAGAACATGATATGAGTGAAGCCCCAGCTACGGAAACTCGAGGGTTCCAGACGGAAGTATCCAAACTGCTGCACCTGATGATTCACTCGCTTTACAGCAACAAGGAAATCTTTTTGCGTGAGCTGGTTTCCAACGCTGCTGATGCTGCTGACAAACTTCGGTTTGAATCCCTGTCGCATCCGCAATATCTTGCCGAATCGCCCGATCTGGCGATCTGGATTGATTTTGATCGTGACCTGCATACGGTATCCATTCGTGATAATGGTATCGGCATGTCTCGCGAAGAGGTCGTCACTAATCTTGGAACAATTGCTCATTCCGGAACTGCCGAGTTCCTCAAACAGATGAGTGAGGAACAGCAGAAGGATGCAGGTCTGATCGGTCAGTTTGGTGTCGGCTTCTATTCATCATTCGTTGTTGCACGCAAGGTTGAGGTACGGACACGGCGTGCAGGTGCTTCCGCAGAACAGGGTGTTTATTGGTCGTCTACCGGTGAGGGTCATTTTGAAATCGGTGATCTGAACTGTCCGGAGCGCGGGACCGAAATTGTTCTGCATCTGCGTGATGACAGTCATGAATATGCTGATGCCTGGAAACTGCGTAACATTATTCACAAGTATGCCGAACATATTGGTGTTCCGGTTTACATGCACAAGGAACAGCCCCCTGCCAAAGAAGGGGAAGAAGACAAAACATCGGAAACTCCTGAATGGGAGGCGATCAATCAGGCAGCAGCATTGTGGACACGCCCCCGTAATGAAGTCTCTGAAGATGAGTACAAGTCATTTTACAAGCATATTGCTCATGACTTCACTGATCCGTTGATTTGGAGCCACAATAAGGTTGAGGGGAAACTGGAGTACACATCCTTGCTGTACGTACCCTCCCGTGCGCCATTCGATCTGTACAATCGTGAAGCACCTAAAGGCTTAAAGCTTTATGTGCAACGTGTATTCATCATGGATCAGGCTGAACAGTTCCTCCCCCTGTACCTGCGCTTTATCAAAGGGGTGATTGATTCAAATGATTTGCCTTTGAACGTCTCCCGCGAACTGTTGCAGTCCAATCCGTCCATTGAAACAATACGTTCGACGTTGACCAAACGTGTTCTGGATATGTTGGCCAAACTGACCGAATCTCAAGCGGAACAGTATCAGAATTTCTGGAATACATTTGGTACGGTGCTTAAAGAAGGGGTAGTTGAGGATCATGCCAATCAGGAAAAACTCGCCAGCCTGTTCCGTTTTGCCACAAGCAAACAATCCGAAGAGGCTCAGACCACCAGCCTGGATGCGTACATTGAGTCGATGCCTGCCGATCAGAAGGCAATTTACTATGTGACCGCAGAGAGCTTCAATGCGGGCAAACAAAGCCCCCATATGGAAATTTTCCGCAAAAAGGACATCCAGGTACTGGTCATGACGGATCGGATTGACGAATGGATGATGTCTTGGCTGCATGAATACAAGGGCAAGTCCTTTGTACATATCGCCAAAGGTGATTTGCAGCTCGATGATGCAGGACAACAGGAAGAACAGAAAAAGCAGATTGAGGCTCAGGAAAAGGAGCACCGTAGTTTGCTTGACCGAATCAAATCGGCGTTGTCAGAGCAAATTACCGAAGTCAAGGTTTCCTCTCGACTGGTCGATTCACCGGCCTGTTTGGTTGTTCCGGAGGGAGATATTGGACTGGCAACACGCCAGATGCTGGAAGCAGCCGGTCAGAAACTGCCGCCAAGCAAGCCTCGCATGGAGCTGAATATGGAACATGCATTGATTCAGCGGATGGAGCAGGAAGCTGATGAGGATCGCTTTAAGGCATTGGCCACTGTTCTGTATGGACAGGCCGCACTTGCTGAGGGTGTACAGCTGAAGGATCCAAGTGAGTTTGTTGGGCAGCTCAATCGACTGCTTGCCCAATTGCTTGCCTGAAGTTGCAGTAACAAGCCCCGGCGCTTAGCGCTGGGGCACGTTAAACATCAGAACCGCGCCACCGTGATTGGTGCTGATATCGACGTTGGTCGAATTGGAACTGGTTGAAATGGGCATTGGTGTGAACAACTGTATGTTTACCTGCGAGCCGGACTGGTTCAGGGCGGCACCAGTGGTTGAAAGGCTGCGCTGAGCCTGATCAACGGCAGCAGTGGCGCTACCGTTATTAAGCACACTGACAGCCGCTTGGGTTGCAGCCAGATTTGCGGTTCCGGTAGCAGCGGCGGAATTGGGCGAAGCAGACTGTCCGGTGTCGGTCAACACCAGATTTTCGTTGACGTTGCACTCCGAAACACCGCTTTTCTTGCCCGCGCAGGGTATCTTCTTGTTGACGTGCTGTATCGATATGCCTTGGATATAGGAATCAGTCAGATCCTTGGGAGCAATTTCTTGGATTCCTGCCAGTACAGGAACACACAAACACATCAGAAGTATGGGACGTACCGAAATAGTTTTCATGGTATTTACCTCATTGCTGCAGTCTTGGACGTAAAACTTCCCTGATGCTGAATTCCTTGGGACGAACAATACTGCATAAGTATCATAATCCTGATTCGTTAAAAAATCATCAGCCATGCGGCTGAACCTGAAAATTATCTCAAATCGGGGCGACGGGTGGGTGTGCGATTCCGATTTGCGGTGAAAAATGGATTCAATCAGAAACAGACGCATGAGTATATGCAGAGCTCATCCTGCCTGCCTTGCGCCATTGGGATGTGATCCCTATAATTTTGTAAACAGGAACGAGAAGGGAGTTTTGCCGTGCGCGTTGCAGTCCTGGGTGGAGGTAGTTTTGGAACCGTTCTGGCCCATCTGGCTGCCGCCAACGCCCACGATGTGCGCCTGTGGATGCGTGATGCCGAGCAGTGTCAGTCCATGCGGGAATCTCATGAGAATCTCAAGTATATGCCGGGTTATCCTCTGGATGGCCGTCTGGTTTACAGCGCCAATCTGTCGGAAAGTGTTGAACGGGCGGATCTGGTTTTCTGTGCGGTTCCCGGAAAGGCAGTCCGTTCTCTGGCGCATGAACTGAAAAACATTATGGGCTCATCCACCGGAGTTATTAGCACAACCAAAGGTATTGAGGTGGGTACCTTTGCGCTCATGAGTCAAATCTTGCGTAAAGAGCTTGGTGATCGACCGATTGGGGTGCTGAGTGGTCCCAATCTGGCGCGTGAGATCATGGCCGGCTCGCTTTCCGGAACGGTGATTGCCAGCAGTGATGAGCATCTTCGTCATGATGTGATTCAGGTATTGGCTTCAACCCGATTTCGTGTTTTTGCCAACAGTGATGTTTATGGGGTTGAACTGGCCGGTGCTCTTAAAAATATCTATGCAATCGCTTCAGGTATGGCTTCCTGTCTGGCTGCCGGGGAAAATACCCGGAGTATGCTGATGACCCGGGCTCTGGCAGAAATGAGTCGATTTGCGGTTCATCTGGGGGCTAATCCTCTCACTTTTCTAGGGCTTGCCGGCGTTGGCGATCTCATTGCTACGTGCTCATCCTCACTAAGCCGTAATTTTCAGGTGGGGGTGGCTCTGGCTCAAGGTAAAACACTGGATCAGATCATTGGCGATCTGGAACAGACGGCAGAAGGGATCAATACAATTCGGGCCACCAAGGAAAAGTCGGATGAACTTGGCATTTATATGCCGATTGTTCAAGGTCTTTATGCGCTGGTGTTTGAGCAACGGCCTGTTGCGGAGGTCATCCGTGGATTGATGACCGGAGTTCCGAGTGCCGATGTTGAATATACCCTGAAGGTCTGAGGTTTGTTAGCGCCTGAAGATTTGTGGGACCGTTTCGCGATATAATGACATCTGCATGGTCAATAAGGAATCCGGATGCGGTTGTTATTAATGCGGCATGGGCAAGCTGACGTGGCTAATATGGGTACATCACGGGATCACCTGCGCCCCTTGACCGTTCAGGGGGTCGAGGAAGTCGTCGAACGCGCCCATCTTCTGAAGTCGCTTATGGACCAACCAAGACTGATCCATAGTCCCTATCTGCGTGCCAGGCAAACTGCTGAGCTGGTGCACAAGCATACTGGTTGGCCTATAGCTTGCGTCTGGGCTGATCTTCAGCCGGAATCGGATCCGGTTGCCCTTGAAGCCTGGTGCAGAGACCAGCAAGAGGACGTTATTCTGATCGCTCATATGCCCTTGCTGGGTTTGTTGTGTGCCCGTCTAATTGATGAGCCAGGTCGTATCTGTCCCTTGGTAACCGCTGGAGTCCATGATCTGCAGATGATTGAACCAGTTGGTTCAGGTGTTTTTCATTTGCTGAGGACCTATGACTGATGTCGGTCTATACGCCCTGCACGCCCGAGCAAGTCGAGATCTGGCTGAAACCCGTGGGTCTTGGAACGGTGTGTTCTTTGGAACCCGTCCTTCATGGTGTGCAGAATTCCAATTACCGCCTATTGACAGATCGCGGGGAGTGGGTACTAACCTTTTATGAACAGGCCAGTCCGGCTCGGGTTGCGGATGATCTTGGGTTGATGCATGCGCTGGCCGGGCATGGATTGCCGGTTCCAGATCCTTTGCCTCAGCCGGATGGCGCCCTTTTTCGATGGTTTCTGGACAAGCCGGCAGCGATCTTGCCTTGGTTGCCTGGTCAGCATGAGCAGGATATAAGCTGTGCGACTGTCACCCAGCTTGGTCAGACTGTTGCCCAGCTCCACGAACTTATGGCAACTTGGAAGAATGGCTCGGCGCATGCAAAAGGTCATGAATGGCGTCAGTGGGTTTTTTCCGAACTTCAGCCGAAGCTGAATCCAGAGGAGCTAACCATTGTACTCTGGGCGAATGACGTTGACCGGCAATGGCAGGCAGATCTATCCTCGTTGCCTCGGCAAATGATTCATGCCGACCTTTTTCGAGACAATGTGCTCTGGCAGCACGGGCAAATCAGTGCACTTTTGGATTTTTACGAGGCTGGATACGAAGTGCGCCTGTTTGAGCTGGCGGTTATCATTAATGAATGGTGTTGTAGGCCCGATGGGCAATGCGATTCTGATCGGGCGGATGCATTTCTTCACGCATACCAGCAACGGCTACCGTTAACAGGGTTGGAACTTCGCTGTCTGCAGCCGATGCGGGTCATTGCTGCCTTGCGTTTCTACCTTTCGCGTCGGATGGCCTCCCTACAGCCGCAACAGGATGGCGTCTTGCAGAAAGACCCCGCCGAATTCCTACGTATCCTGCAGCATTTGCAGGCATGATGGGACAGGAAATTTTATCAGTCATTTTTTTGAAAAAATGAACGGTTGATTCGAAAATCAGGACTGTCAGGCTCAAGTTTTTGATATTCACATTCCGTTTTTTTTTTTTTTTTGCTTTTGGCAATGATCACCATGACAACGTGCGGACAACGGGCCATGGCTTTTTGCTCGTCCTTCTGTTGGTTCCATACTGGATTGATGGGAGGACGTCGAGCAAATTTGGGCGAGGTATCAATCATCGCTTTGTTGATGGTGATGGCAACAGGGTTGAGATCGGAAGCGTAACTTTCCAGACCTAGGCGTTGTGCTTCCAGTGGAATGGCACCACAGTTGCGACATGTGCGTTTCTTTTGCAGATAATGCCCATAGTGAAGAATAAGACTTTTCTTAGTGGCCAATGCTCCAGATACGTGGTTTGACGTTGCATGTCCGAATGGTTGTTGCCCTTGAGGCGAATGCGAGCGGTGAAATAATGTGTTGCCAGCAGTTGCTGGTCTGGTTTGAGTAGTGCATGAGCCAGGGCAGGAAGGTCCAGCCAGTAGTATTTCTTCCAGTTTTTGTCCTTGAGCCCGAAATAAAGATTAAAGCTGTCAATGTAGGCGATCACGCGCTGCATGCACTATCACCCAAAATTGTCATTTTGAAAACGACATTGACAATGTCAACGGCCATCGTCATAATTCTTTCCATAAACCCCACCGGAGATCGCATCTCCGGCCCGACGCCTCCCTTGTGGGGGCGTCTCTTTTTTTGGTCTCGAATGCACTTACATTGAGTCCTCTACGGCCACTGCCTTTGACAGCAACTCATTCAGCTCGAGGTTGAGACTGGTTACTGCCCAGTCCGGCTCCTGAGTGAACGTTTTGGTGACGTAGAATGGTCCCTCGTGCTGGTCACCGTCCACCAGGACAATGGCCAAAAAATCGTATCTTGCTGACGTATCATTATGGCAAGATCAGCCATGGTAGGCACATAGGCGCCACCCGCTGTAGCAACCCATGGCAACGCTAATCTGAGGAATATTGGCAGCAGACATACGCACCTGATTGGAAAAATATGCCCGACGTGCAAATGATCTGGAAAAACATCACTTTGACGGGGCAAGTTGGCCCCCCGTAGAATACGATCGGCCGGAATCCGGCAGTTCTCGAAAATCAGTTCATAGGTATTGGAGCTACGCATACCGAGCTTGAGTTTGGCAGCCTGATGAAATCCGCGCCAAATTGGGTGGAAATGGGTGTCAATGTGGAATCGAGAGAGACACTAATTCCCGTTCGGGAAATATAAGACCGTATCATGCCCTAACCACACCAGACATTCCCGAACGGGAAATATCCTTTGCGCTTAGTCCGGTTTTGGTTCATAATTTCCCGAACGGGAAACTGAGTAAAGTAAGCCATGACACCCATTCGATCACCGCAACAACTCGGCGATGCACTACGTGCCGCTCGCAAGCAACTGGGGCTGACCCAGCCCCAGTTGGCGCTGGCAGCTGGGGTGGGGGTGCGCTTCATCGTCGACCTTGAAGCAGGCAAGCCCACCCTGCGGCTGGAAAACGTACTGCGGGTTATTGATGCCTTGGGTGGAGAGATCCAGTTGAGCGGATTGCCATCATCTGTGGCCAATGATCGACACGAGGGTGACAATCATGGCGCATGAGCTGGAAGTCAGGCTATTCGCAGATCGTGTCGGCACGTTGGCGCTGGTCGATGGACGGCTAAACTTTTGCTACGCACCCGGTTGGCTGTCACGCAAAGACGTCGTTTCCTTGTCCGCCTCACTGCCCCTGCAAGTGGAGCCGTTCGATGATCGCAAAACGCGTCCCTTCTTTGCGGGTCTTCTACCCGAAGGGCAAATGCGCCGCCTGATTGCGCAGCAGTTTCAGGTGTCTGGCCAGAACGATTTTGCGCTGCTGGACCACATCGGCGGCGACTGCGCTGGGGCCGTGACGTTCCTTCAGCCGGGACAAGCTTTGCCTGTTCCGACCCACAGCGATGACGTTCAATGGGTAAACGACGATGAAGTCGTTGACATCCTTGATGAATTGCCGCATCGTCCTATGCTGGCAGGCAAAGACGGCTTGCGGCTTTCCTTGGCTGGCGCCCAAGACAAGCTGCCAGTGGTTTTTGATGGTGTGCGCATCGGGCTGCCTCTCAATGGCACGCCGAGCTCACACATCCTGAAGCCTGCCATCCACGCTGTTGAAGACAGCGTGATCAACGAAGGATTTTGCATGGCACTGGCTGAGGCCATGCAGATCAAACCGGCAAAGACAAAAGTTCACCAGGTATTGGATCGCTCCTTTCTACTGGTTGAGCGTTACGATCGACGGATCGATGCCCAGGGGCACCGGCAACGGCTTCATCAAGAGGACTTTTGCCAAGCACTGGGCGTGGTGCCGGAAATGAAATACCAGAATGAAGGTGGCCCGGATCTGGCGCAGTGTTTTGATCTGGTACGCAGTTCGACGCGCCCCAATGCGCCGCAGGTTCTGCGACTGCTCGACTATGTGATCTTTAATGCACTGATTGGCAATCATGATGCGCACGCCAAGAACTTCTCGCTGCTGTACTCAGGCAAGGCCCCTGTTCTGGCACCGCTCTACGATACGCTGTCGACGGCGGTGTATCCAACCCTGACGCAGAAGATGGCGATGAAAATCGGTAGTAAATACAAGTTCAGCGAAGTTCAGGCGCGGCATTGGGAGCAGTTTGCAGAAGGCGTGGGCTTTACCAAGGCGCTGGCCAAACGGCGCATTCTGGAATTGGCAAAGTTACTTCCAGCGAAGGCGCGCACGCTCCAGTCTGACCCCGGACACAGTTTTGCTGGCAATGCTGTGGTTGAGAAAATCAATACCTTGATTGAGCAGCGTTGCGCCCTGACGATTCGGCGGCTTACCGACCCAGCCGCCGCCTTTTGAAAGCAACACACGGTCGTGAGTCGATGGGGCGTCGCTTTGCCGAGTAGCGCGATGTATGTGGACAAAATGCGGTCTTATGTGATCGTTAATAGGGTATTTTTCCCTAGAATGAGTTAACTTGACGGTGTCCTCCGCCCTTTCCTAAGACCCTAATGGGTTCATGGATCCGCGTAAGCGGCAGTTGCAAACTGAGGGCGGGGAGGTTTAGGAGTGCGCACTCAAAAAAACGATTGCCGACATGATCAGGCAATAGATCCCAAAGTAGTGCCATTTGCCGCGTTCCAGCCAGTGCGACAACCACTTTAGGGCAACAAGTCCTGCAAAAAAACTGAATACCATTCCTGCTAGGCTCGGGGTCAGGACGGTCATCAGGTCAGGGTGCGGGTGTTTGAGTACGCGCCAAAGTTCCCGTACGACCACGGCTGGTGTTAGGACCACGGCAAGCGCAAAGCTGAATTCTTCTGCCTGGCGGCGCCCAATATTCATCAGAAGTGCCAGGGAAATGGTGGCTCCCGAACGGGAGAACCCTCGAAAGGGAAGGCATAATCCCTGAATCAGGCCAATCAAAATGGACTGACCATTATTCATCGTGCCTTCGGATGGCGCGCGCATGTTTTGGATACCTGAAACGAAAATCAGCATTCCGGCTGCGGCCAGTGATCCAGCAATCAGGCGGCTATTGCCAAAGATTTGTTCGATTTCGAAGTGATCCTTGATTCCGAGCACATGGGGGATGATTTTTAGCATAGCCAGCCCAAGAATGCCGGTTGCAACCGTTGCTGCGACAATACGGGTAAACTGGATACGAAACTGTTCCCTGGAACTGAAGTAGGTGTTCTTCCAACTGTTCCAGAAATAGTAGATAACGGCAAACATGGTGCCTGTATGCAGCATGACCAGCAAAAGAGTCATGCTTGGTGCGGTGGGGTCAAGACCCAGCCATTTCTCGGTCAGAATTACATGCGCGGAACTGGATACCGGCAGAAGTTCAGCTAGACCCTGAACAATGGCCAGAACAAGAATGTGCAGATAGGACATGCAGAGGTACTCCCTTCCCCAAGACTGTAAGGTCGTGTATGTTAGCACTTTTTGCTGAAAATTGCCTGCGGATCGCATATACTGCTGGGCTTGAGATGATTTTGCAGAAGGTTGGTTACCATGCCCGTTGTTACATTGCCCGATGAATCGCAGCGCACATTCCCGGAATCCGTGACTGTTCGGCAGGTTGCACAGTCCATCGCAGTTAGTCTGGCCAAATCAGCCCTTGCGGCTGTTGTTGATGGACAACTGGTGGATACCAGTTACTGTATTGATCACGATGTGCATCTGGCAATCATTACTGATCGGGATGCTGCTGGTCTGGAGGTGTTACGCCACTCCTGTGCGCATCTGCTCGCCATGGCAGTCAAGCAGTTGTTTCCTGCGGCTCAGGTTACGATCGGGCCGGTAATTGAAGATGGTTTTTACTATGATTTTGCCTTTGAGCGGCCGTTTACTCCCGAAGATCTGGAAAAGATTGAAGCTACGATGCTCGGGTTGGCCAAGGCTGATGTGCCGGTAACCCGCCGTGTACTGCCCCGTAATGAGGCCATCACTTATTTCGAGGATCTTGGCGAGCAGTACAAGGCCGAGATTATCCGTTCCATCCCCGAAGCTGAGACTTTATCACTCTATCGGCAAGGTGATTTTGAAGATCTTTGTCGAGGTCCGCATGTGCCTTCGACTGGTTTTCTCAAGGCTTTCAAGTTGACTAAGGTTGCTGGGGCATTCTGGCGAGGACGCTCTGATCAGGCGCAGTTGCAGCGCATCTATGGGACATGTTGGGCCAACAAGAAAGATCTGGAAGCCTATCTTCATCGTCTGGAAGAGGCGGGCAAGCGTGACCACCGCAAGATCGGTCGGCAGCTGGATTTGTTCCACGTACAGGAGGAAGCGCCCGGGTCGGTGTTCTGGCATCCGCACGGCTGGACGCTCTGGCAGACGATTGAGCACTATATGCGCAAACGCTTGCAGGCTACCGATTATAAAGAGATCCGGACTCCTCAGGTTGTTGACAAATCACTTTGGGTCAAATCTGGGCACTGGGATAATTACCGGGAAAATATGTATGTGACCTCGGTAGAGGATCGGGATTTTGTCATCAAGCCGATGAATTGTCCATGTCATGTCCAGGTTTTCAACCAGGGATTACGCTCTTACCGAGACCTGCCGCTGCGTTTGGCTGAATTTGGATCCTGCCACCGTTTTGAGCCCTCGGGGGCCCTTCATGGCATCATGCGGGTACGTGGATTTACCCAGGATGATGCCCATATCTTCTGTACCCAGGATCAGATGCAGAAAGAAGTCAGTGACTTCATTGTGCTGCTGCGTGACGTTTATCGTGATTTCGGTTTTGAAGAAATTCTTTACAAGTTGTCCACCCGTCCTGAAAAGCGGGTCGGTGATGATGCCTTATGGGACAAAGCCGAGGATGCTCTGACACGGGCTCTGCAAGCACAGGATGTTCGGTTTGATCTACAGCCGGGTGAGGGTGCATTCTATGGTCCCAAGATCGAGTTCACCCTGAAAGACTGCCTTGGACGTCTCTGGCAATGTGGTACGATTCAGCTGGATTTCTTCCTGCCTGAGCGACTTGGTGCCAGCTACATCAGCGAGCGGGGTGAGCGGCAGACGCCGGTCATGTTGCATCGTGCCGTACTCGGTTCTTTTGAGCGGTTTATTGGCATCCTGATCGAACATTATGCAGGCTGGTTTCCGCTCTGGCTTGCTCCGGTTCAGGTGGCAATCCTCAATATTACTGATCAACAGGCCGAATATGTGCGTTCTGTTGAAGAAGAATTGAAAAAATATGATTTACGGACCACAACAGACTTGAGAAATGAAAAGATCGGTCTTAAAATCCGTGAGCTTACACTTCAGCGTGTTCCTTATCTGATTGTCTGTGGGGATCGTGAAGTTGAGCAGGGTACTGTGGCCGTGCGGACTCGGGAGGGCAAAGATCTCGGACAGATGAGTATCGATACCTTGGTGCGTCGCTTGACCACGGAAATTGCCGAAAAAGGCGCTTTAAATGCAGAGTGAACAGAGGCAAGGTGGAAAAACAGCAACAAACCAAAGGTGACAAGAAGCCGCTTATCAATGATGAGATTACGGCACGTTCGGTCCGATTGATTGACTTTGAGGGAAAGCAGGTTGGCGTGGTTTCCATTCGGGAAGCGCTGGCTGCTGCCGAGGAAGTTGAGCTGGATCTGGTGGAAATTGTGGCTGATGCTGAGCCACCTGTTTGCCGGATCATGGACTATGGCAAGTTCCGCTTTGAACAAAAGCAAAAGCAGAAAGAAGCGCGAAAGAAACAACATCAGGTTCAGATCAAGGAAATCAAGCTCCGCCCGGGTACGGAAGAGGCTGATTACCATGTCAAGCTGAAATCCATGGTTCGTTTTCTTGAGGATGGAGACAAGGCCAAGGTGACCCTGCGTTTTCGTGGGCGAGAAATGGCGCATCAGGAATTTGGTATGAAGATGCTTCAGCGTATTGAAGCAGATCTCAGTGAATTTGGGGTAATTGAACAACACCCCAAAATGGAGGGTAAGATGCTGGTTATGGTCATTGCCCCCAGGAAAAAGAAGTAGTCTTGCAGCTGCTTCTACCCCCAGACGCAGTCAAACTGCTGTTGCAAGGGTTTTATTAACGTAATGAGAGTAACTGGACATGTCCAAGATGAAGACCTGTCGAGGCGCAGCCAAGCGCTTCAAAAAGACAGCAAACGGCTTTAAGCGAAAGCAGGCGTTCAAACGCCATATCCTGACCAAGAAATCTCCCAAGCGCATCCGTCAGCTGCGCCCGAGAACCATGGTTGCCGAATGTGATGTGCGTGAAGTATCACGCCTGTTGCCGTACGCTTAATGGGGAGGGTGAATCATGCCAAGAGTTAAGCGTGGAGTAACAGCGCATCGTCGTCACAAGAAAATTCTCGATCGCGCCAAGGGCTATTACGGTGCACGTTCGCGTGTTTACCGGGTTGCTTTTCAAGCGGTGATTAAAGCGGGGCAGTATGCCTACCGTGACCGTCGTCAGCGTAAGCGTCAGTTCCGCACGCTCTGGATTGCACGTATCAATGCAGCAGCGCGGCTGAATGGACTTTCCTACAGCCGGTTGATTCATGGTCTGAAGCGTTCGGCCATTGAAGTTGACCGTCGTGTGCTGGCAGATATTGCTGTTCATGACGCTGCAGCCTTTGCCGCGTTAGCAGAGAAGGCTAAGGTTGCTTTGGCCGCAGCGGCCTGAGTTCCTTGCCTGAATTGATGCACGAAGGCTCGAAGTGCTAAACATAGAAGTGCTGTACAAAGAAGTGATATAGGCGATGTACTAAAAGGGAAGACGTAAGCCTTCCCTTTTTTCATGGTCACGAGAGAGAAAGGAAAGGGCATGGATTCGTTGCAGGAGTTGGTCCAGGAAGCGCAGCACGCGATTGAAGCCGCTCAAAGTCTGGAAAGTCTTGAACAGGTACGTGTGGTTTATCTGGGAAAAAAAAGCCAGTTTACCGACCTCATGAAAACCCTTGGTCAACTGGATCCTGCCGAACGTCCGCAGGCCGGAGCACGGATCAATACGGCGCGGGAGCAGGTCGCCGTATTGCTTGAAGAGCGACGGTTGTATCTTGATCAGCTTGAACGACAGCAAAAACTAGCCAGCGAAGTCGTTGATGTCACTTTGCCGGGACGCAGGGAGGCACCAGGCACCTTGCATCCGGTGCGCCGTGTTCTGGAGCGGATCGAGAACATGTTTCGCCAGGCCGGCTTTGATGTTGCCGATGGACCTGAAGTCGAAGATGATTTTCATAATTTTGAAGCGCTTAATATTCCGGCTCATCATCCGGCGCGAGCCATGCATGATACTTTTTATTTTGATGCCCATACCCTGTTGCGGACCCATACCTCACCGGTACAGATTCGTACGATGGAGCAAGGCAAGCCGCCATTTCGGATCATTTGTCCGGGACGTGTCTACCGCTGTGATTCCGACATGACCCATAGCCCGATGTTTCATCAGGTTGAAGGCTTGTTGGTGGATGAGGATGTCAGCTTTGCTGATTTGAAGGGTGTGATTGCTGATTTTCTCGCTCGCTATTTTGAGCAGGAGGTCGCTGTCCGCTTTCGTCCCTCCTATTTTCCCTTCACGGAGCCCTCCGCTGAAATAGATGTTGCCTGCGTTCACTGCCAGGGGCATGGTTGCCGCGTCTGCAAACAGACCGGATGGCTGGAAATTGGTGGCTGTGGCATGGTTCATCCTCGCGTCTTGCAGCATGGTAGGGTGGATCCGGAGCGTTATAGCGGATTCGCCTTTGGTATGGGGGTCGAACGACTGGCCATGCTGAGTTACAGCGTACAGGATTTGCGCCTGTTTTTTGAAAACGATATCCGTTTCCTGCGCCAGTTTGCCTGAGCCGGAACCTTTGCCTTAAGGATAATACAAATGCAGTTCAGTGAACGGTGGCTGAGAAGCATGGTGGATGTGGCCTGGGATGCACCTCGTCTGAGTGAGGCCCTGACCATGGCTGGACTGGAAGTCGATGTCTGGAAACGTCTGGATGGATCTTTCTCCGAGGTTGTGGTTGCCCTTGTCGTTCAGGTTGAAAAGCATCCGGATGCTGACCGCCTTAATGTGGTCATGGTTGATGACGGAGAGGCAGAACTTCGGCAGATTGTCTGTGGTGCTGCCAACGTGCGTCCAGGGGTGCATGTGCCTTTGGCCCGACCAGGAGCAGTGCTGCCAGGCTTAACGATTCGAGAAGCCAAAGTCCGTGGCGTGCTGTCTCGAGGCATGCTGTGCGGTGCTGATGAACTGGGGCTTTCCGAAGACCGGGCGGGGTTGCTGGAACTTGGTGCTGATGCGAAGCCTGGCCAGCTGCTGATTGATTATCTGCATCTTGATGATGCCATCATCGAATTGGGTATTACGCCTAATCGAGGTGATTGTTTAAGTCTCCTTGGGCTGGCTCGTGAAGTATCGGTGCTGGCACAGACGACCTTGCTGCAGCCAGAATCGATCATGGTTGCTGCTGCCATTGACGACATCCCCGAAGTTCAACTGGAAGCAGCGGGATGTCCGCGCTATCTGGCCCGAACCATCCGAGGCATCAATCAGGGTGCTCAGACACCGGCCTGGATGCGTGAGCGGCTGGAACGTTCTGGGATACGTCTGATTCATCCGGTGGTGGATATAACCAATTATGTCATGCTGGAACTTGGTCAGCCCATGCATGCCTTTGATGCGGATCTGATCCAGGGTGATTTGCTGGTTCGTCAGGCCCGTTCCGGGGAGTCCTTTCATGCCCTGAATGGACAGACCTGGAGTCTTGAGCCTGATTCTATGGTCATTGCCGATTCCCGAAACGTGCTGGCCGTTGCCGGTATTATCGGGGGGCGCGACTCCGGGGTGCATGAACAGACTGGCTCGATTATTCTGGAAGCGGCTCATTTCACTCCTGCTGCCATTGCCGGTAAGGCTCGTTCGCTGGGAGTGAGTACCGACAGTGCACATCGATTTGAACGGGGTGTGGATCCCTGTTTGCCAGAGCGAGCCATGCATCGTGCTTCGCAACTGGTTCTTGAGATCTGTGGTGGACAAGCTGGACCCGTCCGGATTGCTGAACAAAATGCACTTTTGCCTAAGGCCGCCCGAATCTCCCTGCGTCCTTCACAGGTCAGCAGGATGTTGGGGATTGAACTTGAGCCTGTCTTGATCGAAACAACCTTGAGCCGTCTCGGCATGCAGGTTCACAAAGATCAGGGCAATTGGCAGATCGAAGCTCCATCATGGCGTTTTGATCTGCAGGAGGAAGTGGATCTTATTGAGGAACTGGCGCGGGTGTATGGGTACCAGAATCTGCCCGTTCGCCGCCCGCAATCACGTCTGGAACTGGGTATGGCTTCGGATCAGCAGCGATCCTTGTCCCATGTTTTGCAGCGGTTGGTGGCCTTGGGCTTTCAGGAAGTCATGACCTTCAGTTTTCAAGATCGACGATTGCAGCAGGCTGTCAATCCGGGTTTGGAGCCATTGGCTCTTGCCAACCCGATGAGTCAAGATATGGCCGTGATGCGCACGAGCCTCTGGCCGGGCCTGCTCGCAACAGTTCAGTTTAACCAGAATCGTCAGCAGGATCGTCTCAGACTCTTTGAGTCCGGATTGCGCTTTGTGCCCAGTCTGGATGGACTTAGGCAAGAGCAACGCCTTGCGGGTGTAATGTGTGGTCCCCGTTTTGCGTCCGGATGGTCAACAGATCCCAAAGTGGTTCATGATTTTTATGATCTCAAAGGGGTTGTGGAAACCTTGTTGCCTGATGGCCAAGTGATTAAAGCTACACATCCGGCCTTGCACCCAGGACAATCAGCCGAGGTCATTCTGGGCAAAGAACCGGTAGGGTTGTTTGGACGATTGCATCCTGATCTTGAGCAGATCTTTGATGTAGGCGGACCAATATGGCTGTTTGAGCTGGACATGGCGGCAGTGTTGTCCTGTACTCGACCCAGAGCCAAACCCTTGTCGCGTTTTCCAGCGGTACGTCGTGATTTTGCCCTGGTGGTTGATCAAGCTATCGCTGCTGCAGATCTTTTAAAGATCATGCGTGACCATGCTGGTGATCTTCTGGTCTCGATTGAACTTTTTGATGTCTACCAGGGCAGGGGGCTTCCTGAGGGACACAGGAGCATGGCATGGGCACTGGTCTGGCAGGCTCAGGATCGAACCTTGTCGGATGTTGAAGTACAGCAGTGGTCGCAACAGGTTCTTGAGGCAGTTTCCTTAAATTGTGGTGCGCAATTACGCAGTTAGAGAAGGTCAGTGCTACACTGATCATAGTTGATCTTGTGACAAGTACAGAAATAGGGTGGTAGAATGGCAACCTTAACCAAAGCAGATATGGCAGATCACCTTTTTAATGAGGTTGGTATTAATAAGCGTGAGGCCAAGGAAATGGTTGAGCTTTTCTTTGAAGAAATGGCTCAGGCACTTGAAGAGAATGTCCCAATTAAATTGTCGGGATTTGGCAATTTTGAACTGCGTGACAAAAGGCAGCGCCCTGGTCGTAATCCCAAAACGGGCGAAGAGATTCCAATTACTGCCCGTCGGGTTGTGACTTTCCGTCCGGGACAGAAGCTGAAGCAAAGAGTGGAAATGTATGCTGGAACCGGGGAATAATGCGCTTTTGCCGGACATTCCGAGCAAGCGCTATTTTACAATCGGCGAAGTCAGTGAGTTGTGTGACGTTAAACCTCATGTACTGCGTTACTGGGAGCAGGAGTTTAACCAACTCAAGCCTGTGAAACGAAGGGGAAATCGGCGTTACTATCAGCGTCAGGATGTGCTGATGATTCGTCAGATTCGTGGTCTCCTTTACGAGCAGGGTTATACCATTGGTGGTGCTCGCTTGAAACTGGGCGAACAGAAGCAGCAGGAAGTGGTGCAGTCAGCTTCACATGCCGCCCGGATTCCAGTGCAGACAATGGTTGTCGATGATGTTGATATGGTTCCTGTGCTGATTCATAACATGCTGGTTGATCTTGAGCAGATTGTGGAAATATTGGCACTTTGAGTCAATTATTTAAAATTGGTTGATTGCTCTTGGAATATGGATTTGGTTCAGCTATGATACCGCCCTCGTTCGGGGTGTAGCGCAGCCTGGTAGCGCACCTGCATGGGGTGCAGGTGGTCGGAGGTTCAAATCCTCTCACCCCGACCAATACTTTTTTGGGGCTGGATCGAAATGGTCCGGCCCTCTTTTTTTGCAGCACGACAACAGGGCGGAAATAGCTACACCACAATCCGCTGTGTCCCTATGCAGTTTAGATTTATTTTAGGCTATCCTGACCAAAAAATATTTGCTCTTTATATCTGTGTGTTATAGCTATTTTTCTATGAAGAATGATGCATGGATTCCATTGACGGATCAGTCTTTTTGATTGCGATTTTTTGGGTCAGGTGTCGTTGGGCATAGCCTTGCCATATCTTTTGATGTCCCAGTGCTTAAGTCCGATTGGCAACCGGTACATCCAGACGGTTTCTTCCTAAAAGGTCATGTGCCTCATGCGGTCGTACTCATGAGATTTGTCGATACTCCAAGCAGATATGGATAGGCAGGCATGTGAGAGGTTGGAGGTTATGGTGGCGCAGATTACGGCACAAACTGATAATCTACAGGCCAAGTAAGCAGGTATCTGGAAATTGGCTGGACAGTTAAAGTCTGAAACACATGTTATTTCTATGAGTCCGCTATTAGGTACGATGCAAACTTCCTTTTTTGTTCTACATTAACTAGGTTGCTCGATATTCGGAGATCCGGCATGTTTATGATCATTGGCTATGTGTTGACTGTGCTTAGTATCTTCGGAGCCTATGCCATGGGTGGTGGGCATCTGGCGGCACTGTTTCAGCCACTGGAACTGGTCATGATCTTTGGTGGTGCTTTTGGTGCCTTTATGGGTGGCAATGGTGGCAAACCAATGAAGGGTGCTGCCAAGGCTGTCCCAGCGGTATTTAAGGGAGGCAAGTTCGGCAAGGATTTGTATATGGAACTCTTTGCTCTCCTGTTCGAGATCCTCTCCAAGGCCCGTAAGGAAGGGCTGATGTCGATTGAAGCGGATATCGAGGATACGCATGCCAGCCCGATTTTCTCAAAATATCCGAAGATTCTGGCGGATCACCACGTTGTGGATTTTATTTCCGATTATTTGCGCATGATGGTCAGTGGCAACATTAATCCCATGGAAATGGAAAATCTGATGGACCTTGAAATTGATACCCATCATACCGAAGGCCATGCGCCAATTTCTGCAGTTCAGGGTCTCGCTGACGGCATGCCGGCCTTCGGGATTGTTGCGGCCGTTATGGGTGTTGTCCATGTGATGGAGTCGCTTTTTCTGCCACCGAGCCAACTGGGTATTCTGATTGCCCATGCTCTGGTTGGTACCTTTCTGGGTATTCTGCTTTCTTATGGTTTTGTGGCACCGATTGCCTCAGCAATGACTCACCGTCTTGAGGATGAAGCCGTAATTTACAAAAGCATCAAGATGATTCTTATGGCCAGCGTCAATGGGGCTGCTCCGCAGGCCTGTGTTGAATTTGGCCGTAAGGCTCTGTTTTCTCCGGATCGTCCATCATTTGCCGAGCTTGAAGAGCATGTTAAACAGGCGCGTAGCAAGTAAGATAAGGACCTGAATCATGGGAATCGACGCGCAACGACCGATTATTGTCAAGAAAATCAAAAAGGGTGGTCACGGTCATCACGGTGGCGCATGGAAAATTGCCTATGCTGACTTTGTGACTGCCATGATGGCCTTTTTTCTGCTCATGTGGCTGCTTTCTTCCGTCAATCAAGCGAAATTGCGTGGTATTTCAGAATACTTTTCCACGACTGTCCAAGCAGCACTCTTTAACACCAATGGCACAGGGAACCGGGAAAGTATTATGGATGGTGGCGGTGCTGATCTTTCAAGGCCGACCGGAGATTCCAGTAAAAAGGTCAAGGAAGTTCCCAATACCCACGGTAACAAGGCTCCGGAAGCAGTTGAGTCCGATAATAGTTCCAAAATCAAGCAGGCGCAGGCAGCTCAGAACCAGAAAAAAACCATGACCGAGGAGCAGAAGCATCTGGAAAAGCAGCAACTTCAGGAATTGGAGATGAAAATTGAACAGGTCATTCAGGCTAATCCGGATCTGCTCAAGCTGAAAGATCAGATCAAGCTCAGCATGACTCCTGAAGGACTGCGCATACAGATCATGGACAAGAAAAACCGCCCGATGTTTTCTAGCGGCTCTCCTCGTCTTGAGCCCTATTCGGTCAGTTTGTTGCATGAAATTGGCCGTCTTCTTAACAATGTACCTAATCGCATCAGCATTGCGGGTCATACGGATGCAGCGCCCTATGCCGGCAGTATTCAGGGTTTGGGGTACAGCAATTGGGAGCTTTCCTCGGATCGGGCCAATGCCTGTCGCCGTGAACTGCTGGCCGGAGGGATGCAGCCGGACAAGGTTTTGAGGGTTGTTGGTCTTGCCGATGCTGTCCCTTATGATCCCGATAATGTCTTTGACCCGGTAAACCGTCGCATTAGCATTACCGTGTTGAATGGCAGCACTGAGACGGGGATTTTTTCTGGCATGGGTGATACCCAGCAGGGTGTGACCCTGGACCAGTTACAAAACGGCAAACTCTAGTTGTGTTATGGCGTATCCTGCTCATCCAGGCTGTGACTCGTGTACCTGTCTGGATTGTGCTGCTTAGCTTTGGGAGTCGGTTTCCCCAATTCATTTCAGGTCTTGTTCAGATTATTCTCTTGCTGGTTTATTGGTGGATACGTCGGCCGGGTCCGCGATCATGGCTGGGGATGCATCTGCTCCTTAGCCTGTTTTGCAGTATTGCCCTGTTGTATCCGATTTCGCCAATGGGGTATGGGTTGATGGCTCTGGTTGTTTTTTTGGTGCAGGGTCGTACAGATCGTGATCGGGTTCCCTTGTATTTTTCTTCTTATGAGGTACTGACCGTACTTGCTACACTAATGCCGCAAAATCAGGGTGTTTTTTTTGATCTGGGTTGCGGTGATGGGCGGGTATTAGCTTATTTATCAAAACGATACCCAGGTTGGGGTTTCAAGGGATTTGAGTTGGCGCTGATTCCTTGGCTGTTGGCACAATGGCGATGTCGGGATTGCGCCAATGTTGAGATTTTTCGCAGCAGTTTTTGGCAGGCCCCCATCAATCAGGCTGACGTAATTTATTGTTTTTTATCCCCTGAGCCCATGCGAGAGCTTGGCGACCAGTTCAGTCAGCAGGGACACAAGGGAAGTTTGTTGATCAGTAACTCCTTCGAGATCCCTGACGGGCATCCGGATCAGGTCCTTACAATTAAGGGAGTTCTGCAAACGAATCTCTATGTCTATCTCTTCGCTCATCAATAATCCCGATACAGTTCTGTTGTATAACGTGACTTGACCATCGAAGCCATATAAGTCGATGATGTCAACGAATGAACTTCGGATGTACAGTATGCGTCTTTATGGTTTGTTAGCTGTTTTTCTGTTTTGTATATCCGTTTTGCCCGCATCGGCTTCATGGGATCAACCTATTGGTCCCTGGCAGCAAGTGGTCGATCAGGATGGCATTCGCATTGATGTGCGACCTATGCTGGGCACCAATGTTATGGCCTTTAGGGGGCAGATGAAGGTCCATGCCCGGCTGCAGTCATTGGTGGCGCTTGTTCAGGATACGGAAAACATACCGGTATGGATGCACCGCATCAAACGGGTTACGATTACCCAGACCATTGATGATCAAGATTTCAATGTTTATATGCAGTTGCATTCCCCGTGGCCATTTCGGGATCGGGATGCATGGTTGCATACCACGTTTAGACAGGATATGAAAACAGGTGTTGTAACTGTCCACAGTGATACTGTTGATGGGGGGGAGGGCTTGTCCCAAGGATGTGTCCGTATGCCCAAGATGACTACGGAATGGGTGTTTACGCCTGAACAGGATGGGCGGGTTGCGGTTACGTTTACTGGTTTTGGCTTGCCAGGTGGCGTTGTTCCTGATTGGGCAGTTAATCTGGTGGTCACTGATCTGCCCTTCGGGAGTCTGAGGAATATGCAACGCCAGATTCTCAGGGTGCGTTATCAGGGTGCTCGCTTTCCGGGTATACAGGAAATCACGACCTTGAAACACCCTGTTCCTGCTGCGCAAGACACGGAAAGTCGGTAATGATGGAATGTATGCCGAGCTGATTCAGTTCGCGCATGCGTTCAGGATTATTGACGGTCCAGGTAGAAACCATCAGACGCGCTTCATGAGCCATTTCAACCAGTTCAGCAGTGCAAAGTTCCTGGTGTGGACCAATACTGACACAACCGAGATGTCGGGCAAGTGATACCCCATCCTTTGTAGGGTAACGATTTTTTTCAATCAGCAGGCCTCGGCGAATATGGGGGGCGTCTTGTCGCAGAGCCTGAAGATAAAGCGGGTTAAAGGAGGTCGAAATACAGCGCTCAACCAGATCAAAGTGTTCAATCAGGTGAGGAAGCTGAGCAATGACCGCTTCAATCTCATGGCTATGCTCGGCCTTGACCTCAAACTGGATATGCTCGAAATCCTGTAACGTACGCATGACGTCAATGAGCCCCGGAATACCATCTGACTCGGGCCACTGCGGAAAGAGGGCATGGCAGGCATTGAGCGATGCAAGTTGATGCAGGCTTTGTTTGGCAACAGGGGCATCATGTCCGGTGGTTCGAAACGTGTTGCGGTCATGAATGACCGCTAGTTCACCATCAGCTGCGACCTGAATATCCAGTTCCACACGCAGAATACCGGTATGGCGCAAATAATTAAATCCGCTCAGGGTATTTTCCGGGGCTTCCCCCCGGGCACCTCGATGTCCAATAATCAGCATGGGATGATTCAGTGCGAAGCGGGGTCGTGTGTCAGTACGGCATTAATCACGTAGCCATCCTGAAAATAAACAATATAGTCGGCATAGACCCAGCGGCTGATTGGTGGTTGTCCAACAGCGGGCAGTTTTCGGGTAGGTGAACCAAACTCCTGCAACACCCTGCTTTTTGACATACCATGCTGAGGTAGCTCCATGGCAAAAGTGAGGAACGAGGAAAAGAGTAAAGTTACGATTAAAACTCTTGAAAAGAGGTGGTGGAACGAAATGAAGTTCATGACATTTTCTCCCGATCTGCTTTATTATGATGCACCTTGGATTGCTGTTCCAGTCCTTGGCGAATAACCAGACGACAAATTGTCTGGCGATCAACTTCTCTGAGTGCGGTAAAGCGGATGCCGAGTGTGTGCTGGTCTTCTGCGCTGGATAAGTGGACAACCTCGCCAATGGAGCTGATCAATATTCCGGAATCACGACCTTGCAGGAGAAGATGAAGTACAGTGCCCACGGATAGTGCCAAGGGATGAGAAAGACGCAGACCACCCTCGCTGATGTTGATCAACTCGATCGGTGACTGGGTGACTTCTGGTACGATGGCTTGAGCAATCAGCTGGATTTTTTTATCCAGAAGTTGCAGGTAATGCAGAAGGGGGCGTGACTCTTCCAAGGCAAGCAGTCGCGTCAGGTGTCTAAGTTCAACTTCGACACCGGCGAGATTCTGCATCAATTCCATGCCGTTGGACAGGTGCAGGGATGGATCATAAGGGTCAAGATGAATGCAATCGGGCTCAAGGATCGTGCATTGGACCCGTATGTTCCCGACCCGGCTCCTCAACAGTTGTCGGCGCTCCCGGGCTGACGCGACATAAAAGGTTTTTGGATTCATAACGACATGCAAATACACTGTAATAAGGAATAGATTAGCTCATGTTCTTGCCTGTGTCCCTGTTTATTGGCCTGCGTTATACCCGTGCCAAACGTCGTAACCATTTTATATCGTTTATTACGCTGACTTCGATCCTTGGGTTGACCCTTGGGGTTGCCGTTATGATTACGGTGCTTTCGGTGATGAACGGCTTCGATCATGAACTGCGAACCCGTATTCTGGGTATGGTTCCGCAGGCGACCATCAATGCCTATCAGCCCGTAAAACGCTGGCAGGATCTGGTGAGTCTGGCAGAACGGCAACCAGGTGTTATCGCGGCTGCTCCTTTTTCCCAGATGCAAGGCATGTTGACCGCTTCCGGTAATGTGTCCGGGGTTATGGTCAGCGGAATTCTTCCTGATGAGGAAAGAAAGGTATCCATCATTGCCAATGCCATGGTGTCGGGCTCGCTCGACTCCCTGCGTGATGGCAGTTTCGCGATCGTGATTGGTCAGGGTATTGCGGAGTCTCTTGGGGTACACAACGGGGATCAGATCATGCTGGTGTTACCGGAGACATCCCCATCACCGGCTGGAGTTATTCCGCGCTTTCGTCGTTTTACCGTGGTTGGTATTTTTAAAGTTGGTGCTGAACTGGATAACTCTCTGGCGTACGTGCATCTAGGTGATGCCGGTCGGATGCTGCATCAGCTCGGTCTGGCTCAGGGAGTACGTCTGAAGCTCAAAGATCTGTTTCAGGCTCCGCGCATTACCCGAAAGATTCTTGGACATCTGGATGATAATTTTTATGGCAGTACCTGGGAGGATACTCAGGGCAATCTTTTTAGTGCCATTCGTATGGAAAAGACCATGATGGGATTGTTGCTGTTTTTAATTATTGCAGTTGCTGCGTTCAATATTGTTTCCAGTCTGGTAATGGTCGTAACGGACAAAAAAGCTGATATTGCCATCCTGCGTACCCAAGGAGCTTCACCGGCCCTGATTCAGCAGATTTTTACCGTTCAGGGTGCTGTAATTGGTGTCGGTGGTACCTTGGCGGGTGTTGTGCTTGGTGTGATTCTCTCGCTGACCGTGAGCCCACTGGTTGCTGCGGTACAGCGACTTTTTGGGCTGGATCTGTTTGCTGCCTATTTTGTTGATTATCTGCCTTCACGGCTGGAATGGAATGATGTTTTATGGGTGGCAGGACTTGCCCTAGCCCTCAGTTTCCTTGCAACCCTGTACCCTGCCCGGCGTGCAGCTGCGGTTCAGCCTGCAGAGGCTTTGCGCTATGAATGAGTCTGTTTTGAAAGCCCGGAATGTCCGGCAGACCTTTGTCGAGTTAGCCAGTCCGGTTGACGTGCTGCAGGGAATTGATCTGGACGTGCATACGGGTGAGTTCCTGGCTATTGTTGGTAGTTCGGGTTCAGGAAAATCCACCTTACTGCATATTCTCGGTGGGCTGGCGCAACCGACCCAGGGGGAAATTATCCTGATGGGGCAGCCGTTCAGTCGTCTAAATGAGCGAGACCGTGGCAGATTGCGCAACTTGCATCTAGGCTTTGTTTACCAGTTTCATCATCTGCTTCCTGAGTTTACCGCTCTGGAGAATGTTGCCATGCCCTTGCTGATTCGTGGTGTATCACCGCGCATGGCATCAGTTCAGGCCGGTGAAATGCTTGAAGCGGTTGGGCTGAGTGCTCGTGTCCGGCATAAGCCGCCTGAACTTTCAGGAGGAGAACGGCAACGTGTGGCATTAGCCAGGGCTTTGGTCAGCAAGCCTGCTGTTGTACTTGCGGATGAGCCAACCGGCAATCTGGATCAACAGAATGCTGAAAGGGTGCGTAGTCTGATGTTTGAACTGAATCAGACCTTGCAGACCAGTTTTGTTGTGGTCACCCACGAAGCAGCACTGGCAGCCAGGGCACATCGTGTCATGACCATGTGTGATGGAGTTCTGGTTTCTTCAACCTTGGAACGCAACTGACGGAGAATATGCACGTGTGGGAATTGATTAAAGCAGGTGGTTGGGCCATGGTGCCCATTGTTCTGGTCTCGATCATTGCCTTGGCGATCAGTATTGAACGGTTGTGGACCTTGCGTCGTAACAAGATTGCTCCAGATGATCTGTTGATTAAGGTCTGGAACTGGATCAAGAGCGGTCAGCTGGATGCTCAAAAGCTTAAGGTCATTCGGTCCGAATCGCCGCTCGGTGAAATCTTTGCCGCCGGCTTGGTCAATTCCAAGCACGGCAGAGAAATCATGAAGGAAGCCATTGAGGAAGCAGCCAGCAGGGTTGTGCATGATATGGAACACTATATGACCTTGCTCGGGACCATTGCCGTCATATCGCCGCTGTTGGGGCTGATGGGTACTGTTTTTGGCATTATTCAAACCTTCATGAGCATCACATCGCATGGCAATGCCGATCCTTCCATGCTGGCTGCTGGTATTTCTCAAGCGCTGGTTACAACGGCCGGTGGACTGGTGGTGGCTATTCCTGCACTCATCATGCACCGTACCCTGATGCGACGTATTGGTACCATGACGATTGAGATGGAACAGCAGGCGATTAAACTGGTTGATATTGTGCATGGTGATCGCGAAGTTGAGGCGGGGGGGAGTGTTTCATGAAATTCCGCCGCCCCATGCAAGACCCACTTGAGATCAATCTGACACCCCTGATTGACTGTTTGTTGTTTTTGCTCATCTTTTTTATGCTGTCTACCAGTTTTACCAAGGCTAGCAGGCTGCATCTGGCCTTGCCACAGGCCAAAGGAGATCTGCAGTCGCCGGTGCAGGGGCAACAGATCGAAGTTACGGTTTCTCGGGGTGGACACTATACCGTTAACGGAGTAGCCGTACACGGCACCGATGAAACGGATCTGCAGGCGGCTATCAATCAGGCCAGTGGTGGCAACCGGAAAATGGATTTTGTTATTGCTGCCGATGGTGCCAGTGCCAATCAGTCGGTGGTGACCGTAATGGATGCAGCCGGAAGACTTGGATTTGTCAATGTTAGCATTAGTACCCGGTCTCCTGATGGACGTTGATGCAGCTTCTTATCCTGGTTCGGTTGTTCTACGTCGGCTCTTGGCCTATTCGCGTCAATACTGGCATTATTTTCTGCTCGGGATTGGTGGCTTTGTCATCAATGCTGCCTCAGAAAATGGTGCTGTACAGATCATCAAGTACATTACCGATGCCTTGACATCCCATGACCAGCGAGCCCGCTGGGTTATTCCGCTGATGGTCATTGTACTGGTGTTTGGTCGTGGTCTGGGTTCTTTTCTGGGAAACTACTTTATCTCGTTGGTCGCGCGCAATATTGTCTATCAGTTGCGTACCCAGATGTTTGATAAACTGCTCAGACTTCCAGCCGAATATTACCATCTAAACTCCCCGGCGCGTATTGCGGCAAAGATCATGTATGACGTTGAGCAGGTTACGTCAGCGGCCACGGAAGCGGTAATTGCCCTAGCTCGTGAAGGGCTGACGACACTTGCCTATCTTGCGGTGCTGTTCTGGTACAACTGGCGTCTCTCCTTGCTCATTCTGTTGATGGGGCCGTTGATTGGCAAAGTCGTTAAGATTGCTTCTGATCGTTTTCGCAGACTGAGCCACCGGATTCAGGCTTCGATGGGTGATATCAATCATGTGACCAATGAAACAATTCAAGGTTATCAAGTGGTTCGCAGTTTTGGGGGCGAGAACTTTGAACGCAACCGCTTTGATCTGGCCTCGAAGGAATATTTGCGCCAATCGATGAAAATGGTTGTAACCAGTTCGGTGTCCACACCCATCGTTCAAATGATTATTGCGGTGAGCATGGCTGCCGTAGTCTGGCTGGCACTCGGGCCAGGACAGACAGGATTTCACTCGGCAGGGGAATTTATTGCCTATTTTACGGCCGCAGGCCTGCTGGCCAAACCTGTTCGGGCTTTGACCGATGTCAATCAGAAAGTCCAGCGTGGTATCGCCGCCGCCCAGTCGGTTTTCGTCTTGCTGGATCTTGACGAGGAAGAGGATCATGGAACCCTGCGTCCGTTATCAATTCAGGGTTCGGTGGAATTTCAAGATGTTTTTTTTGCTTATCCAGGCGGAGAGACTGTCCTTGAGCAGATCAACTTCCGGATTGAAGCAGGTCAGACGGTTGCTCTGGTTGGACGATCCGGTGCCGGCAAAAGTACGCTGGTACAGTTATTGCCAAGGTTCTATGCACCAACACGAGGAACAATTCTTCTGGATGGCGTCCCCTTGCAGGATTTTGCCCTGGATTATTTGCGAGCCCATGTCGCACTCGTCAATCAGAAGATCATGCTGTTTAACAGTACGGTTCGTGAAAATATTGCTTACGGGGCACTTGCGGAGTGTTCCGATCAGGATATTGATGAAGCCTGTCGTCTAGCCTATGCGGATGATTTTATCAAAAGGCTGCCACAACAGATCCATACACCTATTGGCCAGGATGGGATTCAGTTGTCCGGTGGGCAGAGGCAGCGACTTTCGCTTGCTCGTGCCTTATTAAAAAATGCCCCGTTACTTATTCTGGATGAAGCAACATCGGCCCTTGATAACGAGTCGGAATACTACATCCAGCAGGCGCTTGATCGAGTCATGAAAAACCGTACCACACTGGTGATTGCTCATCGGTTGTCGACCATTGAAAATGCTGACCTGATTCTGGTGATGGAAAAGGGGCGTATCGTAGAACAGGGCACGCACCGCGATCTTCTGAGCCAGAATGGACTGTATGCCCAGATGCACAGCCGCAATTTTTCAGAGCTGGATGAATCCGCATCGTGAGTGCCTTTATCCTCAATCGATGGTATGGGTCTCCTGGAATTCTGCGTGTTCTGATCCCTCTTGAATGGTTGTACCGCATGGTTGTAGCGGGACGTCGCCTGGCTTATGCCCGAGGATGGATCAGGAGGGTTGACTTGCCTGTACCCGTGATTGTGGTCGGCAATATCAGTGTCGGAGGTACCGGAAAAACTCCTGTGGTGGAAGCACTCTGCCGGCATTTGCAGGCAAGAGGCTGGCATCCAGGGATTGTCAGCCGTGGGTATGCCAGCGAGCGAAGTGATCCCCGGCCTGTACAAGGGCAGCAGGCGCATCTGTGTGGTGATGAGCCCCTTCTCCTGGCAAACCGGCTGGGTGTTCCAGTCTATGTGGGTGTTGATCGGGTCAAGGTGGTGCAACGACTGTTACAGGACTGTCCGCAACTAGATATCGTTCTGAGTGATGATGGCTTGCAGCATTTAGCCATGAATCGCCAGCTTGAGGTTGTTGTTTTGGATGGTCAGCGTCTTTTGGGCAATGGTCATTGCCTGCCGGTTGGGCCCTTACGGGAACCTGCCTCGCGTTTGCGGGAAAAACAGTTGCAACTGGTGATTCATGGTACACCCAATGCCTGCTGGCCTGATGCCAGTCTGATGGTTCTCAGGCAACTGCCACTGCGATCGGTTCGTCCAGGTGATCCTTTGTGTTTTCCGTCGCCACCGGCCCGTATTGCCGCTGTTGCTGGTGTTGGAAATCCTGCACGATTTTTCATGCAGTTGCGTGACCTAGGCTATGAGGTAGAGGAGTATCCCTTTCCAGATCATCATCCATATTCAACAGCTGATTTCATTGAAATTGACAAACCGGTGCTCATGACGGAAAAAGATGCAGTAAAATGTCGGGAGATTGCTCCGCAGGGTAGTGTCTATATGCCTGTCGAAGCGGCGATATCACTGGATTTCTGGTGGTATCTGGATAACCGGCTTGAAACATGGAGGCACCCCAATGCTGGATAAACGTCTGTTGCCATTGCTTGCCTGTCCGGTATGTAAGAGTGGTCTGCGTCATGATGCCAATGCCCATGAGCTGGTTTGTGTGGCTTGCATGCTTGCGTTTCCGATTCGTGACGGAATTCCGGTGATGCTGCCGGAAGAAGCTCGACCTGTCCTTCCCGTACCGGAACAGTCATCATGACGTCCAGATTTCATGTGGTTATACCAGCGCGGTACGCATCCTCTCGGCTCCCCGGAAAGCCGCTCTGTCTGATCGCCGGAAGACCAATGCTGGCGCACGTCCATGATCGGGCCATGGAAAGTGGGGCGGAACGGGTTATTATCGCAACCGATGATATACGGATCATGGAAGTGGCCCATGAAATTGGTGCTGAAGCAGTTCTGACCCGGGCTGATCATGCATCGGGTACCGACCGAATTGCTGAAGTGGCTGATCTGGCAGGTTGGTCCGATGACATTTGTGTCGTCAATGTACAGGGAGATGAGCCGCTTTTGCCGGCCCCATTGATTAATCAGGTCGCTGCAAATCTGGCGCGTATCCATGATGCAGTCATTGCAACGCTGGCCGAACCGATTGACGAATGGGCTCGGGTGCTTGATCCGAATACCGTCAAGGTTGTTGTTGATGATCATGGCTATGCGTTGTACTTCAGTCGGGCACCGATTCCTTGGGATCGCAGCAGTGCCATGAATCCTGATCAGCCATTTCCGCACAAGGCGGGATTTCTGCGGCATATTGGTCTTTATGCTTACCGGGTTGGTTTTTTACGCGAGTTTGTCCGTAGTACGCCTGTTCGCCTTGAACAGACTGAATATCTCGAGCAGTTGCGAGCTCTGCAAAAAGGACACCGGATTCACGTCGACAAGGCCTGTTGTCCGATGCCTGGTGGAGGCGTTGATACCGAAGCGGATCTGATTCGGGTTCGTCGTCACTTCGGGGAAATGCGATGAGCCGGTCGCTGCTTTTTGTCTGTCTTGGCAATATTTGCCGTTCGCCCATTTTTGAATATGTTTGTCGTACCCATCTTGGTGAACTGATGCATGTTCAGTCGGCCGCAATTCTTGACACTCATTACGGGGAAAGTGCAGATCCACGAGCTGTCGATATTGCCATGACACGGGGCTATGACTTGCGTCTGCATCGGGCTACCCCAATCGACACTCTTGATCTTGAACTCTTTGATCTCATTTTGCCGATGGATCGTCGCAATCTGCAGTATCTTCGCAGTCATTTGCCAGAAAGGCTTCACGAACGCCTGCATCTGGTGATGAATTTGGCAGTTTCTCCGGCTGAAGAAGTGGCGGACCCTTATTACGGTGGTCCTGAGGACTTCAACCGAGTCATTGATCAGGCTGAGCGTTTGGTTCAGGCACTTAAGCATGTTTGATCTTTCCCATCGTACAACTCTGGCGTTACGTGTTCAGGCTAATGAAGTGGTTGAGATTCATAGCGAAGCGGAGGCATCTGCGCTCTGCGCTGATCGTAAGCGCCCTTGGCTTGTCTTATCCGGAGGGAGCAACATCCTGCTGCCTGCAGAACTGACCCAGCCTGTGCTGATCCCCCTGATAAAAGGAATTGTAGCGTGTGAGCAAAATGCCGAATCGATACTGATTGAGGTGGGCGCAGGGGAATCCTGGAATGATCTAGTCTGGTACTGCCTAGAACAGGGCTGGTATGGTTTGGAAAACCTTGTTGAAATTCCGGGTTGGGCCGGTGCAGCTCCGATTCAGAATATTGGCGCTTATGGTGTTGAAGTAAAGGATGTTCTTGACTCTGTGCGTTTGGTTGACCTCGATAATGGTACGGTGATGAATCGAAGTGCCATGGATTGCCAGCTTGCGTACCGCAGCAGTATCTTCAAGCACAAAGAACAGGATAGATGGCTGATCAGTGCCCTGCGTTTGCGACTATGGCGTCAGCCGCACCTCAATCTGAGCTATGCCGGAATTCGTGCCGAACTTGAGGCACGTGGTTGCCGGCAACCATCTCCTGTCGATGTCGCCCAGGCTGTTCGAAGCATGCGCCAGCGCAAGCTGGTTGATCCAGCGGTTCTACCAAATGCAGGCTCATTTTTTCAGAATCCCGTTGTTTCGAACGAACAGCTTGAGGAGATACTGCGGCACGAACCGGATCTGATGTATTTCCCCGATGCGTCTGGGCATGCCAAACTAGCGGCAGGTTGGCTGATTGAGCGGTGTGGGCTGAAAGGTCAATCGAGGGAAGGGGTAGGCTGCTCGAACCAGCACGCACTAGTGGTCGTGAATAACCGCCCTGGTCAGAATACACTCCATGAGGTTCTGGACTGGGCCGGATATGTACAGAGTTGTGTACTGGATCGTTTTGGTGTTCATCTTGATATTGAGCCACGCATCTACCATTAATCTCATGAAAAACAAGGCGGTCGTTTTGTCGAATAAATGACCGGTTGATCCGAAAATCAGAACTGTCAGACTCAAGTTTTTGACATTCACATTCCGTTTTTTTGCTTTTGGCAATGATCAGCCATGACAAAGTACGGACAACGATCCGATGCGATGAAGCCAATCATTTTTCAAATAGCTATCGGCAGATGTGATGTCCTGTCAGCAGACTGTCCCATGCTGAGAAAAACAGCACAGATTTTTGTATGCGCAGATAAGGATTTTGACCTTGCCAAGCATCCTGTGGCGTCCAGCTATCCAGATGCTGATGGGGCCGGACTTGATTGTACCAGAACCTGATCAGCGCAGCGCGTTAAGTGCTTTTTCGGCTTCCGGCCATTGCAGCCGTCGTCGACTGTTAGCAGTTGGTTCTCGATCATGGCGCACAGCAGCCCGATGGTGCCCATGATGTTCACCAGCTCCTTGTTGGCAACAATCCGCAAATTGGTGTCGCCGGTGAGCAAGGTGCAGGTTTCCTGCTTCGCAAGCGCCAGTGCCAAGTAGTCATTGAGACTGGGCTTGGGGCCGTTTTTCGCAGGAAGCAGGTGGTTGTGCTGGCCTGGCAGCTGCTGGGCATACGCCACGAAGTCGCCGCTGACCTCCATGACCAGCAAGCCCAACTCCTCAAGACCCGGACTGTCCGGTTCAATTTCTTCGAAATACAGCAGATCAGGGATGCCAAACTGCATTGGAAGCTGGAAGAGCATCTCCATCAATGCTCCCGCTTCCATATCGATCAAGATGTTCGTATCACTGATGAGCAACCGCATCCGATAACTCCAACTGGCGTTCTTTGTGGAAGCGCATCA
>JAJZHM010000071.1 GCA_021804485.1 Pseudomonadota bacterium | reverse complement strand
GAATGGTGGGTCCTGCAAGGCAACGCTTCCGCTAATACCGGCACCTGTACCAGCACGGCCACAGTGAGTACCGCCATGGCCTGCACCAACAGTCTGCAGAACCCCAGCACCCCACCTTGGACCGCACTCGACACCTCCTCAGCTTCACACATGGTGGGCATCACCTATACCCCACCCAGCAGCATGCAAACCACCAGTACCAGCGGTGGCAGCAATACCGTCTATGCCAATCCAGGATTTTACGTTCAGAACATCGGCACCAGCCCGGATGGACAAGGCGCCCTTTACCAGATCACCGCTTACGGCTATGGCGGCTCATCCACCTCTGTAGGCGTGGTGCAAAGCACCTATGAAGTCACCAGCGGCATCATCAATCGAGGAGGTCTCTGATCATGAACAACCTTCGTCTGTTTGTTCTTTGTTCGGCTCTTGCCTGGGTCTCAGCAACATGCCCAAGCTTTGCCGATACAAGCACAACCAACAACATCGAGGAAAGCTTTACCGGCACAACCACCCAAAACAACTGGGAAACCTATGATGCCTGCCTGACCGCAAGTTCAACAGCTGTGAGCACAACCAACAACGATCCCTGGTATGCCAGTGGCAGTGTGCCCTTATGCAATAGTTCCACCGATCCCTTTGGGACCGCCCAATTGGGGGGTGTCAGCGGTTCACTGCCTGACCCTATTGGTCAGGGCGCATTACGTCTGACCAATGATGGTAACAACGAACACGGTGCCATCCTGTCGCTAACACCCTTTGATTCCAGCAATGGCGTCAATGTAACATTCATCACGGTAACTTATGAAGGTGATTCGGGTGGTGCAGGCTCCGATGGCGCCGATGGTATGGGCTTCTATCTGCTTGATGGCTCCAAATTCAAGGTATCGACGCAAAACACACTTCTCAACGGTACTCCACTTCTGGTCTACAACCCGGATACAACCAACGTTCCCCAAATCAACAATCAATATCAGGTCGCGCATGTAGGCGCCTATGGAGGCAGTCTCGGCTACAGTTGTGCCAATGGCAAAGGCTATCCGGGGGGCAATGGTATTGTTGGTGGCTATATGGGGCTCGGTATTGACGAATACGGCAACTACATGAATCCAGGTGACAACTCTGCCTCAGGGCCTGGCTATAGTCCTGGGGAAATTGGGATCCGAGGGATTGGCGATGTCAGTTGGGAGTGGCTGCTGGCTAATTACAACAGCGAACTGAATCAATACACGCCTGCCAACGACAACAATTCCAGTTCCGATATTGGGAACATTATTCAGAGCACTTGTGCAACGGGCACGCTCTCCTACACAGGTCAGGACAACAATGGTAACAACATCAATATCCCAATTACGGACGGCAATGGTAACAACATCAACATAGCCGACTATACGTACCTACCGAACAGTTATATCTCGCTCCCCTTCACCATTGCCAATGAGAGCGCAACCCAGCGATCCCAAGCCACTCCAATCATCTACAAGCTTCAGATTACCGCACAGGGAAAGCTCACTTTTGCTTATGCTTATAACGGTGGGGCTTTTACCACGGTGCTGAATAATCAGGATATCACTGCCAGTAATGGAGCCTTACCATCCAGTCTGTACTTTGGCTTTGGTGGTTCGACGGGTGGCAGTCGTAATATTCATGAGATCACCTGTTTCAAAGCCGTTCCTTCGGACACAGCATCAAGCTCGGCGACCGCCAATACCCAACAAAGTGGCGCCATCCAGACGAACACCCAGGTCTATCTGGCCTACTACCATCCCAACAACTGGTGGGGCAGCCTGCAGTCCTATAATCTAACCACGACTGTCAATGGTGGCATCACCACCGTAGCATTGAACAACTCCCCCAATTGGGATGCCACCTGCGGTTTAACCGGCGCAAGTAATCTGCCCAGCGGTGTTTGCCCAACGGGTTCATCGGCAACCCCCATTGCCCCGGCCTCCCGGGTGATCCTAACCTGGCTACCCTCAACCACCGCACAAACACCCTACAACGTTTATGGTGTTGGCAAGCCGTTTGAGTGGAGTTCGTCCGACCTGAACAGCAGCCAGCAGACGGCCTTAGGCTCACAGAATATTCTCAAATATCTGCGCGGCGACCGCAGCAATGAACTAAACACCGCCGGCACCTCAGGCACCTATCGGGCCCGAACCAGCGTTCTTGGCGATATTCAGGACTCCAGTCCACAGTGGGTTGGCAGTCCAGGGAGTCCCTACAACATAACCTGGAAGGACCTCCTCAATACCAGCACGACCATGTCCGAGAATTCCGCCAGCTACAGCAGTTTCATGAGCACAAACGCAACCCGTGAAGATATTATTTATGTTGGAGCCAACGATGGCTTGCTGCATGGCTTTCGCAGTGGCTACTACGATAGTACCGGCACCTATCAGAGCAGCACCAATGACGGTCAGGAAGTTTTAGCCTATATGCCTCAGAGTGTCCTGAACACCATCAACAAAAATAGTTCCAACAATAACGCCCTTAAGTACCCGAACCAGGCATACGCCCATCAATGGTTTGTCGATGCCACCCCCGGTGTGGGCGATCTGTATTATAAAGGTGCCTGGCATACCTGGCTGGTTGCCGGTCTTGGTTCTGGAGGGCCTGATCTCTATGCCCTTGACATCACCAATCCGAGCAACTTTTTAGAAAGCACACCCACCAAGGTTGTGATTGGTGACTGGACCGCATCAACTATTACCTGCGTCAACGACTCAAGCTGTGGCAAGAAATTAGGCAACATCATGGGCGATCCTCAAGTCCGTCGCCTGCACGATGGCAACTGGGGTGTCATTTTTGGCAATGGATTAAAAAGTGCCAACGGTCAGGCCGGGATCTTCATCATGGAGGTCGACTCTTCAACTGGAGCTATCACCTTCCGCTACCTGGACACCGGCATTGCCAGTGGCAGCGGCGACGGCATTGCCTATGCAGCGGCCGCGGATCTGGATGGCGACCATATTACTGATTACGTCTATGCCGGCGATTTACTTGGCAATGTCTGGCGCTTTGACCTGACCAGCAGCAACCCTGCTAACTGGAAGACTTCGTCCTTTACCTCATCGTCCACGCCTAGTCCGCTTTTCAAAACCGCAACCAGTCAGCCGATTACCACCCGTCCCGTACTCGCCTCAGTGCCCACATCGGGGGCTGGCCAGCCACGATTCCTGATTGAATTTGGTACGGGACAAGTTGTTGGACAGACCTGGAATGCTCCTGCCTCCTATACCGCAGCCCAGCAGGCACTCTACGGAGTTTGGGACTGGAACATGGCCAACTGGAACAGCTTAAGCACCACGCTCTATGCCAGCATTGCTACCCCACCGGGGACCATTGCTGCGAATACAACCAACCTGACCTCCCAGACCATTACCAACTCAACACTTGCAGGAAGCGGCTCGGTGCTGGGATTTCGGACCGTAACCTCGAACACAGTCTGCTGGAAAGGCAGTACAGTCTGTACCTCCGGCAATAGCAAGTATGGCTGGATGGATAACTTTCCGAGTACAGGAACATCAGGCATCTATGAGGAAGTGATTTACAACCCGTTGCTGAGTTTTGGGCAACTGGTTGTCAACACATCCATTCCGCCAACCAACTCAATTTATGACTGCAACTCCGTCTTACCCTCAGGCTATACCATGGCCATTTCCCCGACGAACGGAGGAGCAACCCTGCACAGTTCGTTCAGCCCCACCGTCAATGGCAGCTTTGTGACCACCAGTATTTTAAGTGGCGCCAAACTGAATGCAACGGGAACGCCTTTTGTGCTGACGTTGAACGGAGGGGCCTATCTGGTCAATCAAACCGTATCAGGAACTGGGGTGGTTCTTCCCCTTAACCCAGCCGCCAATGCCGGTGTGGGCAAGCGGCTCAACTGGATGCAATTACGTTAAGGAAACGTTATGAAAAAACAGCTCGGTTTTACGCTGGTCGAATTAATGGTTGTGGTTGCAATTATCGCCATTCTTGCCGCAGTTGCCATTCCAGCATTTCAGCATCAAGCCATGGAATCACGCCGCGCCGATGCCAAGTCGGCACTGCTCGATCTGGCCACCCGTGAGGAACGTTATTATGCCAATAACAACGTTTACACCAGTGCGGCCAGTTCACTCTATGGCACAGGAGCCAGCCTCCCCCTGCAGGTTCCCACCGGTTCCACCCCAGATTATCAGATATCCGTATCGATTCCTTCCAGTACGACCCCGGCCTTTGCTCTGAGTGCCTCGCCCATGAATCTTCAGGTTGGTGATGCCTGTGGCACTTATCAGCTGGATAATACCGGTGCCCAGACCAACACCCCAACCCCACCCTCTGGAACGACCTGCTGGTAAGCCGACCCAAGGTCGTCACTTGACAGCACGCCATGCTGCGTTCACCATCAGGCCTCCAAGTCAGGCCTGATGGATGAATCCTGAATGTATAACACGTTATCCCTGAATGAACGCGAAGATGTGCTCTGGGTCTCACTCTCACGCCCAGACAAGCACAATGCCATGAACCTCGACATGATCCGTGAACTGATCGATGTCGCTCACCGTGCAGCCAAACGCAAGGACCTGCGCGCCGTTGTCCTGCAGGGTGACGGTCCTTCGTTCTGCTCGGGTATGGATTTACCCGGACTTTTCAAAAGCACCCGGGACCGGATCTACGCCATGTCCCAACTGCTTCGCCCTACCCGGGGTATTTTTCAGGACGTCAATCTCATCTGGCGAACTCTGCCCATGCCGGTCATAGCCCTGGTTCATGGTCACTGTTATGGGGCCGGCCTGCAGCTTGCCCTTGGCGCTGACTGGATCATTGCCGACCCTAAGGCAGACTTTTCGCTGATGGAAGCCAAATGGGGCATGATTCCCGATATGGGAGCAACCTTGACCCTGCGTGGCCGAATCGCCCCCGACTTGGCCAAAGAGCTCATGTGTACGGCCCGAATCTTAAATGCCGAGCAGGCCGCCGAGCTTGGTCTGGTAACTCATGTCCGTAACAATCCGCAGCAGTCGGTACTGGATCTGCTGACCGAACTAAGCCAACGCTCCCCGGATGCCGTTGCCGCCGCCAAAAGGCTGGTGGATAACAGCTGGTGGTACGGTCGCTGGCGGAGCCTGGCCGCAGAACGACTCTGGCAGCTTCGGCTGCTGCTGGGCCGCAACCACCGAATTGCCGTCGAACGCAACAAACAAAAGGCTGAAGTTCCCTACCGCCCGCGCGCATTCTAAAACGAGGATCCATCATGGGATTGCATCTGATCATTGGCAACAAACGCTATTCTTCTTGGTCGCTGCGCGCCTGGCTCATGCTGCGCTTTAATGACCTGCCCTTCCAGGAAGAACGTGTCGCCCTCTACAGCGATGACTACAAGCAACGCCTGCTCACCGCCCATGAACTGGGACAGGTACCCATTCTGATCGATGAGGACCTCAGCATCGGCGACTCACTAAGCATTGCCGAATATCTGGCTGAGCAGCACCCATTAACCCATGGCTGGCCTGCAGACCGCAAGGATCGCGCCCGGGCACGCTCCCTGTGTGCCGCCATGCATTCAGGTTTTATGGCCCTGCGTCAAGAATGCCCCATGAACGTGGGTCGTTCGCCCGCCCCATTGCAGCTCAGCCCCGCCTGCCTGAACGATGTCGCCCGAATCAACCAGCTTCTGACCCAATGCCTGGCGCACACCGGGGGACCTTATCTGTTGGGCGATCTTGGCCTGGTGGACGCCTATTATGCCCCGGTTCTGATCCGCTTCGATCGCTATGCCCTGTTACCGGAAGTCAGTCCCGAGTTGCGTGCTTATGCTGCAAGGATGCTTGCCTTGCCTGAGATGCAGGACTGGGTCGAAGCCGGCCGTCAGGAACCCGAGCGGCTGGAACGGGCGGAACGATGAGACCTGGGCTGATTGGGCTGGGGCTTATGGGCCTACCCATTGCCCAGAGGATTCTTAAGGCAGGTTATGAGCTTCAGGTCTGGAACCGCTCGGCTGAGCGCACCCTTACCCTGACATCCACACAAGTTACAGTGGCATTGACCCCAGCAGACCTTGCAAAAAACTGTGACACCATTCTGCTCTGCCTGAGTGATGAAACTGCCGTACGCCAGATCGTTGCAATCCTGGAACCTCATCTGGGCGCGCAGCATACCGTGGTGGATCTGTCGACCATCAGTGCCCGTACTACCTGTGAACTGGCGATGTTGCTGAAAAATAATCGTGGCGCCGAATGGATCGACTGTCCGATGTCGGGTGGTGTAGTCGGTGCCGAACAGGGCCGGCTGATCCTGATGGCAGGGGGAATGGCGGAACGTATGGATGCCATACGTCCGCTTCTAGCCAGTTTCAGTCAACGTATCAGCCTGATGGGACCCGTTGGTTCAGGACAGATGACCAAACTGTGTAATCAGTTGATTGTTGCCTCGAACAGTCTGCTTATTGCCGAAGCGGTTCGGCTTGCCGAAACTCATGGGGTCGATGCCGCTCAGCTGGCCACCTCGCTGGCCGGTGGCTTTGCCGACTCGCTCCCCCTGCAGATTCTGACCCCACGCATGGCTGCACGGCAGCATGAACCGGTTCAGTGGCGGGTCAGCACCTTACATAAAGATTTGCGTACCGCTCTGGAGGCGGCAACCGAACAGGGTCTTGAACTCCCTGTTGCCCAGCAGGCCCTTGAACAACTGACCGAGGCGTTGGCACGATGGCCCCAAGAGGACTTAAGTCACATCATCGGACTGTACGAACATGCCCCGTCTTGCCGTTAATCTTTCCATGCTTTTTCAGGAGCTTCCCTGGCATGAGCGCTTTGTCGCCGCACACAATGCGGGTTTTGATGCCGTTGAAATCCAATTCCCCTATACGCTCGATCGATCGAAACTGGCTCAGTCCCTGCGCGACAATGGGCTGCAACTGATTCTGATCAACATGCCGGCTGGCGATCTGATGAGCGGTGGTGCTGGCATTGCCTGCCAGCCCGATGCAGAAGATGCCTTTATTCAAGGCATGCAACAGGCACGCGACTGGGCCAAAGTTCTGGACGTGCCTCGCATCAACATTCTTTCTGGACGCATTCTGCCCGGTCAGGATCGCGACACATTGCTCGCCTGTCTGATTCGTCGCGTCGGCATGGCTGCAGCTTGTTTTGCCGCCGAAGGAATTGCCACTTGCCTTGAAACCATAAACCCTTGGGATATGCCTGGCTTTCTGCTCAGTGATGTCAGCACAACACTACACTGCCTGGATGCCCTGCCAACCGCACTTAACGTGGGTTGGCAATTCGATTTCTACCATCTTGCCCGCATCGGCGCCAACATACCGGAACTCTTGACCCAACAGATCAGTCGCATTCACCATATCCAGTTTGCTGATGCTCCGGGTCGAGGCCAACCCGGAACCGGAACATCTAACATTGGCGCATGGATTCGACTGCTTAAACCTCTGGGTTTTCAGGGCTACGTCAGTGCCGAATACAAACCCCAAGGTCTTACCGAGACAACTCTGCACTGGGTTGCGGAATTCGGCGGAAATGCTGCTCCCCCATAATCGGCGTCAGCAAAGGAGTCACCCCCAACTCACGAATTTCATGCATCATGCCATGCAAATCAACACCAGGAATCAGCTGTGGGGTCGCATGCAAGGGCGTCATCATCGAGTCCCAATGACAGGGCAGGATGTAGCGCGGTTTGAGCAGATCAACAATATCGCGCACATAGTTCCGGCGGTGCTGCCGCCCCACGGCACAAAGACAAACGACATCGGCGTGTAACCCTCGTAAGTGCTCATTGCTAAAATCTGCCGAATCGATATGCACCACCCTGAAACCACCAGCATCCAGCCACCAGTTTAAAACCTGGCCATGACGAAGCTGATGCACTCGCGCCGGCCAAGGCGGAGGAACCTCAATATCACCCGGAAAAGGAATGCGTCCCAGAATTGCCTTTCCATGCAGTGAAGGCAATCCAACGACACTAATCGAACCACAGGCAATGCGCTCATGTCCAAGGGTGGAGCGAAGCTGCCGCTCCGGCACACCCGCTGCACGCGCTACATTCATCACCGCTGGTGAACCGATCAAACGGGCTCCGGTCTGCAGACACAGATCCGGAGCATCCAGCACATGATCATAGTGCGCATGCCCCACCAAGACATCATCGGCATGGGGAATGATCCGGCGAATCAGTTCTGCATTGGGAACTAAAGGGCGAGTCAGAGTCTGCCAGAGTGTTGACCGGGTCAGATAGGGATCAAGAACCACAACACGCTCGGCAGATTGAACAATAAATCCAGCGGTCCCAAGATAGGTCAGTACTACATCGGCATCAGGCTCGCGCAGTGCCACACAAGCCCCCGTATCAAAATCCTCAAACCCAGGCAATCGACCCTGCTTGAACATTCTATGAGCCTCACCAGACAATAGCGGTATCCGTGGTTGATGTCTGCACCAGTCGCAGCGATTCCTCAGCAGCTGCCAGCAACTGTGCCGGCATTTCGGTCATCATGGGTGTCACGGTAGCCACGCCGATTTCCAGAAAAAGCACATGCTTGACCTCATCCTCGTGCAGAATCTGCAGCCGGGCGATTTCCTGCTCGATGACCTGCTGAACCGAACGGGCGCCTTGGGCGTTCGTGTTCGGAAGCAACATGAGAAATTCATCATTGCGATAACGGGCACAGACATCCACCGCCCGTTTACTGACCGATTCAAAAACGCGCGCCAGAGCAGCCAAACACCGATTTCCCGCCTCATAGCCATAACGCTGATTGAAGGCAGTAAAACGATGGATATCCATGTGCAGCAGACTGATCGACTGTTTTTCGCGCATGGCACGTTCCCATTCCCGATCCATCAGTTCGTGGAAATAATACATGCTGATCAAACCCGTCAATCGATCGCGCCGGGCTTGCTGATCCTGCACATAACTTAAACGTTCCATTTCCTGCTTTTCCAGATCGATCAGACGGGCCTGCAGAAAAATGCGGCGATCCCGGTATTCCAGGACACTGCTCATGAACACGCCGTAGGCAAGGCTTAGGCCAATGTACTGAAAGAAGTTCAGCCAATCTGGATTGATTCGCAAAATCAGTGACCAAGCCAGCGCAATCAGGGTACCAATCACCACAACCGACACAGCCGGAATCATCCGCATCCGACTGAAACTGAACACCGCCAGAATAACCAACAGCGCCAGATAACCCGACAGACGTGCAAAATAGCCATAGGACAGCGACCAGCTGCATACCTGCACGGCCGCGACCGCAACCAAGCAGGTAAGCGCCCGCAAAGGCACATACCAGGATTTCAGCGAAACGAGTCGAGTCGTCAGCATCGACAACGATAATGAACCGAGAATAGCCCAAAAACCCAGAGTCCAAACGGTCAGATCATGAACCAGCATCACACTGGGCGTCATGCGCCAAATAATCACGCCCTGAATCACGCCCACCAAAACAGCAAAAACCAACAGACCCAGTGCAGTTTTTTTCTGGGTTTCAAAGGCTTCCTCGCTATGTTCACGGATAAAATCCGACTCAAGTGGTTCGGGGAAACTCAGCCAGAAACCATGCTCCAGCAGCCCCCTAACCATGACTTCGGCTTTTTCACTTTCCCGACCTGCCTGATCTGAATCCTGCATGCGCCTCCGATATACCGTTCAGCGACCAACCCCGCATAGACTATAGACGTTCCAGAGCCTCTTGCAAAGTTCCCACCGCATGGATCTCCATCCCTTCATGGTCCGACTTGGGTGTATTGGCCTTGGGAATGATCGCGCGGCGAAATCCATGTTTACGTGCCTCACGCAAACGCTCCTGACCATTGGCAACCGGCCTGATCTCTCCCGACAGACCAATTTCACCAAACACGATGGTATCATGTGCAATGGGCAGCCCCTTCAGGGATGAAACCACAGCCAAAATAACCGCAAGATCTGAACCGGTCTCAGCGATTTTGACCCCGCCCACGGCATTGATAAAGACATCCTGACCCGCACAGGAAACTCCAGCGTGCCGATGAAGTACCGCCAACAACATACCGAGGCGGTTGGCATCCAGACCAACGGCAACCCGACGCATGCTGCCAGCCGATTGATCCACTAAAGCCTGAATCTCGACCAGTAAAGGACGCGACCCCTCACGGGTCACCATCACCAGACTCCCGGAAATCGCCTCGCTACTGCGCGAAAGAAAAATGGCGGATGGATTGGCAATCTCGCGCAGTCCCTTATCCGTCATGGCAAAAATACCAAGTTCATTGACTGCGCCAAAACGATTCTTGACCGCCCGGATCATTCGGTAACGACTGTCCTGCTCGCCTTCAAAATACAGGACAGCATCCACCATATGCTCCAGAACACGAGGACCCGCCAGAGCGCCTTCCTTGGTCACATGCCCGACCAGAATCAGCGTGGTCGCCTGCTGCTTGGCAAAACGGGTCAGGATCGCAGTAGATTCGCGCAGTTGCGACACACCTCCTGGGGCGGCCTGTAACAACTCGGTATGCACCGTCTGAATCGAATCGATCACCATAACGCTGGGCTTGATGCGCTGGGCAGTCTCCAGAATGCGCTCCACCGAGACTTCCGCCATAACTTGCAGATGATCCAGAGGCAACTCCAATCGCCGACCACGCATGGCGACCTGCGGCAAAGATTCTTCACCAGTGATATAAAGAGCATGTTCCCTTCCCGCCAACGAGGTCATGGCCTGCAGCAAAAGAGTCGATTTACCGATCCCCGGATCTCCACCGATCAGAACTACCGACCCCTCGACCAAACCACCCCCCAGAACCCGATCCAGTTCCGAGAGGCCGGTGGAACGCCGCTCCTCGCGCTGAAAAGGCACCTGATCCAAAGTCTGAACCGTACTCTGCGTTCCACTAAAGCCCTGTCGGGCATTTTTCCGGGAGGCACCTGGGGTAATAGCTACTTCACTCAGAGTGTTCCAGGCACCACAGTCAGGACACTGCCCCGCCCATTGTCCGCTCAGAACGCCACACTCCTGACACACATACGATGAACGCTGTTTCATGCTGACCTGTAAAAACTGTTCGACTGTCGACCCTTAGTGTACGGCATCAATTTTTTCCATGCTTGAAAAGAGATGGCCCATTTCCCGCAGGAATGTGTACTCGAACACGATCAATGCAGATCGTGAATAACATCAAGACCTGCAGAACTGGCCCTCCCGTGCATCTCATTGTTCAGATCCTTGATGTATCGCAGCAGGGGCACTGCGAGGAACGCCAAAACAAACCGCATAAGCCGCAGGCAAAGAAAGCAAGGTCAGCGCTGTTGCCACGATCAGTCCACCCATAATACCTGCCGCCATTGGCCCCCAGAAGATACTTTCTGAAAGAGGAATCATGGCAAGAACCGCTGCAGCTGCGGTCAGTAGAATGGGCCGGCAGCGTCGAACCGTGGCCTCAAGTACTGCCGTCCATGGATCAATGCCAAGCCGACGATCCTGCTCAATCTGGTCAATCAAAATGACTGAATTACGAATGATCATGCCATTGAGGGCGATGACACCCAGCATGGCCACAAAACCAAAAGGCTGGTGTGAAATCAACAAAGCCATAGCCGCGCCAATGACGCCCAGCGGTCCCGTGAAAAAAACCAGCAGTGCACGCCCCATGCTACGTAACTGCAACATGAGCAGAGAAAACATAATAAACAGCATGAGTGGCAAATTGGCAAAGATGGAGTCCTGGCCTTTCGCACTTTCCGCCACTGTACCTGCTTCTTTGATACTAAATCCAGGACGTATGAGTTGGTACAAGTCTTGGATCTGCTGTTTGACTTGAGCGGAAGCGGTAGCAGGTTGAATATCACCCTGCACATCGGCTTGTATGGTAATGGTAAATTGACGGTTTTCTCGCCAAGCAATACCTGGTTCCCAACCAAAATCTAAACGGACAATCTGACCGATGGGAATGGCTTGTCCTGAAGCAGAAGGCACATAGGCATCCTGCAAGGCAGAGAGCGTTGAACGTTCATCCAATGGCTGTTTTAATTCAATCGGGATCAGTTTATTTCCTTCCCGATACTGACCAATATTCTGCCCACTAAGCAGCTCTTGAGCTGCTGCTGCGACAGAAGCACTGGATACACCCAAAGCCCGAGCACGGTCCTGATCAACGATAAGGTGCAACGACTTGACCGACTCGTTCCAGTTATCATTAACACCACTCAGGAACGTATCAGCACGCATGCGTTGCTCAATGATCCGAGCGACAGAATGCAGAAACTGGGGATCGTTGCCACTGACACGAAAAGCAACCGGATAACTGATTGGAGGGCCATTGGGCAAAAACCGGGCACGCACCCGCGCCATAGGCAGTTGGGTTCGGGCCAATTCGAGAATATGTTGGCGAAGACTATCGCGCTCGGAAATATTTTTCGGGGTAATGATAAACTCGGCCAGATTGCCATTGACCAACTGCTCATCCAGCGTCAGGAAAAAACGCGGTGCACCGCTGCCAATAAACTCGCTGTAGAGGGCGACACGAGGATCATGTGCCAGAAGACGCTCAAAACGTTTTGCAGCCTGTTCACTCGCCTGTATGGTACTGCCTTCAGGCAGCCAGAGATCAACCAGAATCTCTGGACGACTCGAATCGGGAAAAAACTGTTGTTCAACATGGGTCATACCAACCAGACCAAGAAGGACCACACCCAGAGTCAACCCTAATGTCTGCCAGGGATAGCGCAGGCACCAGGAGACCATACTGCGGAAACGACGATAAAATGGCGTATCAAAAACATCATGGCTGGAATCCTGCGAAGGTTTGAGCAGACGATAGCCCAAGTAAGGAACAAAATAGACTGACACGCCCCAGGAAATAAGCAAGGCAGCTGTCGTAACGGCAAAAATAGCATAGGTGTACTCACCAACGGCTGAGCGTGCAAGACCAATGGGCAAAAAACCGGCAGCAGTAATCAGTGTGCCCGTCAGCATCGGCATGGCCGTCAGCTCATAAGCCGCAGTTGATGCCGTAAGCCGATCCAGTCCTTCATCAAGTTTGCGGACCATCATTTCAACAACGATGATCGCATCATCGACCAACAGACCCAAAGCAATGATCAGAGCACCCAGAGAAATTTTATGCAGGTCAATGTGGTGAATATCCATGATCAGAAAGGTAACCGCCAAGACCAGAGGAATCGCCAGACTGACGACCAGACCAGGTCGAATATCGATCCGCAGGGGATGCGTCTGCAAACCAAGGCTGACAAAACTGACCAGCAAAACAATAATCAACGCCTCGCTCAAAGCACCCAGAAACTCCTGTATAGACCGTTCAACCGTTTTGGGCTGATCCTCGATCTGATGAAGCTCAACGCCAGCGGGCAGGTTATCCTGAATATGCGATCGAGCACGATTCAAGGCTTGACCAAGACGGATGATATCGCCACCTTTGATCATGGAAACACCAAGAGCAATAACCGGGCGACCTTGTGAACGCACCATCGGCGCAGGAGGGTCCTCATAACCCCGGGTGATCTGGGCAATATCGCCCAACCGGAAATTGCGGCCATTGGCACGCAGCGAGAGATCGCGCAGAGCCTGCACACCCTTGATCTGGCCACTGATAC
>JAJZHM010000164.1 GCA_021804485.1 Pseudomonadota bacterium | reverse complement strand
CTTAACTAAATGGCATTGACCCCTGAGCCCATTGGGGTCTAAGGAAAGGCAGGGGATTCTCGCAGAGATTTGTTGACGGGAATGAAAATTATTTTCAACTAGACTGTAAGGAGTTACCTTCCGCGTCGACAGAATGGGGCAACACTGCGGTGCTGCAACGAATCCACCTTTATAAGATCTTTACATGGAGTTTCATGATGAATAAGTCTCTTGCTGCAACGTCCCTGTCAGCTGTTTTGGTTCTTTCTGGTCTTGCCATGTCGTCTACTGCCAATGCTGATGATATGGTCAAATGCTACGGTGTCGCCAAAGCTGGTAAAAATGGCTGCGCTGCAGCAGGTCATGCCTGTGCTGGGCAATCGACCCGTGATAATGATCCGCATGACTGGGTCAAGATTGCCAAGGCTACCTGCACCAAAATGGGCGGTACGTTGACGGCTCCCAATTCCTGATAACAAATTGACATTATTGTCAACTAAACGTGTAAGACGTTGCCCCTTGGTTCGACAAAATGGGGCAACACTGCGGTGCTCTAACGAATCCAACTTTAAATGATCTTTACATGGAGTTTTATGATGAATAAGTCTCTTGCTGCAACATCCCTGTCGGCTGTTCTGGTTCTTTCTGGTCTTGCCATGTCGTCTACAGCCAATGCTGGTGAAATGGTCAAATGCTATGGTGTCGCCAAAGCTGGTAAAAATGGCTGCGCCTCAGCTGGCCATGCCTGTGCTGGGCAATCGACCCGTGATAATGATCCTCATGACTGGGTCAAGATCGCCAAGGCTACTTGCACCAAGATGGGCGGTACGTTGACGGCTCCCAAGTCCTAATCGATGTTGCCAGAGCGGGCTGGACTGGGTCTGCGCGACCCGTTTCTTGATCAGATTCTCGATGAACGGCCGGAGATAGCCTGGTTGGAGGTTCATACAGAGAATTTCTTTGCGGCACCGCGTCTGGACGTGCTGTGCCGGATCAGGGAAACCTATCCTGTCAGTCTGCATGGTGTGGCTCTGGGCCTGGGCAATGCCCGGGGCCCGGATTCTGTCTTGCTCGAGCAGTTACGTGCTTTGGTTAAGATTGTTGAGCCTGAAATAGTTTCCGAACATTGTTCCTGGAACCGTGGCCAGCAAGGTGTGCTGCATGATCTTTTACCCATGCCCCCAGTACGAGCCGCTTTGGAGAGGATGGTAGCATCCGTGCATCAGGTCCAAGAGGTACTAGGTCGGGTGATTGCTGTTGAAAATGTCAGTCGTTACCTGTCCTGCCAGCAGTTGCAGGAGGGATGGCCGTCCGAAGAATGGTTGACTGAAGCTGAATTGTTGTCGGAATTAGTCCGAAGGACCGACTGTCTGCTTCTGCTTGATGTCAACAACATTGAAGTCAATCGCCTCAATCATCAAGAAAACCCCTATCGGGTCCTTGATCACTTGCCTTTGTCGTCTGTGGCTGAGGTTCATATTGCCGGTTACAGTGAAGAGCCGGGTGGCCGTTTTGTAGATACCCATGGCTCGGCAGTCAGTGAGCCAGTGTGGGAACTGTTGCAATATCTGTTGGAGCGGATTGGGCCACGGCCTGTTTTGCTGGAACGGGATACTGATATTCCGGCGCTAGAGGTATTGCTGCAGGAGGTGGATCGTGCCGATCGACTCCTTCGAAGCGCTTGAACGTTGGCAGAACCAGACCATCAATGATATTCGGTCCGAAGCGGATTTTTGGCAGGTTTACCATAGAAATCAGCGTTATAACCGTCTGGATGCGTTACTGCAGGCGGTGCCTTCCTTGCAGAAGGTTTTCGATGAGGCAACGTTAAAGGCAATGCTGCTGGCCTACATCGATACGACGGTCGCTCAGGAACCCAATCTGATGCTGCAGGGAAATGATCTTCCGGACTGGCTCAACAAGCAGGAGGCTTTTGCCGAGGCTCCCTGGGTGGCGGATCTGGTGCGATGGGATCTGTGCATGCAGCACGCTTGGCTAAGCAGTAGCCTGCTTGCTCATCAGGGCGGGATAAGGCTGGATGTGGCCTTGCTGAGAACAGTCTGGAACTGGCCTGAATGGCTGGAGGGTACAGATCTGCAAGCTCTCGATGCACCGCGCTGTTTTGTTTTTTTCAGGCGAGATCGCGAGGTTCAGCTTGAACGGGTTTCTGAGGCATGGTGGGATACACTGGTTCATTTAACCCGTCAGAAAGGCGACAGGACGGTTCAAGTCCTGCCGCACACGCCATTATATGTCTGGTTGATGGAACGTCAGCTGATCGATGCATGATGAACGAGGTGCTGAACAATAGCATTGACGAACCCACCACCAATCATCAGCCAGAGAAACAGAATGCTGGCCAGAGTGATGGCATCCTTTCCTGCTTTTTTCAGTTTCTCTATTGTTGTATGAACTCCCAGGGCACCCATGGCCATGGCGAGTAGATAGATGTCGAGCTGTCGGATGATTTGGACCAGTGCTTCAGGCAGGTGCAGGTAGGGGTGGACCAGAGCGATGACGATAAAGGCAATTGCAAAGGTTGGAGCCTTAGCCTTGACGGTTTCGCCGCCATGTCCCTGTTGTGGGAAAAGCCGGCCAACGATCAGCAGGAATGGTGCCAGAAACATCACCCGAATCATCTTGACGATGACTGCCGTGTCGGCTGTATGTTCACCAATCGTTTTGCCGATGGCAACAACCTGAGCAACTTCGTGCACTGTCGAACCTGCATAGACTCCGAATAGGCTGTGATCAATGCCCAGGATGTGCTCAACCACGGGATAGACGACCATCGCCAGTGTTCCAAAAAGTACAACTGTGCCAACTGCCGCAGCGGTCTTGTGGGCGGGTGCATTGAGGACGGGTTCGGTGGCAACAACGGCTGCAGCGCCACAGATGGCACTGCCTGCCGAAGTTAGGATGACGGTCTGAGGATCCATTTTGAAATAGCGCACTCCAATGAACCAGCCCAGTACCAAAGTGCCAGTAACCATGATGATGTCAATGAGAATGGCTGCAGGGCCTACCTGAAGTATTTCATGAAGGCTGAGATTGAAACCGTACAAGGCGACACCCCAACGTAGCATGTTTTGTTGGGCAAGCTGAATGCCTGGTGCTGTGCCATGCCGAAGGATCTTGGGAAAGATGTTGCCAACGATGGCGCCAATCAGGATCGAAAGGGTAAGCATGCTCATGCCCAGATGACTGAACCAGGGTACCTGGCTGATGGCTAGTGCGGCAGCCAGCAAAAGGTTCATGACCAGAAGTCCGGGCAGGAGCTTTTTGATCGTGTTCATGAGGTTTTCTCCTGACATTTGGTTATAACCTTATAATAAAAAGTTTTATTATATTTGTAAAATTGATATTTATTATTTAATAAATAAGTATTTCTGAATTAAAAAGGAGCTGA
>JAJZHM010000070.1 GCA_021804485.1 Pseudomonadota bacterium | reverse complement strand
AACGCTTTTTAAATCCCAACCGATTGAGCAAACGGGGAAACCCAAGACGATTCCACATGCAACTGAACAGATTATCGATTTGAATATGGTGATCCTTCAGAAACTCTTGGGTCAAATCTGGTAATACAGGGGACTGTGTGGCAAGATTCATAAAGTGGCCTATAGGTGGTCTGGTTTTTTGTCTAGACAACAAAAATTATATCACTTATGGGCTGCTTTTTGTATTAAAATCATTGTGTTATATGAAATTTTTTCTTAAAAACGAACTCCGAAACTCGAGATAGATAATGTTCAGCGATATCATCGGGTAAAGGGCAGCCCTAGCAAGGGGAATGCGCGGACAAGTGTTCATTGATAACGGGATCCGGTTCAGCTGTTGCTGCAAACATACAAAATCCAAAGCACTAAAGGATCAACAGCCTATTCACGAGTGGGTCCGCCTTGCTGTACATCGTGATCATCCTGCAAACCGATGGTCACTACCGGAGCCATGTTGACCACTTCCGAACCAAGTTGTGCATGGTTGCTGACCAAATGCTGGAGCAGATAGGCATGCAGGCGCTGATCGTCCGACAGTGGGCGTATTGCACTAAGTGCATGGACTGGAAGCGGGACCCCAGCCGCAACGGTTGCCACCTCAATCCGGGCCTGACCGGGAACAGGCTCTACTCGGGCAGCCAGCGCCGGTGATACGCTCGCAGCCGAATCCTCATGCCCGGTATGCGACCACATGATGACAGCCAGAGTCACACTGGCAGCCATAGCTAGTGCTGGCCAGCCCCAACGATGCCATGCAGAGTTCGGGCGCCGGGCAGGAATCACCTTTGGTTCAGGATGACGCACTTGCTGACGCAGCGTCTGCCAGCGCAGATAAACAGCCTGCCATTGCGGGTCTTCAAGCAGCCTGTCCAGTACATAGGCTTCTTCCTGTGGATCAGCTTCCCCATCCATCCACGCCGACAGCTTTGCCCGATCCTGATCATTCATATCATCACCTCAATGCATATCCCGAAGCAGGCGATCCAATTCTTCCCGTGCACGGGCAATGCGCGAACGCACGGTACCAATCGGACAGTCCAAGGCCAGTGCAATTTCTTCATAACTCATGCCTTCCATCTCCCGTAACAGAAAAGTCTGACGAAATTCCTCCGGCAACCGCGAAAGGGCATCCTGAATCTGGGTCAGACTCTGCTCTCCCATTACTTCCTGTTCAGGACCATACTCTTGAACCCATACAAAGTGGCCTTGTTCTTCCAGATCGTCAACCCGTTCAGTTCGTCCTGCCCCTCGGCGCTGCATGCTGGAGCGATGGCTATGAATAACATTGAGCAGAATCCGGTACAGCCAGGTAAAAAAGGCCGACTCGGCACGAAAATCGGCCAGTGCCCGATGCGCCCGCACAAAGGTTTCCTGCACGACATCCTCGGCATCGGCATGCTGCCCCAGCACATTGACCGCAATACCGGTCAAACGCCCTTGCCAGGTTCGCATCAGCAGCTGAAATGCCCGGTCATCACCGGCAACCGCCCGCTCCACCAGCTGCTGACTGATTTTCTGTTCATCGCTCTGTATGTACATATCCTTCACGGAATCTTCGACTCGATGGCAATCCGGAAGGTTCCCGAACAATTGTGAAAAAGATGTAACAGGTTATAATGGTTTACTTCGGACACGATGCACCGCTCACCCTGGGAGAACATACCATGACCCATGATAACACGTATGATGTTCTGATCGTGGGCAGTGGTGCCGCCGGACTTACCCTGGCCCTGCGCCTTGATCCCCGGTTACGAGTGGCTGTGCTGAGCAAGTCAGTGCTGACTGAAGCCAGTACTTATTACGCCCAAGGTGGTGTTGCTGCCGTTACCGATCACGACGACTCTTACGCCTCCCACGTGGAAGACACCTTAATTGCCGGTGCTGGCCTTTGCCGGCGCGATGCCGTGGAATACACCGTCGAACACGGACCTGATGCTGTTCAATGGTTGATGGAACAGGGTGTTCGCTTTACAAGCGAGCAAACGTCTGGTGAACCCCACCTGACCCGGGAAGGTGGGCACAGTCACCGGCGTATCCTGCATGTCGCTGATGCAACGGGTCTGGCCATTTCCCAGACCCTGATCGGACGGGTCAAGCAACTGCCCCATGTTACCCTCTTGGAGAACCGGATCGCCATCGACCTTATTACCCGTAACAAACTTGGCATGGCAGGACCTGATCGTGTTCTGGGTGCTTATGTCTATAACCGCTGCAGCCACGAAGTTGAGACCTTTTCAGCCTCATATGTTGCCCTGTGTTGTGGCGGTGCCAGCAAAGCCTATTTGTACTCAACCAATCCGGACATTGCCACTGGCGATGGTATTGCCATGGCATGGCGTGCCGGTTGCCGGGTCAGCAATCTGGAATTTAACCAGTTTCACCCAACCTGTCTTTTTCATCCCAAGGCCAAATCATTTCTGATCACTGAGGCCATGCGTGGTGAAGGCGCCTATCTCACCCTTGCGGATGGTTCGCGCTTCATGCAGCGTTTTGACGCCAGAGCCGAGCTGGCACCACGCGACATTGTCGCCCGGGCCATCGACTTTGAAATGAAGCGCCTGGGTGCCCAGCACCTCTACTTGGATATCAGTCACCGACCCGCTGCCTTCATCACTGCCCACTTCCCTATGCTGTATGAGCGTCTCCTAGGCTTCGGCATCGACTGTACCAAGGACCCGATTCCGGTTGTGCCCGCTGCTCACTACACCTGCGGAGGAGTCATGACGGACCTGAACGCCCAGACTGATCTACCCGGTCTTTATGCCATCGGTGAAACCGCCTCCACCGGATTGCACGGCGCCAACCGCATGGCCAGTAATTCACTGCTGGAATGTTTTGTCTTTGCCCGTGCCGCCGCCGAGCATATGCATCAGCAATGCGAACAGCGGCAAGCCCCCTTCAAACTGCCACTTTGGGATTCAACTCAGGTACGCGACCCGGACGAAGATGTCATCATCTCGCACAACTGGGATGAACTGCGGCGGTTCATGTGGGACTACGTTGGTATTGTTCGGACCAACAAACGCCTACAACGTGCTCTGAACCGTGTTCAGCTTTTGCATCGGGAAATCTATGAGTACTACAGCAACTATCGGGTCAGCACCAATCTGATTGAACTGCGTAATCTGGCTCAGGTCAGTGAACTGATTATCCGCAGCGCTCTACAGCGCAAAGAATCGCGGGGACTGCACTACTCCCTGGACTATCCGCATCAGGAAGCACTGGCTCGCGATACCGTGCTGACACCCCCTAACTTCAACAGATCCTGAATCAGGAACAGGTCTTGTTATGGATACAATCAACTGGCAACCCCATATAACAGTGGCCACCATTGTTGAACGCGATGGCCTTTTCCTGATGGTTCGAGAATGGGCCGATCAGGATCATCCCGTCCTGAATCAGCCAGCCGGACATGTTGAAGCCCATGAACGCTTTGAGGATGCCGCTCGGCGCGAAACCTTGGAAGAAACCGGCTGGGACGTTGATATTATCAATCTGGTCGGTGTCTATGTCTACACGCCACCGGAACGACCGGATCGAACCTATGTACGTTTCTGCTATACCGCCCGCCCTGTTCATCACCATGCGGACCGTCCACTCGATGCCGGCATTATTGAAGCCGTATGGCTGAACGCCGAGGCCATTCTCAGCAGTGATCAGCTGCGCAGCCCCCTCGTAACTCAATGCCTGCAGGATGCCCTAGCCGGCCACAACCTGCCAGAGTGGGCACTTCAGTACACCGTCAGTTAGACCTACTCAAACCGGCCTGAACAGGTTTAAAGCTGACTTCCAGCGCCGCGATGATCACCATGCCCATGGCTAGGATGCGCTCTATAACTACGATGCTGCGAATAATCTGATGACGATGCAGGAGCATCGAAATTCCAGCTGCTCTATTGTTGATCAAATCCCATGACACCAAGAACACGTGTGAATCCTTAGATCCACACGTGCCCTGTGATTCTGATGATTCAATCCGGTACGTCTAGGGCTCAGCCCTGCTTAGAACGTCGATCCAGACTGGCAGAACCGCCACCGTACATGACCAGTTGCAACAATCCACCAGCCATGGCCATATTTTTCATAAACATGATCATAGTGGTCTGATCCGCCAGATTATGGTGAAAAATGAAGGCCGTAATGACACAAAATCCTGCCAGAATGGCGGCAATACTGCGGCTCCAAAGACCAAACAGTAAAGCCAGACCGCCCCCAAGTTCGACCAGAATTGCCAGAGGAGCCAGAGCCCCCGGAACACCCATGGCCTGCATATAGCCCACGGTTCCTGCGTAGCCTGTGATTTTGCTGAATCCGGCCAGGATAAAAATAGCCGACATCAGCAGGCGACTGGCTAAAGACGTCAGGTTGAGCAGTACCGATTGTTCGAGCAATTTCCTGATAAGTGAGTCAAACATGTTGTTTCTCCTGATGAATGGGTCAATGAATGTGAATCAGATAATACGACAGGCCTGATCAAAACTGAGACGCGGACCGCGGGGATAGAGTTTTTCCGCATCACCGTAGCCAATATTGATCAGGATATTGGACGTCCATTCTCCCTCTGGGAAAAAAAGCTCATCCAGCTTGCCTGGATTAAAGCCCGTCATGGGGCCGCAATCCAGTCCAAGGGTTCGTGCCGCCATAATCAGATAAGCCGCCTGCATGGAGGCATTCTGCAATCCAGCCCGCTCTGCCAGGCCCAGATTAGCGGTATAAATGGCTCGGGCATCAAATGCAGGGAACAGCTCGGGCAAACGATCGTAGAAACGCTTGTCAATTGCCACGATCACCGTTAAAGGTGCCTGCATCGTTTGTGGAATATTGCCTTCAGAAAGCGCTTGCGTTAGCAGCTGTTTTGCTTCTGGGCTCTGCACGAACACAAAACGGGCCGGAGCGGCATTAAAAGCTGTAGGGGCCCAGCGACAAAGATCATACAGTGCCTGCACGGTTCCTTCTTCAAGCTGTTTTGCGGTAAAGGCATGATGTGTTCTTGCTTCATTGAATATCTGGTTTTGAGCATGCAGATCCAAACGGTTCATGGCAATATTCCTCTTTAGTTTGTGGGTAAAAGCATTAAGGTAGATCAAAAAAAATAAAGTCTGCTTCCTGCAGCACATCCAGCTTCAGAGCCTGTTCCTGAGAAAGCGCCAAACCATCACCTGCCCTCAGGACAATATCTCCGGCCTGAAGCGCACCGCTGATGACGTGCAGCCAGCCCAATCGTTCCCCTGATGAAGGCAGTTCGATGCAACCGACGCCGGAACGACCTTGCCAGACATAGACATCCTGGCCGATTTGAAAACTGTTCTGACGGGCATCCGGTGAAGCAATCAGGGTCAGACCAGGCTGAGGATCAAAAGCCTTTTGCTGGTAGCTAGGCTCTGTCTCTTGCCGTTCGGGATAAATCCAGATCTGCAACAGATGCACTTCGGTCGCACCCTGATTCATTTCACTGTGGGTAATCCCCTTGCCTGCACTCATCAATTGCCATTCACCGCTTTGCAGCATCCGTTCATGCCCCATACTGTCCCGATGTGTCAGGGTCCCCGCCAGCATGCAGGTCAAGATTTCCATATTGCGATGGCCGTGGGTATCAAAGCCACTGTGGGCACGAATACGGTCATCATTGATGACTCGCAGGACCGAATGCCCCATATGACGCGGATCATGATAAGAACCAAAAGAAAAAGTATGCCAAGTATCAAGCCAGCCAAACAGGACATGGCCGCGTGTATCTGCCGGTCGATGCTGCAACATGATGTCTGCTCCCAGTGATTATAGGTATGTACTCTACATTTGTTGCACCAAAATGATTAGTTCCATTATTTTGCAAAAACTGTTGCCAATAACGCAACGATCACTGGTGTGCATAACTGTATTTCTGAGCACCATCCTGTACCACCTCCCATTAACCAGCCATTTTTTCGCCCTTAACATTGATGCCGATAACAAGATTTCTCGTTTAAACTGTGAAACAACTTTGAGCAAAACTTCAAATTCATGACTTGGCAAACATCAGAAGTGTGCTTATAATACATAAATGAATTATTTTAATAGATCAACCATCAACATTCATAAAAAATTCTGGATTTTATGCGGATGGTGGGCGCTTGCTTGCACACTGACCAGCTGTACACTTCCACATGTACCAGAGCCAAAGACCAAACTCATGGAGCCAGCTTTATATAGCCAAGGCCGCATTGATGAACGCAACTCATCATCTGGGTTACAGGAATGGCCAGGTATAAGCTGGTGGCAACAGTGGCAGGACCACCAACTTGATCAGCTGATTGACCAGGCGCTGCAGCAATCCCCTTCGCTTGATCAGGCTAAAGCACGCATTCAGGCCGCCGCTGCGCTAGCCGAAGGACAGCATGCCACACTGAAACCCTCGGTACAGGCTGAGGCCAAACCCGCTTATGAACGCTTTACCGCTGACGAATTCATCCCACCCCCGTATGGAGCAAATACATACTGGGACAACCAGATGCTGGTTGAAAGTCGTTTTGAACTCGATTTTTGGGGCAAGAATCACGCTGCTCTGGGCGCAGCACTTGACCGCATGCACGCAACTCAGGCTGAAGCTGCTCAGGTTGAACAGGTGCTGATTAGCGATCTCGTTGATGTTTATCTGCAGTTTGCCCTAGAAGAAACCGAGTTGAGGCACAGTGAAGCGATCCTGCACCAGCAAAACCGACTTTATGATTTAGCTCAAAAACGTCGCAATGCAGGTCTAGGCACAGACCTTGATGTCAACAAAGCACTGGCAGCACAAACCCCGGTGCAAGAAGCTCTGGCTCGCCAGAAAACAGCAATCCGGCTGCTCAGAAATCAGATTGCACTGCTTTGTGGACAACCCCTCTCGGTAGCCCTTCATCTGCAACGCCCGGTGCTATCGCTGACCCATACTCTGCATCCACCAGCGCAGATTCCCCTGCACTGGCTAGGAAGGCGCCCGGATATTATTGCCGATCGCTGGCTGATTGAGGCCGATGTACAAACCATCAAGGTAGCCAAAGCACGCTTCTACCCGGACATCAATTTGGATGCCTATGCTGGCTATCAGGCACTTGGCTTTTCGCAACTTTTTTCCAGCAGTGCCCTGATGTATGGCTTGACCCCGGCTCTGTCCCTGCCCCTCTTTGAAGGTGGACATCTGCAGGGGGCACTGGATATTGCCGCCGCCGAGCACGATGCCAATATTGCCCGTTACAACGACCAGCTCCTGCACGCCATGCAAGAAGTCAGCGACCAGTTAGCGACCTTGCATGGACTGGATGAGGAACAACGAGCCGCAACAACAGCCTGGACCCTAGCACGAAATGACGAAGAACTAACCCGTAAAGGCTACCAGGCCGGGTTGATGAATGAGACCCAACAACGCTTGAGCAGTATATCCCGGATGGAACGTGAACAGGCCCTTAGCCGACTTGATGCAACCCGGCTACGTACTGAGGTTCACCTGATCAGGGCCTTGGGTGGTGCTCGCCAGGGGCCAAAAACAACAGCAACCACGGTGCGGCATGAGTGATTCTCTGACATGGTTGGGCTGGCTGCGACAAGAAGCGCTGCGCTGGAGTTTTATTGCCAAGACTTTTGTCGCCGGCATGCTGGCTCTGTATCTCTCATTTCGACTGAATCTCGAAGCACCAAGCACGGCACTGGTCACGGTTTTTATCGTTGCCCAGCCGCAAAGCGGCCTGATCATTGCCAAAGGATTTTATCGCCTGCTTGGAACGACCGTTGGCTCAGTGGTTACCATGGTAATTGTTGCTTTTTTTGCTCAAAATCAGCTCCTATTTCTGCTTAGCATCAGCCTCTGGATCGGCCTTTGCGTTGCCTGTGCCGCCTGGTTTCGTGAATTTCAGGCTTATGCTTTCGTGCTTGCTGGATACACCGCCTGTCTCATCGGATTTCCTGCCGTTCAGCACCCGGAATCGGCTTTCGATCTGGCTGTGACCCGAGTCAGCGAGATCTACATCGGCATCCTCTGTACCGCAGTAGTGAGCGACCTCTTCTGGCCACAACATATTACGCCCCGACTGGTTGAAACTGTCCGGCAACAGTACCACGACCTGGTGGCTTATCTCGTTCGTGCCGTTGCGACACCACTCGATGTTTCCATTCAGCAAGATGATCCACTGCGCTTTGTCGTCCAGATCCTTGATCTTGAAACCTTGCGGGCCTCAGCCGTTTTTGAAGATCCCCGCTCTCGCATCCGCAGTGATCGTCTGCGACTGTTCAGTGCGGATTTCATGCGACTAACGACCACACTACACGCACTTGAACAGATGGGGCACCGCATGCGGTCACACAAATACCTGCATGCACTGCACGCATTACGACCCATCGTTCAATCTTTGGGCCCTGAGCTGACCCAGCAAGGCCAGATTCCCCGCTGTGCTGCAGAAACTACCCCCATACTGCGCCAATTGGGCAGCTATCTGCCTTGGCTTAGCCAGCACCTGAACGATACCCGCCTGCGTCTGGAACATCGTATTTCCAGCAGCGAGGAACTTGATGCCTTTGATGATGCCGCTGCATTGATGACCCAGATGGTCCGCGAACTCTATGACCTGACTGGCACCTATGCCTCGCTGCTGGACAGCCGGCACAAACCTGCCCGCCCAGCACCCGCACCGGTTTTCTTCACGCCACCGCTGGAAATAATGCTGACCGGCATCCGTGCTGTTCTTGCCATGCTAGTCCTTAATGCCTTCTGGATCATTACCGCCTGGCCCCAGGGCTCGCTGGCAGCTACGATTGCTTGTATTGCTTGCGCCCTATTCGCCTCGGCACCGCAGCCGCATCGTGCAGTCACCTCGATGTCCATTGGTTTTGCAACCGGACTTGTCGCTGCCATGCTTATGAATCTGATGGTGCTGCCGGCCATGCATTCATTCTTTGATCTTGGCACAGGCATGCTCCCTTTCATTATCTTTGGATTGTGGGTCGCATCCCGACCTGAGACTTATGGTATGGGTGTTGCCTTCTGCATGATGCTGAGTACCGCCTTGCCGCTGCATAACCGGATGATCTACGATGGTGTTTTGCTTCTGAACAGTGGACTGGCGCAGCTCATTGGGCTTGGTATTGCCGGAATCGCCTTTTCTGTATTGCAGCGTGGACAACTGCAACAACAACGAAACTACTATACGCGACACCTTGCCCATGAACTGGCTGCAACCTGCCGCATGCCCTTGCAGCAGTTATCTCATCGTTTTGATGGCCGTATCCGCGACTTGATGCGTCAGGTGATGATGCGTGTCCCGCATATGACTGAAGAACTTATCCCCTGTGCTCTTTCCGTACTTGAGCTTGGGGACGCCATCATCCGACTGCGGCTGCATGCTGCCCAGAATGATTCAACAACTGACCCACGCCCCCTCAAAAAAACCTTGCGACAGCTTGAAATCAGTCTGAGCCATCCCCGGCAGCAGTCCCGTCAACAGGCTATTGGGGCACTCACTGCACTGATGCAGCACGCACAAAATCCAGCATGGAACACTGACCCTGATATTCGTCGCGTTCTGCACATCCTTGCTGATGATCCTTGGTTTGCTCGTTTTCATGCCCTCTCGGATATTCCACCGGCAGCGCAAGGACTCTCCCATGCCTCCTGAATTAGCTTTATTAAGCATCGAGATTCCCACTCTGATTCCATTACTCGTGCTGTTCACTGCCTTGTTCTGGATTCTCGACAGTATGCTTGCCAGTCTGGACGTCTACGCCCATATCTGGCACCCTTCACTTTTTCGCTTAGGTCTGTTCATCAGCCTCTATGCTGCCCTCGGCCTATGGATGTTGTCCAGCAATGGAGTTCCTTCATGAACACGCGCTCTGCTCTGCAGGCTGGCATGACCCTGACTCTCCTCTTGATTGCTCTTTTGCTTGGATCGCGGCTGTGGCATCAGTCACTCCTCAGCCCGTGGACCCGTGATGGCCGCATTCAGGCCGATATCATCCACATTGCCGCTGACAGTTCCGGATTGGTACAGGAAGTACGGGTACATGACAATCAGTTTGTCCATCGGGGGGATATCCTGTTACGTATTGACGCACAACGTTATCAGCTGGCACTGCAGGAGGCAGAGGCACGTTGGCAGGAACGCCTGATTGACTTGAAGCTCAAACGCGAGGAATTTGCCCGTCGCAACCCACTGGCGAACAGTCTGGTTTCAGCCGAAAGTGTCAGTACAGCCCTGTCTTTGGTCCATGAAGCTGAAAGTCAGGTTCAGGCCGCGGCTACTCAGGTGCAATTGGCCCGACTGAACCGGGATCGAACCCTGGTCCGCGCCCCTGTCGATGGCTACATCAGCAACCTCAAGGTTCATCCCGGTGACTACGCACTAGCCGGACAAGCGCTGATGGCACTGATCGACAGCCATTCATTCAGTGCCTATGGCTATTTCGAGGAAACCCGAATTGCCCGCATCCATCGAGGTGATTTAGCCCGAATTCAACTGATGAGTGGTGGGCCAGAACTGACCGGTCATGTTGAAAGTCTAGCCTATGGCATTACGGACCGAGACAACAGGCAGGGGCATGAGCTGCTTGCTGACGTCAATCCTACCTTCAGCTGGGTTCGACTAGCACAGCGCATTCCAGTACGTATTCATCTCGATCCTATCCCGGCAAAGGAGTTTCTTGCTGCTGGCATGACCTGTACAGTCATTATCCAGCCCAATGAAACAAACCACCCTCTCCCCTGAGGCAAAACTGACTGGCACTCCAAGTAAACCATTCGTACACAAACATCGTTTTTGTTACATTAGTGTAACATTCATCAGTTAATCTGGCATTTTCGTTCCAAGCTGGAGTAGTTCGATGACCACACGTATACTTATGGCCAGTACGGCCATCCTGTCGTTCGCTTTAAGTGGATGCAACGACACCACCCCTAACAGCTCTGTTTCCGTATCTGGTATCGTTGCCGGCGGTAATCCGGTTCAGGGCGTGGTCGTCACCGCCGTTGATGCCTCCGGTTATACAATCCAGTCTCAACCGACGGATAACATGGGCCACTTCCAGATGATTTTGAGCGGTCATGGCCCCTACGTACTGACTGCGCCGTCGATGGACCCGGATGGAACACCGATCATGTTTTCCTCTGTGGTAAACAACAATGCCTTTAATACAGCCAACCTCAATCCCCTAACGTCCCTGATCACTCAGCGCATGCTCGGTGCTCCCCTCAACATGGTACCCAATTCAGGGACCTTGGGTTCAGCAGATCTGAGCTATGCTCATATGCAACAGGTAACCCAGCAGGTTAACGCCAGCTTACAGCCTTTATACTCGGCCTTCTCGGTGAGTGCTGCTGAGGCATCCAATCCTTTTTCATACAGTTACGTAGCCAATCCCAGCAAGGATCCGCTCGACAATCTGTTTAATACCGCACATTTCTATGTGGCGCAAGGCGCTGTGCGGGTTGGCTCGGGTAACTCGGCCATGAGCCTGCACATCCCCGCCAGTGGCGCTATTGATCCAAGCTCCAGTCTGACGACAGCCAGCATCCAATCTGCCATAGCCCAGGCCAGCAGCCCAACGGCCACCCCCATCCAGCATCTGATTGTTGTGGTCGGCGAGAATCATACCCTCGACAACCTGTTCGCAACCTATCAGCCCAAAGCTGGTGAACAGATCAACAACCTGCTTTCTGAGGGCATCATTAATGCCGATGGTTCACCCGGCATTAATTACCCTCTTGCCGAACAGAATCAGGCCTCAGCACTCAGTGCTTATAGTCTCGACCTGCAACGCACCAGCTTGTATTCCGCACTCCCCCAACCCACCCAAATCGGCATCGTCAATTACCAGACGCTGCAAACGGCAGCAGGCACACCCAATCCGAATTTCCCCAGCACCATGCCCCCCGGCCCATTCCAGATTACCAAATATGTCAATTACGGCACGGGGCTTGGACCATTCCCATCCGGACAGACCGGCGACCCGGTTCATCGCTTTTTCCAGATGTGGCAACAAACCAACGGCGACAACAGCAAGCTGGATATGTACACTTGGGTTGCCGTTAATGCCGGCCAGGGCGGCCTAACCAATGGCATCACCGCCAGTAACCCAGGTCAGGGTGGCGAGCTGATGGGATTTTTTAACATGAGTACAGGCGATGCCCCTTACCTGAAATCACTCGCTGATCAATACGCCCTCAGTGACAACGATCATCAGGGCATTCTTGGCGGTACTGGCATGAACTTCTTTTACCTGGCCAGTGGCGATCAGCCTGTCTTCAACTACAAAGGTTCTCAGGTGCCTCCTGCTCTGCAGATTGAAAACCCCAATCCGCAAAGCGGCAGCAATGACTTCTTCTCTGGAGATGGGTATAACGGCGGTTCTTATGTGAACTGTTCCGATTCCACTCAGCCCGGTGTTCAAGCCATTCTGAACCGATTGCAGCAACTCCACACCCAACAGAGCCGGTGTGCCCCAGGAAGCTATTACCTGGTCAACAACTACAACCCTGCCTACAGTATCAGCGGCACTGCTCAACCGATCATTCCTAGCGATCCCGGCTACTCAACCAACAGCCTGGCCTATCCCCCACAAACTCTGCCATCCATCGGTGATGCGCTCACCGCCAAAGGGGTCAGCTGGTCCTGGTTTACCGGAGGTACGGAAGTGGCTGATGTCATGCCCATAGCTCAGATTCTCGCCCAAGCCAAAGGCCTACCAGCCAGCGCCGCCCCCTTGCTTGTTCCAACCGTCCAGGCAGGAGAAATCAACCTGCTCGGCGATGCTCTGCTTGGCTTTAGCAGCATCGTAACCCAGCCATCCCAGTTCAACCTGCTGAAAGGACTGACCAGCTTCTACGGTGAAGTTGCCAATGGCTCCCTGCCTGCGGTGTCCTTCGTCGTTCCGATGAATACCGCCAGTGGTCATCCGGGTTACTCTGACCCAGCTTCCTATGAAGCCTTTCTGAAACAACTGGTTACGACAGTTCAGAGCAACCCAAGCCTCTGGGCCAATACCGCCATCGTCATCACTACTGATGAAGGCGGCGGCAGCTTTGACAGTGGCTACATCCAGAATATGGATTTCTTCGGTGACGGCCCACGCATACCGCTCTTGGTTGTCTCGCCCTACGCACGCCAGGGACATGTCGATCACGTTTACCACGATCACGCCTCTATTCTGAAGTTCATTGAACACAACTGGCGTCTTGGACCTCTTAGTGCCCGCAGCCGCGACAATCTGCCCAATCCGGTAACCCAGACCAACAACCCCTACCGTCCGGTTAATGGCCCGGCGATTGGCGACCTGATGTCCATGTTCAACTTTTAATCTTCAGTCACGTCGATCTGTTTCACCCTGGGGTGGTCATACACGGCCACCCCAGCCATTTCTGGTCCAATCCTAAGCAACAGAAGTGGTAGCGGAATTTTTGACAGATCTATAAGTGGAAATCTGGGCATAATGCTGGACGAAAGAGTCTGGCTTTCCGGAGTTCATATGATCAAGAAGGCATCAAAATCAAGTCCCATTGTGGGCAAGTCAGGTCGCCGTACCCGCGTCGTACCCACAACCCCGAGTTCAAGGCCAAGGTGGCTCTTGCCGCCTTGCGTGAAGATAAGACTTTGGCCGAACTGGCAGCTCAGTTCGAGATTCACCCCAACCAGATCAC
>JAJZHM010000163.1 GCA_021804485.1 Pseudomonadota bacterium | reverse complement strand
TACACCGATTCGTTCCGGAGAAATTCATGTCTGTTTATTCCATGACTGCATTTGCTTATCGACAACTTCCGCTCGAACAAGGCATGCTGAGCTGCCAGATTCGTGCGGTCAATCACCGCTTCCTTGAACTTGGCGTCAAGTTACCTGAATCCCTGCAACTTATCGAAGGTGATATCCGGGGGCTGTTGCGCCAGACTTTGGCTCGTGGCAAAGTTGACTGTACGCTTCGCTGGGAAGAAGGTCAGAATAAACTTCCTCATCTTAATACTGCCTTGGTGGAACAACTGCTGAAATTCAGCAACACCATTGATAACATGGCTCGCCATTCAGCCCCGGTCGATGCTATCAGCCTCTTGGCTTTCCCTGGAGTTCTGACCCAGAATGAACGCGCCGCGGCAGATCAGATCAAAAGCCAGACCATGCAGTTGCTTCAGGATACACTAAAGGATTTTCTGCAAAGTCGGGAAAAGGAAGGAGCTTCCCTAGGCTCACTGATTGAGGAAAAACTTATCCGGATCAACGAGTCACTACAGCTAATAAATCAACAGATTCCCTTGCTTCAAAGTGATTTGAACCAACGTATTCATCAGCGTTGTGCTGAATTGGGTCAGGAAAATATCGATCCGATCCGGATGCATCAGGAAATTGTATTCTGGCTACACCGCATGGACGTGCGCGAAGAACTGGATCGACTTCAGACTCACCTGGATGAATTACAGCGCACCCTCGCAGAAGGTGGTCCTATAGGTCGACGTCTCGACTTCCTGACCCAGGAACTCCAGCGCGAAGCCAATACACTGACGTCCAAGGCATTGACAGCTTCGCTATCGCACCAGTGCATCGAAATGAAAATCCTGATCGAACAGATTCGGGAACAGATCCAGAATATCGAATAGTTCTTTAGGCGCAAGAAAAGCATGACCCCCCGCAAGGATCATCACGCACAGATCTCGTCAAATCATGGCAAATTCGGCTATTCTTGATCCATATCCGCAACAAGAATCTGCCATGGCCGGAACACTCTATATTATTTCTGCTGCATCGGGAACGGGTAAGACCAGTCTGGTGCAGCAACTCATTCTTCAACAATCCAACCTGTATCTCTCTATTTCCCATACAACCCGCTCGCCCCGAGCCGGTGAAGTCGATGGTGAAAGCTATCATTTTGTTTCCGTGGATACCTTCCGGCAAAAAATCGAATCTGGTGATTTCATTGAATATGCCGAGGTCTTCGGCAACTGGTATGGAACCTGCCGTTCCGAGGTTCATAAGTTCCTTTCGAAGGATCAGGATGTTTTGCTCGAAATTGACTGGCAAGGTGCGGCCCAGATTAAATCACTGCTACCAGATGCCATTGGAATTTTTCTTCTCCCTCCCTCTCGGCAGTCTCTGGAGCAACGCCTGAAAAATCGTGGCAAGGATCGTCCGGAGGTGATTGAAAAACGCTTGGCCCAATCTGTTGAAGACATGCGGCATTATCAGAAATTTGACTATCTTGTTCTGAACGATCAGTTTGACCAAGCTCTTGCCGAACTCAAACTGATCACCCAATGTGGTCGGCTGCGTACCGCTTGTCAAGAAATACGCCTTACTCAAACCCTGAAAAATTTGCTGGATCGATAAAAAAAGTTTACATTGGAAGGTCATGGCTGTAACTGCTTGGGAGTCCTTATGGCACGCGTCACCGTTGAAGATTGTCTTGATAAACTTGATAACCGGTTCGAACTGGTGCTGGTTGCATCCCGTCGTGCCCGCCAACTGGCCACCGGAGGCAAGGAGCCGCATCTTCCTTGGGATCATGACAAACCTACGGTTATGGCCCTAAGGGAAATTGCAGAAGGGTATGTGACTCGCGACATCCTTAATCAACAGCATGAGGAACCGGTCATGATACCACTTGCACTCCAGCTGGACAGCCCGGAGACCGTATAGTGTAGGAGCATGGGCATGTTACCGGGTGTCGAACTTCATCGAGGCGCCGAACTCGACCATCACGGAATTGATGCCCTGACTCACCGTCTGGAGTCTTACCTTAACACGGAACAGATTCAGTCGATCCGCAAAGCCTATTTCTTTGCGGATCAGGCGCATCTTGGTCAATTCAGGCGTAATGGTGCTCCCTATATCACGCACCCTCTTGCTGTGGCAGAAATACTTTGTGACATGCATATGGATCATCAAAGTATTGTTGCAGCGATTTTGCATGATGTTATTGAGGACACTTCCGTCAGCAAGGACGAAATTGAAACCTTGTTTGGTATTGAAGTTGCCCGCCTTGTTGATGGTGTTACCAAACTGACTCAGGTTCACTTTGGCTCAAAGGCGGAAGCCAAGGCAGAGAACCTGAGAAAAATGATTCTGGCCATGACCCAGGATATTCGCGTCATTCTGGTAAAGCTTGCCGATCGACTGCACAACATGCGAACCTTGGATGTTCTCGCCCCCCAAAAAAGCCGAAGAATCGCTGAAGAAACACTCGAAATATATGCGCCGATTGCCAATCGTCTTGGCATGAATGATCTTCGTATTGAGTACGAAGACCTCGGGTTTGCTGTCATTCATCCTTTTCGCCACCGCATGATCGCAAAGGCCGTCAAGTCCGCCCGAGGCAACCGTAAAGAACTCGTGACCCATATCCGCGAAACCATTGAACAGCGGTTGCGTAGTGAAAATATGCACGTGCGGGTAATCGGACGCGAAAAACATCTGTTCAGCATCTACAGCAAGATGAAGGATAAGCGTAAATCCTTTTCTGAAATCATGGATGTCTATGGTTTCCGAATCATCACCGACTCAGTTGACTCCTGTTATCGTGCTCTTGGCATGATTCACAACCTGTACAAACCTGTCCCAGGCAAGTTCAAGGATTATATTGCCATACCCAAAGCCAATGGCTATCAGTCCCTTCATACGGTCATGATCGGACAGCGCGGTGTCCCCATTGAAATCCAGATCCGCACTGAGGCCATGGAAGCCATGGCCAACAATGGCATCGCTGCACACTGGCTCTATAAATCCGAGGGATTTACCAATACCTCACAATCACGGGCTCGGGAATGGATCAAGTCACTGCTTGAGATCCAAAAAAACACCGGCACATCCATGGAGTTCATCGAACACGTCAAGGTCGATCTCTTCCCGGATGAAGTTTATGTGTTTACCCCAAAAGGGCATATCCTCACCCTGGCGCAAGGTTCTACCGCTGTGGATTTTGCCTACACCGTTCATTCAGATGTAGGGAATACCTGTGTTGCTGCCCGTATTGACAACCGTCTGGCTCCTTTGTCCATTCCACTGCAAAGTGGCCAGACAGTTGAAATCATTACCGCCCCGGGCGCTCGCCCAAACCCTGCCTGGCTCAATTTTGTTGTAACCAGCAAAGCACGAATCAACATCCGCCATTTTCTCAAGACCCAGCAGACTGAAGATGACG
>JAJZHM010000162.1 GCA_021804485.1 Pseudomonadota bacterium | reverse complement strand
TAATTGGATAAGGCGTCGCTGGCTCTGGCTTAAGGGAACCGAATAGCTCCATGTGAGCCAGGTATCAACCGTTGTTGGTCGGCGCCGGATGCGAACCCATCCGGCCGAGTCATTACAGGCTGCGGGCGCGGGTACTGAAGAGGGCCAGTGCTCCTGCAGATTAAAGGCATAGCTTGCTGCAGTAAACCAGGGCAAAAAACTGATCAGGGTATGCAGCCCGTGTGGCAATAGTCGCAGGAGCCAGAAGTTTGGGTCAGGCTTGATGTTGACACGGTAGAGGACCAGCGTATGCGTACGGTCCAGTCCAATCAGTTCAGTCTGGCTTGCAAACAAGGCCAGATCTCCGGAAATCTGTTGTTGTTGCCACAAAACATGTTGGTTGGGCAGGTCCTGGATCAGCACATGCTGCTGCATCATCATGGCAAGTTGTACGTGCCATATGGGCAGGGGAATCAGGGCATTGATTCGGTAAAGGCTGGTACGACCCGTCGTTAGCGGCACTGCGGTCAGAAGAAGATGGTGATCCCTGCCGGGCAGTACCAGATTTGCTGCAAGTTGGTGGTACACAGTCGCAACCGGTGCGTCAAGCACGATACGCGCTTCAACCCCCTGAGCCATGGCATGCAGCAGGACATCCTGGCCCGTACAGAATGGGTCAGAGACTGCCTGCGCGGACCACGGGTTGATGAACATCAGGGTCAGGCTGAGCAGGCGATAAATTCGTTTGCGGTGCTCCTCCAAGAAATTCGAGGAGTTGAGCCTTCTGGCTTGTGGCATCAATATACCCCAGTTCGATGAGTGCCTGGCAGTATTCTGCCTCAAAAAGCAGATAACTGAGTACCCCTGCTCCGGAACGACGTGTGGCGCCGGATCCGGTCACAAACATGCGGATACTGGCGGGCAGTGCAGTCACGTGGCGAAGTGCCATGGTCTCGATCACCTGGGAAGGTGGTGAAATACTGAAAACCTGAACAGGTTTGAGACTAAATCCTTCATTCTGGCGTACTTCTTCAGATATAAGGCTTATGGTGTGGTTAACACGATTAAGGCGTTCAAGGTCTGCCTCGAGAGCATCCACAAATGAACTGGCCATGACATGACCGACAACCTGGGCAAGACTGGGAGACTGACTGACCTGCTCTCGTGTTTTACGCTTCATCTGGCTGCCTACTCCGATCACCAGTACTCGATCAGCACCAAGATGAAGTGCAGGGCTGACGGGAGCCAGTTGTCGAACAGCACCGTCTCCAAAATATTCCCGATTGATGCGTACTGCCGGAAAAATGATCGGAATGGCCGCAGAAGCCATGAGATGTTCAACATCAAGGCGGGTACGCATGCCGATACGTCGTGAACGTTGCCATCCTTCCAGATGAGGCGCACCCTGAAAAAAACTGACTGATTCCCCAGAACTGTATCCCGATGCCGTAATCGCCAGGGCATCCAGATGACCCTGATCCAGCATCTCCTGAAGACGATTCAGATTCAGGTGCTCATGCAAAAGCTGTCTGAGTGGACGGTTGTCCAGAAGTGAAACTGCCTGACTGCGCCCCATTCTTCCCAGAACCAGCGTGGCTATAAAGCGCAATGCACAGGCAAGCACTCCCGGAAGATCGGTACGATAAACCTGGTTGGTTTTGAAGTTTCCCCATATTTCTTCGAGATAACGAATGCCCTTGCCCAATTGGTCGGAATGGATGGCGAGACCGGCTGCATTGATTCCGCCAGCCGAAGTTCCACAGATGATCCGGAACGGCGAATGACTTCCCGGTGGCAGAAACTCGGTAATTGCCTTGAGGACACCCACCTGATATGCGGCTCGGGCACCGCCTCCAGATAGGAGCAGGGCAAGACGGGGTTGCTCAGGCATAGACTCAGAACCTGGGTTCAGGAAGTTGTTGCAGACCAGGGCGAGCAAAAAGGAATCCTTGTTGCAGGGGAATCCCAAGGTCGATCAGGCAGTCGCGTTCTTCAGGGGTTTCAATGCCCTCGGCAATAACCGTTATGCCAAGACGTCCAGCAACCAGAACGATGCCTTCAACAATGATACGTCGGGTTTTATGACTATTGATGGAGCGGGTTAGCTCCATATCAATTTTGAGGACCTGCGGCTGGAAGGTAGCCAGCAGATTCAATCCGGAATAACCGGCACCAAAATCGTCCATGGCAGTTGTAAATCCCTGACGCATGTATTCGGTAAAAATGGACGACAAGTGTTCAGGATGTTCGATGCGCTCACCTTCGGTCACTTCAAACATGATGCGGTTGGTGGGGAACTGGCAGGAATGTGCTGCTTCGAGCGTGGCGCGAATACAGGCCTGGGGTTGGTAGACCGCGTTGGGCAGAAAATTAATGGAGAGTAATGTGTTTGTATAGTTCGGCAAACCAAGCCGGGAAGCCAGTTGAATGGCTTTGATGCGGCAGGTCTGATCAAACCAGTAGCGGTTGTGGGGACCTACCTGAGCCAGAATGGAGCCGGCTGACTGGCCTTCAAGCCCCCGAACCAGAGCTTCAAAGGCAAAAATGGACTGGTTCGTTGCGTGGACAATAGGCTGAAATGCCATGGTAAATTCAAAGGTGTGTTCAGGTGGTTGCTGACAGGCAGTACAACGTGATGAGGACTCGGACATGTTGAAATTACTCTGAAGAGGTTCGTTGCTGTTCGCGCTGCATTTCCAAAAGAAAACGCTGCAAGATTTTTTGATCCTGTTCGGCTAGTTTAGCCGAAAATTGCGCGCCAAGGATGGTTTGGTTCCTGCGTCGGTCGAAGTGGAAATTTCGCAAGACAGCATCAAAGGAGATCGTTGCATGGCGAGGCAGAATCAGCGTGCCTCGATTCAACGGTTCACCAACCCCGAGGTCGGCCTGCATGTTTGGAATAGAGGCGCGAAAACCGCTTGGTGATAGATCGATCAGTGTGCCCAGTTGGGAGCCACCCAGCGCTCTGAGAAATCGGACCTGAGCGTTGATGCTTGCCTTGATGCTTACCCGGAAGTCTTGCCGCTGCTGTTCATAAACGACTTTTTTTGGAAAGGCAAGAACAGGCAAAAGTGTTGCATCCGTATCTGTTTCAGTACCTAAAAGCCGGCTTTCAAATTGCCAACGGATACCATTGTGCTTGCCCTGGATCAGAACATGGTGGCCTGTCTTCAATTGGTTTTGCACTGATTCGGGGGAAAGGCTGTCAATCAGAATGCGATCAGGGCGGATTTCAAGCAGAAGTGAACTGCCGTGCAGGTCTCCTGAGCGTAAAGTGATAACGGCACGCCCGCTGCAAATGGATTGGAGTAATGCAAAATCCGGGTGGGATTTTTTCTCCTCTTTTTTTCTCCAGAACAACACAGCGGGGCTCCCTGTTCATCTCATCTCATGCACAGCCATAGGTTCGTGACATGCTTTTCTGAGAGTGTAGCCCATTATGACGATAGGTTGTAA
>JAJZHM010000069.1 GCA_021804485.1 Pseudomonadota bacterium | reverse complement strand
CATATTGCTGCTGCTGGTGATACCTGTTCTTCCCATGTACGCACTGGCAGAGATGATCAGCGTCAGCGCTCTGGCAGGTGGTCTTGTTATTGTGATCATCGCTGGCCTCAGCATAAAATCCCGACCCCACGCCGCACGCAGCTTCGTCATTGCCGGTTCCAGCCTTATTATCGTCATGCTGCTCAACCTGCTTCAATCCTTCGCTGCACTCCCTATCGGCACTCCATCCAATGACCTGATGCTACTTGCTGTCCTGATACAGGGCTTTTTTATTATCCTGTCCATGAGCATTAACGTGTCACGTATGCAACAACATATCCAGAACACCCAAAATCAACTGAATGTTGCCGAGCGCGATCTGCAATGGCGTAACCGCTTGCTTGGCCAGCTCAACTATGAACTGCGTACACCGATGGGAAGTATTCTTGGTCTTGCCGAACTGCTTGCCGACAGCTCATTAAGTCCAAAGCAGCAGGAATTTGCCCGTACTATTCTGGCCTCAACCCGCTCCATGCTGCGCACGTTACTGGCATTGAATGATTATGCGTCGCTCGAGCAGTCGCCAGACAATACCCCGCTCACCGAGCCCTTCGATGTTGATCAACTGCTGGATGAGTGTATGGATTTCTTTCGCGAAAGTGCCGAGGAAAAACATCTGGAACTCATTGGCTCCCGACACACCAGCCTGTCTCAACGCCTGCTCGGAGATCCAAGCAGGCTGCGCCAGGTGATCAGCAGCCTATTGCGCAATGCCATCCAGTTCACCCAGCGTGGCAGCGTTGTGCTCTCCCTGCTACCCGGCAAAACGGAAGACACCCTTCGCTGCGAGGTATCCCATACCGGCACAGGCATTCCGATTCATGAACTTGAGCGCATCATGGCGCACGATTCCAGCACTGATCCAGCGAATGAACACTCACCGCCCCAAGAAGACCATCTCAACCTGATGTTCTGCAATCGTTTTGTACGACTGATGCAAGGCACCATGGGTGCAATCCAGCAGGAGGAACGTGGCTGTACCCTATGGTTTGAAGTTCCATGCCAGGCACGCTCTGTACTCCGTTCCTCCACGGCGACACAAAACACCCCCCTGCAAGGTCTCAAACTCCTTGTTGTGGATGATAACGAAACCGCTGCCCGTGTGATTGAACAGCAAGCACTTTCCTGGGGCACCCGGGTTACCTGTTCGGACAACGCTGCAGAAGCACTGGCCTTCATCCGCAACGCAATCACCCTGCAGGATCCCTTCCAGATCATTATTCTTGACCAGAACATGCCAGGAACCAGTGGATTGCAACTGGCCACGCGTATTCGTGAAGACCTGCAGATGACCCACGATATCCTCATGATCATGCTGACCAGTAACCGAATAACCGTCACCCAGACGCTGGCGCGTAATGTCGGCATTCATCGTATCCTGCACAAGCCTGTGAGCGAACGCGACCTGAAATCAGCACTCATTGAAAGCCTTGAAGGAATGCGACAAGCCACACATTCCGTGTCAACAGACACCAAGGAAGACTCCCTCCGGTTGCAGCACATGCATGTCCTCATTGCTGAGGACAATCACTTTAGCCAGAAGGTTATTCGCGGCATGCTGACCAAGCTGGGCATTAGCAGTCAGATTGTGGCAAACGGACGCGAGGCCCTTGAAGAAATTACCCGGCATCGTTACGATCTAATACTGATGGACTGTGACATGCCGCTGATGGATGGGTATCATGCAACTCAGGCTATTCGTGCTTGGGAACGGGACAGTGGCCGCACTCCGATACCGATTCTTGCACTCTCAGCCCATGTCCTCGAGGCTCAGGAACGTCAGGCCATCGATGCCGGCATGAACGCCTACCTGACCAAACCGGTCGAACTTTCAACCCTTCGTGATGAACTGCTGCGCTGGGCATGATCACTGACCAAACTGCATGCCCAGACCTACTTCAATCGAGAAACTCCAACGGCTTTGCATAACAGGTATCTGCACCGAATTCTGGATCAGGTTAAGGGTACTGACCAACCCGTTCGGAGCCGAAGATACCGGTACATCATGGATGCGGGTATAGGCTGGACGGATTTCATAAAACAACCAGCGACGCCAAAAAGGTTGATGCAAAATCACCCCAGGCCCCCAGGTCAGGTAGCGGTACTGTGGACGTGTTTCACCTGCGACCGAAAGCCCCTCCGACAACTGAATCTCATAGGGTAAAGCTTGAGCCAGCGATATAGCATCAACCCACTGCAACCCCATCCCGGCGAGATTCTCCTGCCAGTCCCATGTTGATTGAACCAGAAGGGTGGTTCTTGCCCCAAGGGCTCTATCTGCTGAAATCGAAGTATAGGATTCGCCACGGTTCTTACTGCCTTCGACAAAAGCCTGATGAAGATGCCCCATCCACCAGGAACCCATCGCCTGATCCTTGAAGTACTGAGCCCTGACAAACAGCTCAGGCCCGCCCCGCACACCCGCATCCAGTGCAAACCCACTCCAGCGTTCAAAACCTGAACGCAACTGCAAGGCAACCGCGCCAGTGGTATTGGCTCGGGACTGCTGTTGTAACTGGGCCGGGACACCAACCTGAACAGGATTAATATTTTGCTGGTTGCTTTCAACCAACAACGATAACCGTTGCTGTAACGCCGGCAGATTGACCTGTGAACTCAGGCTGTGCGTCACATACTGCCCCTGAATCTGATCCCAACCCACCGACGACAATACCGTGATCAGTGAACTGGCCTCAGCATGTTCACTGGCATGAGGATACACAAACCAACCGTCAATCCAGCGCGCAGTAGCATTGGCTCGCCAGGACATGACACAATGCGTCTCATCCAGCATCCCAGCGACAAACTGGGGTTTAAGCCAGAGTGCAGGATCATCCATGAGGCCATGATGACCCTCTGCGTCCTCGTCACGACAGTCCTGGGCATTGCGATAGGCAACAACAGGTGTGATGGGCCTGGCGCGCAAGGGAGGCTGAACCATTTCCGGTTGAGGTAGCTGAAGCACATCCTCTAGGGTTATCGGCAACCAGATCTCTGGCTGCGCGAATACTGGCTGATTCAGGCCAATCCAGGCTCCAAGGCACAGCCCCGGGCAACAGAATCGCTTACCAGCGCACGAAATGGTCTTCCCAAAGCCCCTGTGCATCAATTGCATACCTTTGCCCATCCCAACCGATCACTCCTTGGTAGCGCCCCTGCCATTGGGTAAACCGTGATGCCAACAGCCCCAGATTAAGGTGTTCCTTATGACGAGACATTCCCTTAAAATCGAGATCGACATGGTCTCCTTTGACTTTACATCCATGTTCCACCGGATGAAATGAAATCGAACCGAATTTGTGCAAGGTTCCATCAAGCCAAAACGCATTCTCGGTCTGCCCCGACTCATTCACGCCCATCGCTACATTGAGTCCATAAGGTTGGTCCGCATGCCACCCCATCAAGGAACACCATTGCCAGGCCGTTTCCCGGCGCATCAGCCCAAGACTGCGATCCACACTGGCCAGGGCACGGGCAAGATTACGGGGCCGACCCGAGACATGGCACGTACCTGTTATCTGCATGGCAACCTCTTTACAGGTATAGGTCCAGCCATTAGCTCCTGCAGGCACGCACAAGGACAAGGGTTCAACTCGCTTTAGCCGCAGATTAGCCTGTACGGCCAGTTCAGGAATATCGAAACTGAGATTGAAAAATTGGTCCTCAGCATCCACCCGAACAAAACCACGCCGTAACTGCAGCATGGTCTCCCCAGTGAGACACCCCTGAGGCCATTCCAGACGCATACCCATGGCTTTGCGGCCAGGTGCTTTGACCTGCACAGAACGTAGTTTTTGTAATCCAGGCTGCGCAACGTAGGCAAAGAACGAGCGCGCATAGCCAAGGTCGATCAGAGCCAGACCTACCAGAAGATCACCCAGATCCAGACTCCAGAATTCCCAGCGTTTCAAGCGGAGAAATCTGTGCCAGTCCGCCTTGAACCCTCCCATGGGGTCAGGAATACGCAGTGCCGACAAACCCAGATCCGCAACTGCATCGCGCCACCAACCGTAAACAACCTGACCATCGGCACCAATCAATCGATGCGGTGCCGGCGTGCACTCATGCCATCCGTTCATTGCTTTACCTTTGGTTCATCATTCTAGTGGGTTGGCAGTTCGGTCGCTGCAAACAGACTGTCAACTTCAGCCCGATTACTGCACTTCATGGCCTGCTCCACCTTTTCCCGGCTAAGATGAGGTGCAAATTCCTGAATAAAGGCAAACATATAGGCCCGCAGGAACATACCCCGTCTCAGACCGATCATAGTTGTACTTGATTCAAAAAGGTGGGACGCCGTGAGCGCAACCAGATCGCTATCCTGCTGGGGTTCATAAGCCATTGATGCGATGATTCCAACACCGAGCCCAAGCCGTACATAAGTCTTTATGACATCGGCATCTGTAGCCGTAAAAACAACGTTAGGAATAAGTCCCTGCCTGCTGAACGCCTCATCAAGACGGGAGCGTCCGGTAAACCCAAAGGTGTAGGTTACGATCGGGAACCGTACCAGATCAGCCAATCCAACCTTGTGCATACGCGCCAAAGGATGATTTTTAGGCACAACCACGGAACGGTTCCAGCGATAACAGGGAAGGAGCACCAGATCATGAAAGTGCTCCATGGCTTCAGTTGCAATCGCCATATCCACGGAACCATCCGCTGCCATCGAGGCAATCTGCTGTGGGCTTCCCTGTTGCATGTTCAGGGACACATGAGGATAGCTTCGGACAAACTGACGAATTACCTCGGGGAGACGATAACGTGCCTGGGTATGGGTTGTAGCCACTGAAAGCTGACCTTTACTTTCATCGGTAAATTCCAAAGCCACCTGGCGGATACTGTCACATTTGCGCAGGATATCACCAACAATTGATAAAATGGCATGACCGGCAGGTGTAATGGCTGTCAGATGCTTGCCGCTACGGCAAAAGATTTCCACCCCAAGCTCATCTTCAAGCAATCGTATCTGCTTACTGATTCCAGGTTGGGAAGTATAAAGACTCTGGGCAGTCTGGGAGACGTTCATATCATGCTGGGCAACTTCCCAGATATAACGCAGCTGCTGTAATTTCACTGGATGCTCCCGTTCTGGACGTTCAAATTCTTCTAATCATATCAATCCTATACCACGAACCTTGCAAAGGCAAAAAAACAGACTCAGTCATTTTGGTTATAAACATATGATTATATATTCTTTTCAATTTAAAGCATCATCACTTAACCTCTGATACTGATTTCTGAGGGGCAAACAATGCATTCACTCGCTGTACTGATGGGGCTAGGTGCTGCCGTTGGATTCTGCATAGGCCTTACCGGAGTGGGTGGCGGTTCACTGATGACACCCATTCTCCTCTATATGGGCATTCCCGCTCCGACAGCGATTGGAACTGATCTTTTATACGCCACCCTGACAAAATCTGGCAGCGCACTGATTCACTGGCGGCATCGACAGATCCAGCAAACGATCCTCCTAACCCAGCTTATGGGCAGTATTCCAGCCTCTCTGTTGACGCTCAGTGTTGTACGCATTGTGCCCATCCCCCATACAACCCTCATGTTGCATGTTCTGGCTTTTATGTTGGCCCTGACCGGTGCTTCACTTCTGTGGCGACGCCGACTGATCCCCGCGACAGTTGCCATGAGCAATAATCCTGCTCCGCTCCTATTGTCAGGGCAGCGTCTCTGGCTTACATGGATGTCAGGCGTGATTCTCGGCATTCTGGTGACCCTGTCATCCGTAGGTGCCGGAGCCGTTGGTCTGGTTCTCATGATGAAACTCTATCCGGAACTTGGCATACACCGCAGCACTGCCACTGATGTCGCGCATGCTGTCTTGCTCAGTGCCGTTGCCGGAATTGGACATGGTATTGCACACCATGTTGACCTGCATCTGCTGGTCGCATTAAGTAGTACGTCGATACCCGCCATGGTGATTGGTACCCGACTGAATCACAAAACGCCTCAGCATATCCTCCGAGCCATCCTTGGTAGCATCCTGCTGCTTGCGGGGATACGTTTTGTCATGATCTGAAAACACACGCTTCAGCCAAGCCACCAAGCAGGTCCGGGCGGATGGCGCGGCAGGACAAAACAATCCGGATAAAGCACATCGACAAAATACAAACCATGAGGGGGTGCTGTGACTCCCGCCATGGTGCGATCCTTTGCCTCAAGCACATCCCTGACCCAGGTCGGCTGCTGTTTTCCCTCCCCAACCGGAAGCAGTACCCCAACAATATTACGCACCATATGATGCAGAAACCCATTGGCCTGAATATCAAGAACAATCCATGGAGGACGTGCAGTGAGCGTAATATGCTGGACGAAACGTACTGGATTGCGAGCCTGACAGCCCGCCGCTCGCAATGAGCTGAAATCATGCTCACCTGCCAAATACTCCAAAGCCGATTGCATTGGCTCAACAGAGAGCGGGTGATAATGCCAAGTTACTTTTTGATGCAGTATCGCAGGACGAAAAGCATGGTTGTAAATCAAATAGCGGTAGCGCCTGGCCAAGGCACGGAACCGAGCATGAAAATCGTCTTGAATGGGGGTGGCCCACTGCACGGAAACTGAATCAGGAAGATATCGGTTCGTTCCCTGAACCCAAGAACGTGTCGATCGCATCACATGCGTATCAAAATGGACAACCATTCCACTGGCATGAACACCGGCATCCGTCCTGCCTGCAGCCACAACACTGACCGGATGATCCGCCACCCGTGCAAGGGCCGTCTCAAGAGCATGCTGAATGGTATTCGAATCATGCCCTTGATACTGCCACCCACCCCAGGAAGTACCTTCGTATTCGATTCCTAGGGCAATGCGCACTTATCCAACCTGCTCCAGAAGTGTGCGTGCCTCTTCCTGTTGTTGCGGACTGCCTTCGCTCACTACTTCGCTCAGAATATCCCTAGCACCTTCCATATCGCCCATATCCATATAGGCTTTGGCCAAATCCAGTTTGGTAGCATTCTCATCGGCCTCAGCGAGGAAATCAAAGTCATCCCCAAGATCCATACTCTGATCTGGAGCTGCAGCAGGCTCAGGTGATGGCTCGGGCGCCACCACCGCCGATTCTTCCGGCAATGCGGCAGGAGGCACCGACAAATCAAAATCTTCCGGCAGATCAAGCGACTCAAACGATGCCGGATCTTCCAGAGAATCCGCTACTCCCCGATCAAGGTCCTCAAGCGAATCCAGTGACGGCAGCTCAAGCTCATCCAGGGTTTCCTCAAGAGAAGAAGCGACTTCATGTACAGGTAACTCAGGTTCAGCACCCTGATCGAGACCTGACTTGCCCAGTTCTGCTTCCAACTGATCCAGACTAAAATCCAGATCATCCAAGGAATCTGAAGTCAGTTCAGCCTCAAAATGTTCAGCTTCTTTATATTCAGCTTCGGCAGGCATATCCTGCAATGAAGCTCCAAATGACTGATTTTGAACAGGATGCTCTTCAGTTGAAGCCTCTACAGGTGCGGACTCAGACTGCAGCATGGCGTCCAACGACTCCAGCGACAAATCATCCAGACCCATGTCATCCAGATTTAACTCGTCGGAAGCAGCTTCAATATTTGAGTCCATATGAGACTCAAATGATTGTGGCTCATCCATGGAGAAATCGAGGTCATGGGGTCGATCTGGTGTCTCTTCTAATGTCTTTTCTGGAGTTTTTGCCTCAGCCTTAACCTCCGGTCCCTGTGGTATCAGACTATGCTGATCCAGTTCATCCAGATGAAAATCAAGTTCATCATTTTTGAATGAAAGCTCTTCAGGAGCAGCCTTGGCAGCAATAGCAGGTTCTAAATCCAGCGGAAAATCAAGATCAAGGGGGGGCAATTCCACATCCTGATCTTCCTGTCGCCCTGCAGAGACGGACGGGGCAAGATTCTGCTCAGCAAGCGCAGGCTGTGTCTGGGTCAGGGAACGATTAAAATCAAATTCCATCGACTCAAGAGAATCGCCCTCTGCAGCGGCAGCCGCCAGAAACGAATAACGACTACGCAGTTCAGCAACCTTCGCCATCACGCCAGCATCAGCGCTCGACTTGAGGATTTTTTCCTGTTCCGCAAAGCTTTCAGCATCCCGCATTTCAGCCTGACACTGCATCAGGCGCAAACGCACATCATGGCGTTCCGGTTGACGCTGCAGTATCCGATGGAAAAGTCCAGCAGCCTGAGGGTAACGACCTTTTTGCAAGAAGTTCTCAGCTTCTTCAAGCGGGTCTTTCTCAACTTCAGCAACCAGGTGACTCAGATCAACCACATCAGCTTTAGCTTCAGCCTGAGCAGCCGGCTTGGGTTCCAAGACTGAAGGCGAAGATGGACTCCAGTCCTCATCCAGAACCGGATCACGGAAACGCCTCCAAGCAATCAGGCCACCGACAAGCGCAGCGAATCCAGCCAGAGAAATCCCACCCCAAAGCAGATAATTGACAGGCTGAGCAGGTGCACTTGAAGATGAGGCATGATTGCCAGAAGCAACTTGCTTCTCAGGATTTTTATCTGGCGGGTTGACAGGCTTGACCGGAGGACTAGGAACAGTCACCACGGACTGTGGCTGGGTCGGTATTGATGCTGGAGTTGCCACCGGAGGGGCTGATGGGGCCGGTCCCGATGCTGGACCCGATGCAGCAGCTGGAGTGCCTGTACCGGTCGCTGTTTTCAGCTGTTTGATCGCCACTTCCAGTTCAGCGAGTTTCTGATCCTCAAGCGCAAGCATCTGCTGCTGCTGTTTAATCTGCTGTTGATCCTGTTCCAACTGCGCCTTGAGTAATTCGTTTTCCTTCATCAACTGATTGGCAAGCTGATTGTTTTCGCTGATTTTTGCACCCACGGCAGCTGCAGTCTTGTGCTGACCGGCTGTGCCTGGGGCAATCAAATGAACTTCGGAACGAGCCTGAGCCGGTGCCGAAGGTGCCACCGTCTGCTGGGAGCTGGCATTGACCTGAGCCGCTGCCAAAGGCTGTGGACTGGCTGATTCATTACGGTGCCATGCATGATCCTGCTCGGATACAGCCTGAGCAGCTTCACGAGCACCAATGCGACGGATTTCAGAAGCTGCCGGAATAAGCAGGGATCGTCCGGTATCCATCTGATTGACGTTTCCGGAAGGAAACGATCCCGGATTGGCCTTTTCAATGGCCAGCATGGTCTGGGCCACCGTCGTTCCCGATGGATGCAAACGATGGGCCACCCGCCATAAAGTTTCACCGGAACGAGGGTGATAATGACGAACTTCTGCTGCAGAATTCCTAGTGGGCGTTGAAGCAGCGGCCGCAGCTTTATCGGCCGGCTGTTCCGTTGGCGCAGGTGCCTGTGCTGCCACTGGCGCTGGCTGAGCGACCGGTGCCGAAGCAACCGGAGTAGCAACCGAAGCTTCCGAGGCAGGTGAACTACTCGAAGAAGGAAGGTCGAGCAGTGCAACAAATTCACGCAGACTGGTATTCCCTGGCCAAGTTACCCTCAGAACAAAATCCAGATCAGGCTCAGTTACAGGCTGATCGGTTGAGACCTTGATCAGTGCCGTACCATCGTTTCGCTTCACGACATGAAACTGCAGCTGACCCAGTGCCTGAGATCGATCCACACCCATCTGCTGAAATTCAGCATTTGATGCCAGTACCACATGTATATCATCGGCTGACAAGTCACCGACATCGGTCAGCAAGACCTCACCCAGATAGGGCTGATTTAAAGCTGAGCGTGTTTTGATATCTCCGATAGCCAGAGCATGAGCCAGACTGGGGACAATGAGTCCAACTGCAGCCATAGCAACCACGAACCTACGCAAGACCATGTCATCTTCCTTCGATCAATTCCAGCCGACACTCATTTTGCCGACACATGCCGCTCCCAATGCCAGACAAAACGTCACCGTTATAACAGTGTAATGCATAATTGCTAAAGTGCCGTTCCGATTACACTCAGGATACGCAAAAGCTGCATGCCCAACCCATAGCGTAACTCATCGACAACAACCCTAAGAGTCTGATTCCGGCTTCCTTGATGCTCGACATAAAGTCCGAGCCTAGGTAACTCATTCTCCTGAGTGGCCAGGTACTCCACAACAGCGAGTTCATGAGCCTGCGTACACCAGTGAATGGGCAGCCCTGATAGTAACTGCTGCAGCATTTCCAGAGTTAAGGGTTGCGCAAACTGCACATCCATGACCAGCGTCAGACCGTAGAGCAGTGTTGTCTGTTGACGAATCAAAGACACCTGAACCGCAGAACAATCCAGACGTTCTTCCAAAGCCAGGCAACTCTGCCGCGTTTCCTCAGGCTGAACTGGAACCGAGTTAAAAACACTCTGCCAAGGAAAAAAATCCAGCAAGGCTCCCCGACCGTTGAGGAGACTGACCACTTCACGCAAAGCGGCCTGAACAGCCTGTTCGCCAAGCAGCGACAACGGCTCAAGCGCCATCAGCGTAACACGCTGCAACCCAGAGCGAAGCAAAGGACGCAATATAGAAACCGACACATCAACCAGAGTCGAGCTTAGAACAAAGACACGAGGGTGCTGTACAGAACAAGCTGCATCAGGAACCACCAACCGGACATGCTGCCATCGAGCCAAAAGAGCATCGATGGCACCGGAAAGAACGATGAGAACCGTTCCGGACTGATCAGGCACCTCATCTAGGGAGCACAGAGGCAGAGGACGCTGCCGAAACAGGGGGGGCGTTGCAGCTTCCTCCTCAAGATCTGCCCAAGGCTCAGCCTGTTGCTCACACAACCCCTGAACCGGCAAGTCTTCCGGCAACCGTTCCAAGGCATTCAGAACAACCCTACAACGCTCAGTCCGCTCATAACCACACAAAATAATCCGATCAGGCACCCGGAACCCCCTCCTCGATGAGAATACGCAACATGCGGCGCAGAGGTTCAGCAGCGCCCCAGAGCAACTGGTCTCCACAGGTAAAGGCGCTGAGGTACTCAGGCCCCATATTCATCTTGCGCAGTCGACCTACCGGCACATGCAATGTTCCCGACACTGCAGCGGGACTTAAGAACTTCATGCTGTCTTCACGACTGTTCGGAACCAGCCGCACCCAAGCATTAGACTCAGAAATAGCCGCTTCAATATCCGTCATAGGAATGTCCTGACGCAGTTTAAGCGTCAGTGCCTGAGCATGACAGCGCATGGAGCCAACACGAACGCAGAGCCCGTCAATAGGCACCAGTGGATCAAGTTGCAGGATCTTGTTGGTTTCGGCCTGCCCTTTCCACTCCTCACGACTTTGACCATTTTCCAGCTGACGATCGATATAGGGAATCAGGCTACCGGCCAGAGGCACCCCAAAATACTGCTGGGGAAAATCCTCCGAGCGCAGACAGGCACTGACCTTGCGGTCAATTTCAAGAATACTTTGCGATGGCTGGGCAAGATCTTCGGCGACTATCTGATGCAAAACACCCATTCCCTGCAACAGCTCACGCATGTTGTTGGCGCCAGCACCTGATGCTGCCTGATAGGTCATGGCGCTCATCCATTCAACCCAACCCTTGCGGTACAGCGCCCCCAAAGCCATCAACATCAGCGATACCGTACAGTTACCACCAATAAAATCCTTGATCCCCCTACGGATGCCCTCACGAAGCACGTGATCGTTTACCGGATCAAGGGCAATCAGGGCATGATCCTGCATGCGTAAGGTCGAGGCCGCATCAATCCAGTATCCCTTCCAGCCTTCCTGCCGCAGACGGGGATAGATGGACTGGGTGTAATCGCCACCCTGACAGCTGATAATGACCTGCATCTTTCTGAGCGCCTGGATATCCATGGCATCCTGCAAGACAGGCAATCCCGTCCCAGCAAACGCGGGTGCCAGCGCACCGACCTGCGATGTTGAAAAAAACACGGGTTCAATCCCGACAAAATCCCGTTCTTCCTGCATACGCTGCATCAGAACAGATCCAACCATCCCGCGCCAGCCAACCAACCCTGTTTTTAATGACATACCCGCACTCCTTTAATCCTGTCTGCCTAGCCTGTAATCTTGGCATTGTACCTGTAAAAAACAAAAAGCGACTGGAACCCGTTCACTGCTCTGTCTTCCTGCAAGATATCGCTACAAAGTTAAGCCAATGCGTCAACAACAGCCTGACCCATGACCTTGGTTCCTGCCAGCTTTGTCCCTGCAGAGGCAATATCAGCGGTACGTAGGCCAGCATCCAGGACCTTGGCAACAGCATTTTCAATCGACTGGGCTGCCAAATCCTCCTTGAAGGTATAGCGCAGCATCATGGCAACCGACAATATGGTTGCCAGAGGATTAGCCTTGTCCTGACCAGCAATATCAGGAGCCGAGCCATGACACGGCTCATAAAGTCCCTTGCCCGTTGCATCCAGTGATGCTGAAGGCAACATGCCAATGGAACCAGTCAGCATGGCAGCTTCATCGGACAGGATGTCACCAAAAAGATTACCGGTCACCAACACATCAAACTGTTTGGGGGCGCGTACCAACTGCATTGCCGCATTATCAACATACATATGCGACAGAGTTACGTCCGGATAGTTCTTCGCCTCATCCGTTACAATCTCTCGCCACAACTCGGTCACTTCCAGAACATTGGCCTTGTCAACCGACAAGACCCGCCGATTGCGCAGTCGAGCCAGATCAAACGCCACGCGAGCAATCCGGCGAATTTCGGATTCACGATAGACATCGGTATTGAACCCTTCCCGTTCACCGGATTCCAGAACACGAACACCCCTCGGTTGCCCGAAATAAATACCACCGGTAAGTTCGCGCACAATGAGCAGATCCAGTCCGCTAACAACTTCAGGACGCAAAGTTGATGCTTCTGCCAATTGCGGATAAAGAATAGCAGGTCGCAAATTTGCAAAAAGTCCCAGAGCGGAACGAATGGCCAGCAAGCCACGCTCAGGACGAATGGAACGCTCAATCTGGTCCCAGCGTGGACCACCAACAGCGCCAAGCAGCACCGCCCCAGCTTTTTGTGCTGCAGCCAAGGTCTGCTCCGGCAAGGGTTTTCCGGTTGCATCAATCGCCGCCCCACCAAGCAGTTGATGCTCCCAACTCAACCCGAGCCGGTGCTGTTCATTAACCCTGTTCAGGACAGCTTCCGCCTGAGCCATAATCTCCGGGCCTATCCCATCACCCGGTAAGATAACGATATGACGTGTCTGGTTTTGTTGCTGCATAACATGCTCCTGCTCAGATTGGATTGTGTGTGTTCAGGCCAAAATTCCATGGACGAACCAATCGCCGCTGATCTTGATATCGGCGAATTTCTTCTGCATGCTGCAAGGTCAAGCCAATATCATCAAGTCCCTTGAGCAGACAGGTACGCCGAAACGGATCGACCTGGAAAGAGAAACAGTTGCCCGAAGGAGTACGAACCTCTTGGGCATGCAAATCAACCGTCAGACGGTAACCAATCCCGACCTGAACCTCATGAAAAAGCTGACGCACGACATCTGCCGGCAAAACCACCGGCAACAGTCCATTCTTGAAGCAGTTATTGAAGAATATGTCGGCAAAACTTGGGGCAATAATGACCCGGAACCCGTACTCGAGTAAAGCCCATGGTGCATGCTCCCTCGAGGAACCACAACCAAAATTCTGCTCCGCTAGCAAAATACTCGCTCCCTGGTATCGGGACTGATTCAGCACAAAATCAGGGTTCAGTGGACGATTACGAGCATCCTGACCCGGCCGACCCTCGTCCAGATAACGCCATTCATCAAAAAGATTGACTCCATAGCCAGTCCGGAAAATACTTTTCAGGAACTGCTTAGGAATGATCTGGTCGGTATCCACGTGGG
>JAJZHM010000002.1 GCA_021804485.1 Pseudomonadota bacterium | reverse complement strand
TCGGCCGGAGATGGTTCAGGATTTACCGGAAGAGGCCAGTTTGCAGGAGATAAAGAAGATGATGGCTGATCATTGGGAGGCTTGGGTTCAAAAGCGCGAAGCCAAAGTCAGGCAAGAGAGTTTGCAGGAAGGTATCAAGAAGGGTATTAAGAAGGGTATTAAGCAAGGATTGGAGCAAGGATTGGAGCAAGGATTGGAGCAAGGATTGGAGCAAGGACTGGAGCAAGGATTGCAGAAGGGGCTACAGAAGGGGCTACAAAAGGGAGAAGCCTTAGCACTGCAGCGGCTTTTGGCAAAACGCTTTGGTGACGTCCCAACATCGATTCTGGAAATGATTTCCCGTGCAACAGCAGATCAGATTGAGGCTTGGCTGGATCGGGTTTTGGATGCGGAGAGTCTGGAGACGATCTTTCATCTTTAATCACCCTCTGTGATGCCAATTATGCCTGATTACTCCAATGGATACTTGCCAAAAGTGAGATGATTAATACTCGGTGATAGGAACACCCTGTCATCAGGGCTCAAACAAACATCAAGTTCACTGTTGCTTAAAAGAAGTGCTTGCGAAAAAATCCTGAATTCGTTAGGATACGCTCCCCTGAAATATTCAGGGAAGTACAGCCAGGGCATCGATTCTGGCACAAGGTTTAAATCAACACAGGGCCAAGGGTCTGTGTGTATTTTTTTATTGTCAATATGCTTGGAGTTGGTGCATGGCTAACCAAAGAATTCGTATTCGCCTAAAGGCGTTTGACCACCGCTTGATTGACCAGTCAGCCATGGAAATTGTGGATACTGCCAAGCGGACCGGTGCACAGGTTTGCGGGCCGATTCCCATGCCGACCCGGATTGAGCGTTTTAACGTGCTGACCTCGCCACACGTAAACAAAGACGCGCGTGACCAGTATGAAATTCGTACCCATAGCCGACTGGTAGATATCGTTCAGCCCACAGACAAGACTGTTGATGCGCTGATGAAGCTTGAGTTGGCTGCTGGGGTGGATGTACAGATCAGTCTTGGCTAAGAGCCAGGCTCGTTTGGTTTTAACGAGGTTTAAGCGTATGGCAATTGGATTGGTGGGTCGAAAAATTGGGATGACACGTGTCTTTAACGAGGCAGGTGCATCGGTTCCTGTAACCGTGATCGAAGTTGAAGCGAATCGCGTAACCCAGATTCGTAGCATTGAGACTGATGGTTATGAAGCCGTTCAGATTACTACTGGTGAGCGACGTGCTACCCGCGTGACCAAGGCGATGGCAGGGCACTTTGCCAAAGCAGGGACCCTTCCGGGTCGGGGTGTATGGGAGTTCCGCGCCGAAGGTGATGAGCTTCAGGGGCTTGAACTGGGATCTGAACTGAAAGTTGATCGCTTTGCAGTCGGTCAGATTGTCGATGTAACCGGCACGACCAAGGGTAAGGGGTTTCAGGGTGGCGTGAAGCGCTGGAATTTCCGCACACAGGATGCAACGCACGGAAACTCAGTATCGCATCGTGTGCACGGCTCAACAGGTCAGAACCAGAGTCCTGGCAAAGTGTTTAAGGGCAAAAAGATGGCAGGACATCTTGGTGATGTACGTGTGACTGTGCAAGGTCTTGAAGTTGTAGCCATTGATATGGATCAGAATGTGTTGCTGGTGAAGGGGGCTGTTCCTGGAGCCGCTGGACGTGACGTCATTGTACGTCCATCTGCCAAGGCCTAAGGGGGACCGAGCGTGAATCTTAAAACAATTTCCGGCGCTGCCGTTGAATTATCCGAAGTAGCCTTTGGAAGAGAGTTCAATGAAGCGCTTGTACATCAGGTGGTAACGGCGTATCTGGCAGCAGGTCGTCAGGGTTCGGTCAAGCAGAAGACGCGCGCTGAAGTCAGCGGTGGTGGCAAGAAACCATTTCGTCAGAAGGGTACAGGACGTGCCCGTGCAGGTTCAATTCGTAGTCCCCTGTGGCGTGGTGGTGGAAAGATTTTCGCCGCAACTCCACAGAGCTATGAACAAAAAGTTAACCGCAAAATGTACCGTGGTGCCATGCAGTGCATTCTTGCTGAACTTGTTCGTCAGAACCGCTTGGTTCTGGTTGAGGACTTCAACGTAACAGCTCCAAAGACCAAAGAGTTGATCGCCAAGCTAAAAGATCTTGGTGTTGAGAACGCCTTGATTGTAACTGATGCTGTTGATGAGAACCTCTATCTGGCTGCCCGTAACATTCCACACATTGATGTGGTTGATACCAGCGGTGTCAATCCGGTCAGCCTCATTGGTTATGAAAAGGTATTGATGTCAGTGCCTGCCGCAAAAAAACTTGAGGTGGAATTAGGATGAACCAGGAACGCATTTACCATGTTTTGGTAGCGCCGGTTGCCTCCGAAAAGGCAATTCGTGTGGCTGACCAGCATCGACAGTATGTTTTCAAGGTGCGGCCGGATTCGAGCAAATCCGAAATTCGTCAGGCCATTGAAAAATTGTTCAGTGTCCAGGTGCAGTCGGTTAACACCCTCAATGTGGCCGGAAAAACACGCCGTTTTGGTCGTGGGATGGGACGTCGCTCAGACTGGAAAAAGGCCTATGTGACGTTGAAAGAAGGTCAGGAAATCAATTACACCGGCGCAATTGAGTAAGGGTGAGGAGTAGATCATGGCTATTGTAAAGTGTAAACCAACTTCGCCGGGTCGACGCTTCGTCGAGAAGGTTGTGCATGAACATCTGCACAAAGGACGTCCTCACGCACCCCTGGTCGAGAGCAAGAACAAGAACGGTGGCCGTAATAATAACGGACACATCACAACCCGTCATATCGGCGGTGGGCACAAACAGTTGTATCGTGTTGTCGATTTTCGACGCAACAAGGATGGTATTCCTGCCAAGGTTGAACGAATCGAATACGATCCGAACCGTACTGCCCATATTGCCCTGCTGGTGTACGCCGATGGAGAGCGCCGCTACATTATCGCTCCCAAGGGTCTGAATGCAGGTGATCAGGTTCAGTCTGGTTCAGATGCGCCAATTAAAGTTGGTAATTCCTTGCCGCTGCGCAATATTCCAGTTGGTGTAACCCTGCACAACATCGAAATGAAGCCAGGCAAGGGAGCTCAGCTCGCTCGTTCGGCAGGTGCCAGTGTGCAGTTGCTGGGTCGTGATGGACAGTATGTGATTGTACGTCTGCGCTCCGGTGAAATGCGTCGAATACATGCTGATTGCCGGGCAACCTTGGGTGAAGTGTCCAACAGTGATCATAGCCTGCGTTCCTATGGAAAAGCTGGCGCTAAGCGCTGGCTTGGTATCCGTCCAACGGTTCGCGGTATGGCTATGAACCCAGTTGACCATCCACATGGTGGTGGCGAAGGGCGAAACAAGGGTTGTCATCCTGTAACGCCGTGGGGTCAACCTACCAAGGGTTACAAGACTCGTAACAATAAGCGTACCGATAAGATGATCGTCCGCGATCGTCGTGTCAAGTAAGGCTGGGGGATAGAAAGTGCCGCGTTCTCTAAAGAAAGGTCCGTTTGTGGATGGCCACCTGTGGGCCAAAGTAGAAGCTGCTCAGGCGAGCAATTCAAGAAAGCCGATCAAGACATGGTCGCGTCGTTCCATGATTCTGCCCGAAATGGTGGGTTTGACCATGGCCATTCATAATGGACGCCAGCATGTGCCCATTATGATCAGTGAGCATATGGTCGGTCATAAGCTCGGTGAATTTGCGCCAACCCGCACGTTCCGTGGACATGCTGTTGATAAAAAGGCCAAGAGGTAGGAGTGATGCAAATGAATGAAGTCGGTGTTGCCAAACTTCGTGGTGCTCCCATCTCGGCCCAGAAAACGCGTTTAGTCGCAGATCTGGTTCGTGGAAAAAATGTCAACAAGGCGATGGAAATCCTTCGTTTTACGGATAAGAAGGCTGCTCTCTTTGTCTCCAAGGCGCTGCATTCAGCCATCGCCAATGCGGAACACAATGCGGGTGCCGATGTGGACGAGCTGAAAGTGTCGACTATTTATGTGGACGAGGGTATTACGCTCAAGCGTATTCGCCCACGAGCCAAGGGGCGTGCTGATCGTATCAGCAAGCGTACATGTCATATCACTATTGTTGTGTCCTGAACCGGGAGCGAAAGTTATGGGTCAAAAAGTTAATCCCGTCGGAATCCGTTTAGGTATTGTGCGGGCACACAATTCAACTTGGTATGCCAGTCCCAAAGATTATCCGCGTTATCTGCTTGCGGATCTAAAGGCTCGCGAATTCCTTTATGGTAAGCTAAAGCAGGCGTCTATTGGTAAGATTACCATTCTACGTCCTTCTGATCGTGCCGACGTGTGGATTTCTACAGCCCGCCCAGGTGTGGTCATTGGCAAGAAAGGCGAAGATGTGGGTAAACTGCAGGCCTCACTGACGCGCATTATGGGCTGCCCGGTTGCAGTGCATATCGATGAAATCAAGAAGCCCGATCTTGATGCGCGTTTAGTCGCTGAAAGTATTGCTTCTCAGCTTGAACGTCGCATTATGTTTCGCCGTGCCATGAAGCGTGCTGTACAAAATACGCTGCGTGCCGGAGCAAAGGGCGTGAAGATCGAAGTTTCCGGACGTTTGGGTGGTGCTGAAATTGCCCGTACGGAATGGTATCGCGAAGGCCGTGTGCCCCTGCATACCTTGCGTGCTGACATTGATTACTCAACAGCGCGCGCCGAGACAACCTACGGAACGATCGGTGTGAAGGTGTGGATTTTCAAAGGTGAAATCCTCGGTGGAATGGAGCAGGTTGCTGCCCAGGCCCAGGCTGCCCAGCAGCCGGCTCAGGAAGAAACCCAGCGTCCGGCCAAGAAGCGCTCCAGGCAGGATAGAGGTTAAGAATTATGTTACAACCAAAGCGTACTAAATTTCGCAAGGTCCATAAAGGCCGTAATCGTGGTCTGGCGCAGCGCGGCAATGAGGTTGATTTTGGCTCAATTGGGTTAAAGTCAATTGAACGTGGGCGTATTACGGCACGTCAGATTGAATCGGCGCGTCGTGCTATTGTTCGTCGTGTTCGCCGTGGTGGAAAAGTCTTCATTCGTATTTTCCCCGACAAGCCCATTACCGAAAAGCCCCTTGAAGTTCGTATGGGTAACGGCAAGGGGAATGTTGAGTACTGGGTCGCTGAGATTCAGCCCGGAAAGATGCTGTACGAGATTGAAGGGGTTCCTGAAGCGCTGGCACGCGAGGCATTCTTGCTAGCAGCGGCCAAACTCCCTCTCAAGACAACCATCGTAACGCGGACGGTGATGTAAATGAAAGCGAATGAGATGCGGGAAAAAACAGCTGAAGAGCTGAATGCTACCCTGTTCAGTCTGTTGCGTGAGCAGTTCGATCTTCGAATTGCCAAGGCACAGGATAGTTTGACAAAAAACCATCGTATCAAAGATGTTCGGCGGTCGATTGCGCGAATCAAGACCGTTCTGAGTGAGAAGAAGGCTTAACACGATGAATGAGCAAGTTACAGATTCGGTCAAGATTCAGCGTTTACTGACAGGCAAGGTTGTCAGTGACAAGATGAATAAATCCATAGTGGTGTTGATTGAGCGAAAGGTCAAACATCCCAAGTATGGCAAATACATGACACGCAGCACGCGCATTCATGCCCACGACGAAGAGAATACATGTCGTGAAGGTGATGTCGTGACCATTCGGGAATGTCGTCCTTTGTCAAAGACAAAGGCGTGGACCCTGGTCTCGGTGGATGAGCGGGCCGCAGAAGCCTGAGCACTTGTCAGGCCAGTCGGCATAGTGTAGGATACGCGCCCTTTAGGGCCGTGTAGCTGATCACTGCCGCACGCGAGGAGATATGAGATGATTCAGACAGAAACAATGCTCGACGTTGCGGACAATAGTGGTGCCCGCAAGGTTCTTTGCATCAAGGTACTCGGAGGCTCGCACCGTCGGTATGCAACGGTGGGAGACATCATCAAGGTGACCGTCAAGGAAGCGATTCCAAGAGGCAAGGTCAAGAAAGGTGATGTCATGAATGCGGTTGTTGTTCGTACTCGTCATGGCGTTCGTCGCCCAGATGGTTCGATCATCCGCTTCGATGATAATGCAGCAGTGTTGCTGAATAATCAGAAGGCTCCGATTGGAACACGTATTTTTGGACCGGTAACGCGTGAGCTTCGTTCTGAACAGTTCATGAAGATCATCTCCCTGGCTCCTGAAGTGCTCTGAGGTCGTAGGAAATGTCCGTAAAAATAAAGGTTAATGATGAAGTCGTTGTCCTGACCGGTAAGGATCGGGGACGGCGGGGCAAGGTACTTCGGGTGATTGGAGAGCGCCTTCTGATTGAAGGTATCAATCAGGTGTACAAGCATGTACGCGCTAATCCGTCCCGAGGTGTCGAAGGCGGTATTCTGGAACGTGAAGCACCCGTTCACGCGTCGAATGTTGCACTGTTCAATCCGGTGACCCAGAAGGCCGATCGTGTTGGCTTCAAGTTTCTGGATGATGGACGCAAGGTTCGTGTGTTTAAGTCAACCGGTGAAGTTGTTGACGTACGTACTTAGATTTTAGAAATAAGGTAAACATAACCATGGCCAGACTTAGAGAAGTCTATAAAAATGAGCTCGCTTCACGAATTCGTGAAGAGCTCAATCTGCGTAATGTGATGGAAGTTCCGCGCATTACCAAGATCACACTGAATATGGGAGTGGGCAGCGCCGCCCAAGATCGTAAAATGATCGATGGCGCTGTGGCCGATATGCAGCTAATTTCTGGCCAAAAGCCTGTAGTTACTGTAGCCCGCCAGTCCATTGCCGGCTTCAAGATCCGCGAAGGTATGGCAATCGGCTGCAAGGTAACCTTGCGTGGAGACCGGATGTATGAGTTCTTGGATCGTCTGATCAATATGGCGATTCCGCGTATTCGTGATTTTCGCGGCTTTAGTGCCAAAGCCTTTGATGGTCGTGGCAATTACAGCCTCGGCCTGAAAGAACAGATCGTCTTCCCTGAAGTGGATTACGACAAAATTGATCGCCTGCGTGGTATGGATGTAACGATTACTACGACGGCGCGTACCGATGATGAAGGTCGTGCACTGTTGCGCGCTTTCAACTTCCCGTTTAAGTGAGATAAGCATCATGGCCAAGAAGAGCATGAAAAACCGCGAGCTGAAGCGCCAGAAAATGGTTGCAAAATATGCTGCGAAGCGGGAAGAGCTGAAAGACGTCATCAAAAGCTCAAAATCGACTGAAGAGGAAAAGTGGTCTGCAATGCTAAAATTGCAGAGTTTGCCTCGCAATGCGAACCCGGTACGTTTGAGAAACCGTTGTGGTATCACCGGAAGACCCCATGGTTACTTCAGAAAATTTGGACTGGGTCGTAACAAGCTGCGTGAAGCAGTGATGAACGGCGATGTTCCGGGTGTTGTCAAGGCAAGTTGGTGAGATCATCATGAGTATGCAAGATACCGTCGCAGATATGCTGACACGAATTCGCAATGCCCAGCAGACCCGGAAAGAAAATGTGGTCATGCCATCTTCTAAACTGAAGATCAAGATTGCTGAACTGCTCAAGCAGGAAGGCTATATTGAAGAACTTCATGTTGAGGGTGATATAAAACCCCAGTTGACCCTTACACTGAAGTATTATGAGGGCAAGCCGGTTATTGAAGAAATCAAGCGCGTCAGTCGTCCTGGACTACGTGTTTACTGCAAGAAAGAACAATTGCCACGTGTCAAGCAAGGTCTTGGGATCGCGATTGTTTCGACCAGCAAAGGCATCATGACGGATCGGGCTGCCCGCAAGGCCAACACGGGCGGTGAAGTTCTTTGCGTTGTGTCCTGATGGGGAGCTGAAAATGTCACGTGTAGCTAAAAATCCGATCACTCTGCCCAAGGGTGTAGAGTTGATGATTGATGGTAGCACCATCAATGTCAAGGGTAGCAAGGGCTCCTTGTCAATATCGTTGAATAGACTTGTAACGGTGCAGATGGATCAGGAACAGATTCAAGTTCGACCACTCGTTGAGTCATCCGAAGGCTGGATGCAAGCGGGAACAGCTCGAGCCAACATCAACAACATGATTGTCGGTGTCAGCCAGGGTTTTGAACGCAAGCTGCAGCTGGTTGGGGTGGGTTATAAGGCACAGGCCAAAGGCAGAATTCTTAATCTGGCTTTGGGTTTTTCTCACCCGATTGACCATCAGTTGCCGGAAGGTGTTACGGCTGAAACTCCGACACCTACGGAAATTATTCTGAAATCGACTAACAAGCATTTGTTAGGGCAGGTGGCGGCCAATGTACGTGGCTATCGTCCTCCTGAGCCTTACAAGGGCAAGGGTGTCAAGTACGCAGATGAAACAGTTCTGCGCAAAGAAGCCAAGAAGAAGTAAGGCAGGAGATCGTTTATCATGCACGAGAAAAAAGAAGCGCGTATACGCCGTGCCCGTTCTGCCCGGCTTCACATTCGGCAGCTGGGGGCTGTACGTTTGTGTATCAATCGTACCCCAAGACATATTTATGCGCAGGTTATTTCTGCTGATGGTGCACTGGTTCTTGCCAGTGCCTCAACAGTTGAAAAGGATCTTCGTGTTGGAGCTACCGGCAATGTTGATGCTGCAACCCGGGTAGGTACACTCATTGCACAGAGAGCCCAAGAAGCAGGTGTCAAGGCTGTTGCTTTCGATCGGTCCGGTTTCAAGTATCACGGACGTATCAAGGCGCTTGCTGATGCTGCACGAGAAGCAGGTCTGGAATTTTAAGAGGGTATCATGGCTAAGGTTGAGCAGCAGCAAAACGAAGGTTATATCGAGAAACTGGTTCAGGTGAATCGTGTTGCCAAAGTTGTGAAGGGTGGTCGTATATTTTCCTTCACGGCATTGACGGTTGTTGGCGATGGTAATGGCAGGGTTGGTTTTGGTCGTGGAAAAGCGCGTGAAGTGCCTGCTGCGATCCAGAAAGCTCTTGAAGCGGCACGTCGTAACATGATTACCGTTGACCTGAAGGGTTCAACCCTGCAGCATGCTTTGACAGGTTCGCATGGTGCTTCACGTGTTTATATGCAACCAGCATCAGAAGGTACAGGTGTGATCGCCGGTGGAGCTATGCGTGCTGTTCTTGAAGTTGCGGGTGTCAAGAATGTTTTGGCAAAGTGCTACGGCTCGACCAATGCCTGTAATGTTGTGCATGCAACATTTAAGGGTTTGAGTTCGATGACATCGATCGAAAAAATTGCCGAAAAGCGCGGTTTGACGGTCGAAGAGATTCTGGGGTAAGTCATGACTGAGTTAAAAAAAATTAGGATTACTCAAATCCGTAGCAAGGCGCATCGCCTGCAGAAGCACAAGGCAACCCTGATAGGTTTGGGGCTGCGTCGTATTGGTCATACGGTTGATGTCATTGATACAGCTGAAAACCGTGGCATGATCAACAGTATTCATTTTCTGATCAAAGTTGAGGCATAGACATGCATCTGAATGATTTGAGCCCGGCTGAGGGTTCTAAGAAGCCAAAGCGTCGTGTCGGTCGGGGCATTGGGTCGGGATTGGGCAAGACGGGTGGCAAAGGTGTGAAAGGTCAAACGTCTCGTGGTAAGGGAAAGGTACGTGCTGGTTTTGAAGGCGGTCAGATGCCAATTTACCGCCGTTTGCCCAAGTTTGGTTTTACCAGTGCTCAAGCTTTGCTGACGGCTGAAGTGCGTTTATCGGAACTTGGCAAGATTGAGGGCTCCGTTGTAAGCTTGGAAACTTTGAAGGCTGCCAACGTTGTCAAGAAGAACATGAAAGCTGCCAAGATTATGCTTTCTGGCTCAATTGATCGTGCCTTTGAGGTCAAGGGTGTACCCGTAAGCGCAGGTGCACGCAAGGCGATTGAAGCTGCTGGCGGATCGATCTTCGAGGAGTCTTGATTCCATGGATCGCTCAGAATCAGCACGTAAGATGTTGCAGACTCCTGGCATGAAAGCAGGGTTATCCGAATTATGGAGTCGGGTGATTTTCCTGCTGATCGCACTGCTCGTTTTTCGGCTGGGCACACATATCCCCGTTCCAGGAATAAACCCGGAACGTCTGGCGCGTATGTTTGAGCAGAACAAGGACACCATATTGTCCATGTTCAACATGTTTTCAGGTGGTGCATTGCAGCGCATGAGTATTCTGGCGCTAGGAATTATGCCTTATATTTCGGCATCAATTATCGTTCAGCTTTTGACCAGCGTCTTGCCCGAGCTTGAGGCTCTGAAGAAAGAAGGTGAGGCAGGACGACGAAAGATTAATCAGTATACGCGTTACGGAACGGTTGTGCTGGCCTTTATTCAAGCGGTTGGTATGTGTGCTGGTCTGGTTAGCCAAGGAATTACCCTGACTTCAGGTTTGCCATTTTTTATCCCGGCTGTATTCAGTCTGGTCGCAGGTACCATGTTTCTCATGTGGGTGGGCGAGCAGATCACTGAACGTGGGGTGGGTAATGGTATCAGCATGTTGATCTTCGCTGGTATTGTGGCAGGATTACCGGCAGCTATTGGACGTTCGCTTGAAGCAGCTCGCCAAGGGGACATGAGTCCGCTTGCGCTGATTTTGCTGACCGTGCTGGCGGCAGGTGTTGTATTTGCTGTCGTCTATATGGAGCGAGCGCAGCGCAAGATTACAGTCAATCATGCCAAACGTCAGTCTGGGCGAAAGGTTTATGCAGCCCAGCAGTCGCATCTGCCACTTAAGATCAATATGTCCGGGGTGATTCCGGCGATCTTTGCCAGTTCGCTGCTGCTTTTTCCGGCAAGTTTGGCAACTTGGTTTGGGCATTCGACACACCCCAATGCCTTTCAAAGGGTCTTGACGGATATATCACTTGCCTTGTCACCAGGGCAGCCCTTGTATTTGATTCTGTTTGCGTTGTTAATTTTGTTTTTTTGTTTCTTTTACACTGCATTGATGTTTAATCCCAAAGAAGTGGCAGATAATCTAAAGAAGAGTGGTGCTTTTATTCCGGGAATCCGTCCTGGAGACCAGTCGGCGCGCTACATTGACAAGGTTATTGCCCGGCTTACTTTGGTCGGTGCGGTTTATATGATTGCAGTGTGTGTACTGCCCATGATTTTGCAGATCAGTTTTCATGCCCCCTTTAGTTTTGGTGGAACATCCTTGCTGATTGTGGTTGTGGTTGTTATGGATTTTATGGCACAGGTTCAGTCGCATCTGATGTCGCATCAGTACGACAGTCTTCTTAAAAAGGCGAATCTGAAGAATTTCGGTTCATAGTTTCAAGGGGGTTAAAATGAAAGTTCAGGCATCGGTTAAAAAGATTTGCGCATCGTGCAAAATTGTACGTCGCAATGGTGTTGTGCGTGTCATTTGCAGTTCGGAACCCAGGCACAAGCAACGGCAAGGGTAATAGGTCTTGATTTTTTGGAGCTCTGGCGCTAAAATCCTGCCCCTTTCACGGTGGATGCCAGTTTTCAGTGGAGTAAGGTGAATGGCTCGTATAGCCGGTGTTAACATCCCAGATAATAAACATGTCGTTGTGTCGTTGACCTATATTTTTGGCATCGGCCGTACTAAGGCTCAGAGTATTCTGAGCAACGTTGGTATTGCCCCTGTTGTTAAGGTCAAGGATCTTACCGATGCCCAGCTTGACAGCATCCGCTCGGAAGTAGGAAAGCACTCGACCGAAGGTGATTTGCGTCGAGAAGTGATGATGAATATCAAGCGTCTGATGGATCTGGGTTGTTACCGGGGCCTGAGACACCGCCGCGGGTTGCCCGTTCGTGGGCAGAGAACCAAGACCAATGCCCGGACCCGTAAAGGTCCTCGCAAGGCCATTAAGAAATAAGAGTCGAGAGCCATGGCAAAAGATACGCGTGTACGCAAGAAAATTACCCGCACAGTCTCTGATGGGATTGCGCATATTCATGCATCGTTCAACAATACCATTGTCACCATTACCGATCGACAGGGTAATGCATTGAGCTGGGCTACTGCGGGGGGGTCAGGATTCCGTGGTTCGCGCAAGTCGACTCCATTTGCAGCCCAGGTTGCTGCAGAAACGGCCGGAAAGGCTGCACAGGAGTACGGACTAAAGAACCTCGATGTCATGGTGAAGGGTCCCGGACCCGGCCGTGAATCGGCTGTACGTGCACTTAATGCCGTCGGATACAAGATTAGCAGCATTACGGATGTAACTCCTATTCCGCATAATGGCTGCCGTCCACCCAAAAAGCGTCGCGTCTAATCTGAGGTTAAACAAATATGGCTCGTTATCTAGGCCCTAAGTGCAAGCTTGCTCGTCGTGAAGGAACAGACCTGTTTCTTAAGAGTGGTGTGAAGCCACTAGACCAGAAGTGTAATCATGAAGTTCCACCTGGTCAACATGGCCCAAGCAAGCGTGGACGTTCTTCGGATTATGCGCAGCAGCTGCGTGAGAAACAAAAAGTTCGCCGGATTTATGGTGTTCTTGAGCGTCAATTCGTGAATTATTATAAGGAAGCAGCGCGTCTTAAAGGTGCAACTGGCGAGCGTCTGTTGCAGCTTCTCGAAGGGCGTCTGGATAACGTTGTTTATCGCATGGGCTTTGGTGCCACACGAGCAGAAGCACGTCAGCTTGTTTCGCATCGCAGCGTGCTGCTGAACGGTAAGCGGGTCAGTATCCCCAGTCATCAAGTACGTCCCGGTGATGAAATTACCATTCACGAAGGGGCGAGAGAGCAACTTCGTATCAAGAATGCGCTTGAGCTTTCTTCCCAGCGTGGCGTGCCCTCCTGGGTTGATGTTGATGCTCAGGGTATGAAGGGACTCTTTAAGGCTCTTCCGGAGCGTGTTGACCTTTATCAGGAAATTAATGAAAACCTGATTGTCGAACTCTACTCCAAATAATTTTGAAGAGGTGGCTATGTCTAGTGTTGCTGAGTTTTTAACTCCACGATCAATCAATGTTCAGGCAATATCTTCCAGACAGGCTAAGGTCGTGCTTGAACCGCTGGAGCGTGGGTTTGGTCATACCCTCGGCAATGCATTGCGGCGTATTCTTCTTTCCAGTATGCCTGGGGCAGCTGTGACCGAAGCCGAGATTCAGGGTGTGGATCACGAATACAGCACCATCGAAGGTGTTCAGGAAGATGTTATTGAAATCTTGCTGAATATTAAGGGATTGGCTTTGATCATGCACGATCACTCCGAAGGATATGTCGAGATATCGAAGTCGGGCTCCGGTGTTGTAACGGCTGCGGATCTTGTATGCCCACATTTTATCGAGATCATGAATCCGGATCATATCATTGCTCATCTTGGTCAGAATGCGAACCTGCACATGCGGCTTAAAGTTGGGCGTGGTCGTGGTTATGAACCAGCTGATGCTCGTTTTACAGAAAGTGAAACGCGGCCAATTGGTCGTCTGCAACTGGATGCATCGTACAGTCCTGTACGGCGCGTTGCTTATGTTGTTGAAAGTGCCCGTGTGGAACAACGTACCAATCTGGACAAGCTCGTTATTGACCTTGAAACCAATGGGACAATTGACCCGGAAGAAGCGATCCGTCGGGCGGCAACCATTCTCCAGCAGCAGATTGCCGTATTTGTCGATCTGCAAAAAGACAAGGTTCCCGAGCCTGTTATGGAGCGTGAGGAAGTCGACCCGATTCTTCTACGTCCCGTTGATGATCTTGAACTGACTGTTCGTTCTGCGAACTGTCTCAAGGCTGAGAATATTTATTATATTGGTGATCTTGTGCAGAGAACGGAAGTTGAACTGCTGAAGACGCCAAACTTGGGCAAGAAATCCCTGACCGAAATCAAGGATGTCCTTGCATCGAAAGGGTTGTCCTTGGGTATGCGTCTTGAGAATTGGCCACCAGCCAGCTTGCGCAATGATGACCGTGTCAATTTTCGCGGTCGATAATTAAGTAAAGGTGTATTGATCATGCGTCATCGTAATAGCGGAGTTAAATTAGGTCGAAACAGCAGCCATCGTGTGGCCATGTTTCGTAACATGGCTGTTTCCCTTTTTGAGCACGAGTTGATTCTGACCACTCTGCCGAAGGCAAAAGAGCTGCGGCGTGTTGCTGAGCCTCTAATTACCTTGGCAAAGCAGGACTCGGTTGCTAATCGTCGTCTTGCTTTTGCACGTACCCGTAGCGATCTTGTCGTTGGTAAGCTTTTTACGGTGCTTGGTCCGCGGTATCGTGAACGTGCTGGTGGTTATCTGCGTATCGTCAAGACAGAACCACGTGCTGGTGATAATGCACCTATGGCCTATGTTGAACTGGTTGATCGTTCGATCTGATCAGTTTTGGTCAAAGTTTGTATTTGATAAAAAAGAGTGGCTATGCTGCTCTTTTTTTTTGTTTGCTTGAATTTGCCGGTACAGAGTTCTACAGTGTAAACAGGCGTAGTTATGGACTCGCATCCTGCTTTTTACAGAGTGAGGTTTACATGAGTGGCTTATTGGAGACGGTCGATAAGCGAACCCAGATGGTTGGTCAAAACCGTCTGGAATTGCTGTTATTTCGCCTTAATGGTGATCAGCAGTATGGGATTAATGTTTTCAAGGTCAGGGAAGTGTTACGCTGCCCGAAACTGACATCGTTGCCGAAGCGCCATGATGTGGTTCGTGGTGTTGCCCATATTCGTGGTGGAACGATTCCGGTCATGGATATGTCTCTAGCTGTTGGCGGGCCGGCCATGCAGAATATTGATGACTGTTTTGTCATCATTACTGAATATAATATGAATATTCAGGGGTTTATGGTTCATTCTGTTGAAAACATCATTAATACCAATTGGGAGGATATACATCCGCCACCCAAGGGGACCGGCAAGCAGAGTTATCTGACGGCGGTAACTCAGGTTGGGGACCGGCTGGTTGAAATTATTGATGTAGAGAAGATTCTTGCCGAAGTTTCGCCGATGCGGCATGAAGTTTCCGCAGGGATTGTGACCGAAGAAGTGCAGACCGCTGCCCAGCAGCAACAGTTTAATGTGCTGGTGGTGGATGATTCTTCAGTAGCACGCAAGCAGGTGATTCGTTGTCTGCAGAGTGTCGGGGTGCAGATCCATGAACTGAGTGATGGGTTGCAGGCGATCAAACATTTGCGTAAGCTCGCGGATGATGGCAAGGATGTGACCAAAGAGTATATCCTGCTTATTTCCGATATCGAGATGCCGGAAATGGATGGTTATACCCTTACTTCTGAAATTCGTAAGGATCCACGCCTTAGTCAGTTGTATGTGCTTTTGCATACGTCCTTGTCGGGAGTGTTTAATGAGGCGCTGGTAAAGAAGGTCGGAGCCAATGATTTCCTTGCAAAATTTCGGCCTGATGATCTTGCTGCCAAGGTCTCAGAACGTGTTCGGGTCAACTCTCCTAAATCATGATCCTCTCTTGGGCGTCAAATCTATGACGCCTTTTTTGATCCTTTTCGTCTTTTTTTAATCCTTGCCTGATTGGGCGCTGATTCCTTCGTTATTCTGTGATTGTTTGATTGGTATGGTTTTTGCTTTATTCCTGTCAAACAGCTTGGAGTGACGGCTATGCCTCTCAGTTTCTCTTCCGTTCTGGGGTTTGATACGCGTGCTTTGGGAGTTGAATCTCAAAGGATGCAAATTTTGGCCTCAAATCTAGCCAATAGTGATACCCCAAATTACAAGGCCAAGGATATTAATTTTGCGGCGGCCATGCAGGCAGCTCAAAGTGGTATGCAGCAGTCCGCAGTCCGTCAGACTCAGCCGGATCATCTCTCTGGGTTGCCACCTGCACCCCCTGTCGATGTGATCGAATACCGCATTCCAACACAGCCATCAGTTGATGGAAATACGGTCGATCAGCAGGTTGAGGAAGCTGCTTTCTCCCGAAATGCCATGAACTACCAGGCGACCCTGACTTTTTTGGGTAATTCGATCAAGAACCTGATGACGGCTGTTAAAGGCAATTAAGGAGTTCATCATGTCGATGTCGGATATTTTCAGTATTGCGGGCAGTGGGATGAGTGCCCAGACTGTTCGATTGAATACCGTTTCGAGCAATATTGCTAATGCTGATTCGGTAACCTCTTCAGTAGGTAAAACTTACCGCGCCCGGGAGCCTGTGTTTCGTACGGTTCAGCAGTCGCTTGTTGATGTCAACAGTGGGCATGCGGATATGTCCCTTGGTCCTGAGGCGGCCGGAGTTCAGGTTGCCGGTATCGTTGAAAGCCAGGCGCCCTTACAGATGCGATATGAGCCGCATAGTCCCTATGCAGACAAAAGTGGTTACGTGGCCTATCCCAATGTCAATGTTGTTGAAGAAATGGCCAATATGATCTCGGCATCGCGTTCCTTTCAGACCAATGTTGATGTGTTGAACACGGCCAAACAATTGATGCAAAAAACTTTGACCCTGGGTCAGTGAGGTGTGTGATGAGTTCCATTTCCAGCTCTGGTTCGAATAATTCGATTCTCAATCAATATGCGATCGGTAGTCAGACAGCAGCATCAGGAGCCAATGCATCGTCCTCGGCTACTAATGCAGCAAAGGCAGTGGCTTCAGCAACGCAGTCACTCGGTGAAAATGATTTCCTGACCATGATGATGGCGCAGCTCAAAAATCAGGATCCACTTAATCCGATGGATAATACCCAGTTTGTTGCTCAGCTTGCCCAGTTTTCCCAGGTTCAGGGTATTCAAAACATGAATACCACGATGACGTCGCTCAGCCAGAGCATGACCTCGAATCAGGCCTTACAGGCATCCAGTCTGATTGGCAAGCAGGTCTACGTTCCATCCAGTACAACGTCTTATGGTGGCCAAGGTGGTGTGAATGGCCAGTACACGCTTCCCCAGGCCAGTAGTGGGGTTAGTGCGGTCATATCGGATAGCAGTGGTAGTGTGGTTAAAAATATTCAGTTGGGTTCTCAGGCGGCCGGAACCAATAACTTTAGTTGGGATGGTACAAATAATGAGGGTGTTGCCATGCCTGCTGGGACCTACAGTGTTGCAGTTTCAGCGCCTGTCGGGGGTAAAACAACGCAATTAAGTACCAATTTGCCAGCCAGTGTCAACAGTGTCAGCTTTAGTGGAAGCGGTGGTGCCGTGCAGTTGAATCTGCAGGGGATGGGTTCAGTGCCACTGACGTCGGTGACTCAGATTGCCCAATAAGTTCATATTGTTAAGAGGTAGATACCATGTCCTTTAATACTGCATTGAGTGGATTGAGTGCCTCCAGTTCCAATCTGGATGTGATCAGTAATAATATTGCAAATGCCAGCACGATTGGTTACAAATCATCTCGTGCAGAGTTTGGTGATGTGTATGCGGCCTCTGTGCTGGGCACCGGATCTAATGCCATTGGTTCGGGGGTCAATCTGAATGATGTCCGGCAGATGTTCAATCAGGGAAATTTGCAGAATACCGGTAACAGTCTTGATGTGGCGATCAGTGGAGCCGGATTTTTCACCATGAGTAATGGTGGTGCTTTGTCCTATACCCGGGCGGGGCAATTTGGACTCGATAAGAACGGATATATTGTCAATTCACAGAATGCCCAACTGCAGGGCTATGCGGTTGATGCCAGTGGTAATGTGATTGGCAACGCACTCACCCCTCTGCAGGTCTCTACCGCCAATCAGGCTCCGGCGCGAACCACCTCGATATCTGGAAACTTTAATCTTGATGCAACGGCCAAAGTTCTCGTGGTTCAGGGAAATAGCTATCAGTCTTTGGGAAGCAAGGTTGCCAACGCGAATAATGGTACGACCAACGGTTATCCGGGTGAGACGGTTACGGTTAATAATTCCAATACGGGTGGATCTTCAGTCGTTACTTTTACGGCAGGGGAATCTGCTCTAGCCATGGCGCAACAGCTGCAATTACAATCCGGTGTTTCGTCGACAGCGAAAACCGTGGCGCAGGTGACGGGCTTTAATAATACGGGATCGACAGTAACTTTGAATGGTGTATCCATTTCCGGTTCTACGCCGCAGGCTTTTGCTGCTGCTGTCAATAATCTGACCAATACAACGCTCAATGGCATCACGGCCTCGGTTACCGGGAATACGGTTACGGTCACTTCAAATTCGGGGCAGGACCTAGGTTTTGGGATCAGCAACAGTGGGAATGCTGCTGATACCTTGACGGTGCAGGGAATGATCAGCGCAACACAGACCGTTGGAAGTCCTTTGGTTTTGACAGGAGCTGCCGGTGGCAATGCCACGGTCGGTGGGGTTGTGAGCTTGAATCTGCAGCAGGGCTATACCCTGACCAATGGCGGCGGTAGTATTTTTGCGTCCTCACCTGTCGGATCTCCTTATATCTCCAATACGTTCGATCCGACAAATCCTGCGACCTATAACTCGGTCACCGGGACCACAGTCTATGACAGTTTGGGTAACGCTCATCAGATGAATACCTATTTTGTCAAGGACTCTCCACCCAATACCTGGACTGTCTATGCCCAGATTGATGGACAGAATGTCGGTGATCCGAATACAGCTTTGCCTGCACCGCAGAATATTCAACCAACCATGTATTCACACAATGTTGTTTTTAATAACGATGGTTCCCTGAATACAACGGCAACCGGTTCGATCCTGATCTCCAACTGGACTCCCTTGAATACCAGTGGTCAGCCGAATGGAGCAGTGGCGGGCCAGTCGGTTGCCAACGGTGGTTCCTTACCGATCCCAAACCCACCAACCAGTTCAAACTTCAGTATTAACCTATCAGGGAGTACGCAGTACGGTAGCCCATTTTCAGTGAACTCATTGACCCAGAATGGCTATACCACCGGACAATTGAGTGGATTGACGATTAGTAATACCGGCCAGTTGCAGGCTAATTATACCAATGGTCAGTCAAAGACGCTTGGGCTCGTGGCTCTGGCTAATTTTCCGGATCAGCAAGGATTGAAATCCATCGGCCAGTCATCCTGGGAACAGACCTTTGCCTCGGGTCAGCCGACTTATGGGGTACCGGGCAATTCGTCGCTTGGGCTGCTGACTTCTGGTGCCCTGGAAGAGTCGACCGTGAATCTGTCGAACGAACTGGTGAACCTGATTACGGCGCAAAGTAATTATCAGGCAAACGCCAAGTCGATTCAAACCGAATCAACCGTTTTGCAGGCAGTCATCAATATTGGTGGCGCACCATAGTCTGATTGGAGGTGAGTGATGGATCGTTCCTTGTTCCTGGCGTTGTCGGGTGCGGTGCAGACCATGAATGCTCAAAGCATTCATGCCAATAATCTGGCCAATGTCAGTACCGATGGATTTAAGTCTGATTTTGAGCAGGCACGTTCCATGCAGGTCTTTGGCGCCAGCTATCCGAGCCGGGTCTATGCCATGGTGGAAGAGCCGGGAACGGATACCACCGCCGGGTCACTGGATACGACCGGCAATCCCATGGATGTTGCTGTTAACGGCAGCGGCTGGCTTGCTGTGCGTGCTCCTGATGGTACGGAGGCCTATACCCGTGCAGGTGATCTGCATCTGGGTCAGGACGGTCAGCTTTACAATGGTCAGGGCTATGCCATGGTAGGCAGCGATGGCAAACCTTTGGTGTTGCCGGGTAATGCCATTCAGGTTGCAGTTGGGGAAGATGGAACGGTTAGTTATCAGACACCCGATTCGGGAATTGCTGGTGTGACGGTTGCTGGTAGTATCAAACTGGTTACGCTCAAGGGGACAACCTTGAACAAAGGCACGGATGGCCTGTTGCATGTGCCACAAGGCAGTGCCTTGCCGGCGGCTGATCCGTCCGTACGGCTGGTTAGTGGTGCGGTTGAACGCAGTAATGTCAATGCCGTGGGTGAGTTGACCCGGATCATCGAGCTGTCGCGGCAGTTCGAACTGCAGGTCAAGTTCATGCAGGATGCACAGAGTAACGATCAATACATGGCACATATATTGCAGTACAACTGATGTGCCGATGTATTGACGTGGAGAAAGTGCCATGCAACCTGCCTTATGGATTGCCAAGACCGGCTTGAGTGCCCAAGATTTCAAGCTGGCAACGATTGCCAACAATTTGGCGAACGTTTCAACGAATGGATTTAAGCGCGACCGCGCAACGTTCCAGGATCTGCTTTACCAGACACAGCAATCACCGGGAGGTCCTTCCTCTTCGAGTACACAGTTGCCTTCAGGGCTTAATGTTGGTACCGGAGTGCGGATTGGTTCCACCATGAAACAGTTTACCGAGGGTTCGATCTCTGTCACCAGTCAACCTCTGGATGTGGCGATCAATGGTCGGGGATTTTTACAGGTACTTTTACCTGATGGAACGACCGCTTATACCCGCGATGGCGGTCTGCAGATCAACAATCAAGGACAACTGGTGACTGCACAGGGCTATCCGATTCAGCCAACGGTAACGATTCCCCAGGGAGTCTCACAGATTACCATTGGCCAGGATGGGACCATTTCCTACAACAATCCGACCACCAATTTGCCGACCCAACTTGGTCAGTTGACTTTGGCTGATTTCATCAACCCACAGGGCTTGCAGGCGATTGGCAATAATCTTTATGAGCAGTCAGGTTCCAGTGGTAATGCGGTTGTTTCTCCTGCGGCAGTTAATGGCATGGGGAGCATTCAGCAGGGTGCCCTGGAAACTTCCAATGTCAATATTGTGACCGAAATGGTGGACATGATCTCGGCGCAGCGGGCATATGAAATGAACTCGAAAGTCATTTCGACTGCAGACCAGATGATGCAGTTTGTAACCCAGAATATGTAAGCCAATAGCAACGTCAGACGAGGTATTCACATGATACGTTCCCTGTCGATTGGACTGATGAGTTTGCTGCTCAGCGGCTGTGTGGCACCAATGATTCATCCGAATGATCCCTCCTATGCCCCGGTGATGCCCCTGCCGCGCATTACGCCGGAGAACAATAGCGGTTCGTTGTTTCAGGGGGGGTATAACGTCAATCTTTATGAGGATCATCTGGCGCGTCGTATAGGCGATACCATAACGATTGTATTGCAAGAGAATACCACCTCCAGTGACAGCAACAATGCCATGATCATGAAGAATGATACCAATACGGGTACGGCTGGAGTGAATATCGGCGGTTTTAAACCTTTTGGTGCCAATTTTGCGGCTAATTCCAATGCTCAGCGCAACTTTATGGGTAATGCCGTAGCGGGACAAAGCAATACCTTGAGTGGCAATCTGACTGTTTCAGTTGTCAACGTACTTCCCAACGGCATTCTTATAGTTCGGGGTGAAAAATGGGTCAATCTCTCCCATGGTTCTGAGCTGGTTCGGGTTTCCGGTAATGTACGCCCAGAAGACATCAATCCGGACAATACCGTCTTGTCGACGCGACTAGCGGACGCCCGTGTGACCTATACCGCTCGTGGCGAACTGCAGGATTCCAGTGAAAAGGGCTGGTTTTCCAAGTTGATCAGCAGCACGTTCTGGCCCTTCTGAGGAGGCTTGTCATGAAGATCTGGCGGAGTCTGGGGTGGGTGGTGGCTCTGTTCGCTCTTGTCATTCAGGTGCGGGCGGAACGCATCAAGGATCTGACCGATATCTCGGGGGTTCGTCCGAATCAGCTGGTGGGTTATGGGCTTGTTGTAGGACTTGACGGTACCGGAGACAGTACCAATCAGGCACCTTTCACCGTGCAGAGTTTCAAGAACATGCTGGCCGGCTTTGGTATCGCGGTTCCTTCGTCCATGAATCCTCAGCTTAAGAATGTTGCGGCTGTAGCGCTTCATGCAGAGCTGCCTCCTTTTGCTAAACCGGGGCAGACCATTGATATCACTGTGTCAAGCATGGGTAATGCCAAAAGTCTGCGGGGTGGTTCTTTGCTGATGGCGCCACTGCATGGCGCTGATGGACTGACCTATGCCGTAGCACAGGGCAATCTTGTGGTCAGTGGTTTTGGGGCAGAAGGAGCGGATGGTTCAAAGATTACCGTCAATGTCCCGACGGTAGGGACCATTCCTGGCGGTGCCATTGTCGAGCGTTCAGTGAATAATCCCTTTTCTTCTGCACAGACACTGACGTTCAACCTGCATCGCTATGATTTTACAACAGCTATGCGTGTAACGGATGTGATCAATCAAACCTTTGGCCCTCGTACGGCCCAGACCCTTGATGGTGGCTCGATTCAGGTGCAACCACCTGCCAATGTGACCGATCGGGTGGTTTTTATTTCGACGCTGGAAAATCTGGAAGTCCATCCGGGCGTAGCGCCTGCCAAAGTGATTATCAATTCCCGTACGGGAACCATTGTGATTGGACAGGATGTACGTGTCTCTCCGGCCGCAGTGACGCATGGCAATCTCACCGTGTCCATCTCGGAAAATCCTCAAGTCAGCCAGCCGGGTGCGTTTTCGGGAGGACAGACTCAGGTCGTACCCAAATCAGGTGTACAGGTTTCGGAAGACAAAAATCGGATGTTTATGTTTAAGTCCGGGACCACCCTGGAGGATATCGTTCGTGCGGTGAACCGGGTCGGGGTGGCGCCCGGTGATTTGATGGCGATTCTTGAAGCACTCAAGGCTGCGGGCGCACTGCAAGCCGAGATTCAGGTGATATGATGGCCATTCCTGCTGCCGGTCTGAATGATTACAACAATCTAAATGCCCTGGCTGGCCTGAAGTCCAGTGCTGCCAACAGTCATGACCCAGCGGTTGTGCACAAGGTTGCGGCCCAGTTTGAATCCCTCTACGTGAGCATGATGCTAAAAACCATGCGTGAGGCGACCCGATCGCTCAACCCCGATGATCCGATGAGCTCCGATCAGTCCAAGTTCTATGAGGACATGTTTGATGAGCAGATGGGACTTTATATGTCGCAGCATGGTGGTGTTGGCCTTACCGATGTGCTGGTGCGTCAACTCGGAGGGGCGGCAAGCCACTCCAGAGCACAGAACGCCCTGAGTCCCTTGCCGCGCAAGGTCGAACCCGCACAGGAGTCAACCATCCCTTCTGCAGCGTCGAACAAGGTCAAGCCGATAACTGATGAACATCCTGTTGGTGCGGCGATGGATACACGTCAGGGATTCATTCAGACACTTTTGCCTTATGCACGTCAGGCTGCTGCCGAGCTTGGAATCAGCCCCCGGGTCATTCTGGCTCAGGCTGCGCTTGAGACGGGGTGGGGGCAGTCGCTAAAGCATGGCTTTTTTAATCTCTTTGGTATCAAGGCAGACACCAACTGGCAAGGCGGGCGCTTACGGGTACCAACTTTGGAAGTGGATCACTCCGGCCAGATACAGCGAACCCAGGCCGTATTCCGGAACTATGGGTCGGTTGCTGAATCCATGCGGGATTATGTGGCGTTCATGCGCAGTCATCCCCGTTTCAGCAAGGCCTTGCAGGCAGGGTGCGATGAAAAGGCGTTCATTCATCATATGGGACAGTCGGGTTATGCCACAGACCCACAGTATGCGGCCAAACTGAATCATATTCTGGGTGCTCTGGGGCCCGGTTTGACTTCGGGCTGATCAGGAGTCGGCGATCATGACAACACTAATGAATATTGGTCTGACAGGTCTGAATGCCAATATGGCGGCAATGACGACCACAGGCAACAATATCACCAATGCCAATACACCCGGCTACAGCCGTGAATCGACGATTCTGGGTAGTGCAGCCCCTCAGCCACTGGGATCCTATTCTGCAGGTACGGGCGTAAGCATTGTAGGTGTCATGCGTCAGGTCAACAGTTTTGCCCAGAATCAGTTATTGATCGATACCGCCCAGTCCAACCAGATGCAAGCCTTTTCCACAGCAATCACGCGTATCAACAACTATGTTGCCGGCTCAACGACCAGTGTCAGTAATCAGATTCAGTCTCTTTTTAATGACATGCAGACGGCCATGACCAATCCAGGCTCTACGACCAGTCGCCAGGTTGTTTTTTCTGATATGCAATCCGCAGTTTCAACCTTTAACGCAACCTACAACGAAGTTGCCAATGAAAATCAGACGGTCAATAACACTTTGAGTTCGGATGTGCAGCAAATCAATTCGCTGGCGACCAGTATCGCCAAGCTGAATGCGCAATTGGCAGGAACAGGCAATATGCCGCTTACCCAGCAGCCCAATACGTTGCTGGATAACCGTCAGCAGTTGATCAACCAGCTGTCTAAAATGGTGTCGGTATCCGTCATACCGGATGGCACAGGGGTTGATAATGTTTTTATCGGCAGTGGACAGGCTCTGGTGGTCGGTGGAACCTCGTCGACTCTGGTGGCGCAGCCTGCGGCGGGTAATACATCGCAGACGGATATTGCGGTTAATGGCGGAAAAGGGCCACAGATCATTACCGGTTCGATCAGTGGCGGGTCTGTGGGTGGACTTCTTAATTATCAGCAGAATATTCTAGGTACTATTCAAAATACCCTTGGGCAGATGGCGCTGGTTTTCTCGGATGGGATGAACAAGCAAAATCAGTTGGGGCTTGATCTGACGGGTGCCCCGGGTAAGGCGGTATTTAGTGACATCAACAGTTCGACAGCTCAGGCGGCTCGTATTACCTCCGATCCAGGGAATGTAACCTCTCAACCCTATAGTATGGGTGTGAGCATCACATCGACGGCACAGCTGACCAACAGTGATTATGTCCTTGCATTCAGCGGAACACCGGGCTCGTATTCATTGACCCGTTCAAACGACGGCAAGGTGGTGGCACAGGGCTCTCTACCTGCCTCTTTGCCTGCCACCATCAGTGCCGATGGCTTTTCGATCAATTTGCAGAGTGGGACCTTTGGTACCGGTTCCAAATTTTATGTTGCCCCGACACGGCAGGGGGCTGGTAATCTGGCCATGAGTATAACGGCACCTTCCCAGATTGCACTGGCAGGGCCGGTCAATGCGACCACACCTACCACCAATCAAGGCAATGCGACGATTACGGTTGCTGGGGTCACTAGTTTGGCAACACCGGCTTTCACGACCAAGTCAGGCTCGATGACGCCACCATTGCTGATTAAATTCACCAGCGCAACAACTTATGATGTACTTGATAACAGTGATCCGGCCAATCCCAAGGCCCTGATTCCTCCTTTGGTCGATCAGTCCTATACTCCGGGTGCAACCAACACACTCTTTTCAACGGACTCAGGGCAGACTCAGGTGAGTAGCACCGGTGCCAATGCTGGTGCGGCCGTGTCAGGAAGCAGCAATGGCTATCCTGCGGAGCAGTTAAGCTTCAATATTTTCAGCAGCACGGGTGGTTCAGTCACGCCTTACAGTGTTGCGACTACAGCTGGAGAAAGTGCCCAGCAGATCGCCCAGTCGATCAATGCTATTCCTGGCGTCAAGGCAGTTGCGGATACTCAGTCAACCCTGAGCAATTTTGTTAATGCAGGCAGCCTGACGGTTACCCTCAATAGTCAGACTTTGTCGGGCGCTACGCCGGATGCACTGGCTGCAAGCATCAATGCCAGCGGTATTCTTAGTCAGCAGGGGATTGTCGCAACCTCTAATGGCACGACCTTAAGCGTGCGCTCGACGTCGGGCTACGATCTGAGTTGGGGGGTAGGCGGTGGTGCAGGCAACAGTATAACTCTTCAGGGAACCCAAGGGGCAGCCCAGACGGTCAGTAATGGTAATTCGGCGACGGTGGGAGGGGTGTTGAACATCCAGTTGCCCGGTAGTTCGAGCCTGACGACTTCGGGGAATGGTCTGTTTACCGCCAGCCCAGCGCCTCTGTCCACCTATCAGGGCTATACACTCAACATCACCGGTACCCCGGTGTCTGGTGATACCTTCAATGTTGGCTATAACCATAATGTTGCGGGTGATGCCCGTAATGGTCAGATGATGTTAGCCTTGCAGAATGCCAACGTTGTTAATAATGGCACCATGAGCATCACGGGTCTGTATGGAAATATGGTGCAGGACATTGGTATCCAGTCGATGCAGGCCCAGAATGGCCAGTCGGCTGCCTCGGCAGTCTTGCAGAACACAACCCAGATGATCAGTCAGGTATCGGGGGTCAATCTGAATGAAGAGGCCGCCAACCTGATTCAGTACCAGCAGGCTTACTCTGCCTCGGCGCAGGTCATCAATACCGCTCGAACCCTGTTCAATGCGTTGATGACAGCGGTTGGGGCCTGATCGAACAATGGGAGGATCATGATCATGACACGCATTGGAACCAGCTATTACTACTCGGCTGCAACGCAGGCGATGGATCAAAATCAGCTCAACCTGAACCAGACCCAGGCGCAAATGTCCTCGGGTTTAAAGTACAACACTCCGGCGGATAACCCTGGCATTGCTGCCAATGTGCTTAGTCTGCAGTCTTCACAAAGTCAGTTGACTCAGTATCAGAGTAATATTTCCACAGTATCCGGTCAGCTTTCTGCCATGGGTAATTCCCTGAGCAGCATTACCAATACGGTGCAATCGATACGCTCTCTGGTTGTGCAGTCGGGGGATGGAACCTTGACCCAGGCGAACCGGCAGGCAATTTCCACCCAGATCAACCAGCAGATGAATGCACTGGTGGGGATGATGAACTCCAAAAACGTTCTGGGGCAGTATATGTTTGGTGGTTATCAGACCAGTCAGCCGCCTTATGCACTGGGTTCTGGAGGACAGTATGTCTATCAGGGTGATCAGGGCCAGAACAACGTGCTGGTGACATCCAATACCCAGGTATTTACCACGTTGCCGGGGCAGGGGATTTTTGACAGCATTCCCGCAGTGAACAAGTCTGTACAGACTTCGGTAAGTCCACTCAATACCAGTAATCCTCCTGCAGTGATCAATGCAGGTTCCATTACGGATCAGGCGACGTTTAACAGCAATTATCCCTCCGACTACAAGATTGTCTTTAACCCGGTCAGCCAGAGTACGCCACCTGGGATGCAGAATTACAGTGTTATTAATACCCAGACGGGCAAGCCCGTGCAGCAGCATATAACCTACAGCTCTGGTACCGCCATTCAGTTCAACGGCATTTCGGTGACCGTCAAAGGGTCACCACAGGTCGGCGACACCTTTTTTGTCGATTCATCACCCAACCAAAGTTTGTTATCTACCGTGCAGAATGTGGTCAATGGTTTAAATACGCTCAGCAACTCCAGTGCTGATCAGTCTTCCTTGCAGAGTCTGATCAGCAATACGCTGGGCAATCTCGACAATGCGGTGAGTTCGATCAGTAATGCTCAGGCACAGATCGGGGCGGCTCAGAATGCCACCACCCAGGCACAATCGGTTGACTCAAGCATCAGCCTGAGTGTCACGACTTCGTTAAGTAGCCTGACCAGCGTTGATTTTGCCCAAGCTTCAACCCAGTTGAGCATGCAGCAGACGGTGTTGCAGGCTTCCGAACAAAGTTTTGTCAAAATCAGTGGCTTGTCACTGTTTAACTATCTGGGCACTACCGGTGGTTAAGCTGCTGTTCATCGTGCGGTCATAAGTCGCCAGTAAAATGAGCCGCTCTTCCAAGGATGGAATAACACGATGAAAGGCTGGGATGTTTTTCTGGTGGGTCTCTTTGTCTCTCTTTTTATGTTGCCTGTCTGTCTCGACCAGGTGGCGCAACGCTATCAGTTTTCTCCGCAATTGCTGCAAGCTATCATCAGCGTCGAAAGTGCCGGTTCTTCGCGGGCTGTACATCATAATCACGATGGCAGCTGGGATATTGGCCTGATGCAGATTAACAGTCGCTGGTGGGCTGGCCGAGCTCCCCCTCAAGCCCTTCTTGAACCGTGTACCAATTTGGAGTGGGGTGCATCCATTCTCGCACAGGCGCGTGCGCAGGTTGGATCGCGCTGGCAGGCCGTTGGGCGTTATCACGGTGGAACGTCTCGGGAGCAGCTGCGCTATATGCGGGCTGTCTTTGCAGCTTGGAGACGGTTGTCGCCGGGTCAGTTGGCGGCGAACTGATTGCAGCCGTTGGTCGGGCTAAGGCGGTTTTGTCCCAAAATGTTGACGCTCTGTCAGTTTTTGTCTATGTGTGGGGTGCATTTTTATCGTATTGTTACGCCACGTTACACAACGACACAAACTCAGAAATAACAACAAAACGGAGTAAAACCAGAATGAAACGCATGCTTCTTGCATCGATTGCCATGGCAGGGTCGTTGGTTTCCATGCCATCACACGCCTATTGGACACAGACGCATCAGCGGATTGTTGAAGATGCGGTGTCCTATATGGCCTCCCATCCATCAACAACCAACTACGCTCAGCTGGTTGCAGGGGTACAGAAGGCCGGCTATACCATGAGTCAGTTCACTCAAGCGCTGGCTCAGGCTGCATCGGATGTCGATAATTTTGATGATACCTATATCTGTGGTGCGATGAGCGGTGATTGCGTTAATGCCCCGATCTGGGGAACGACTGCCAGTCTGATCAACTATACCGTTTACTGGCATTTTGAAAATCTGACTCAAGGTCCGGACGTTCACGGTAATCCTTATGGTGGTTATAACTACAGCCAGCTGACCCAGCGTGGTGATGTTGATGATCTTGCAGCGGCTTGGCTGTATGGCGACTATCTTGATGATGGTCCTGGCGGGCTGTCTGGCTGGTTCGGGGATAACTCCAAGTATGACTCCTTCAATGTGACCGAGGCTCATTATCGTGCGGGAGGCTATTCAACTCCGGATATGTACAACGGCTGGGAACATGCGCCCTTTCAACCTATTTCCAACTTACTGAATTACTGGTTCCAGCAGTTCCTGCAGACACCGACCGTGCAGTCCTTGGGTTATTCCATGCATGCGGATAACGCTCAGCCGCACCACATCTGGACAACTTCATCCTATAACCACTATGGTTGGGAGAGTTGGGTGGATAGCAACTACCAGCTTCTTGATGACCCCAATCTGGTGACGCAGGCATTGAACGATGTGACGCCCCTAGCTGCCAATGCCAATGATATCCGTGCACTGGTAACTCAGGTGGCCCAAATCGCCTACGCACAAGGTGGGTTGGTGTTAAGCTCGACGGACACCACCGACCGTATGCAGGTGGGGCGTGTCATGATTCCACATGCGATTGCCTATTGTGTCACCATTCTCAACCGCGCTGCACTGCGTATGGCCCAGTAAGCCTTGTGCTACGCTGAATGGAGGGGCCCAAGGCCTCTCCAGAGAGGGGTGTGTTGATGAAATGGTTGATGCTGGCATTGGGTCTGAGCTGTTCTTTGGCTCAGGCCAAGGTTTTTTATGATCTGCCGCCAGGCCCAGTTTGGGCTCGTCTGGATACCGGAACAATAACCGCTCCGGTATTGGATGTCTTGTACGCCGCAGCGCATGAGCATGCTTCTGAGGTCACCCGTGATCAGGTTCTGGTTTCGGTACTCCAGAATTCCTTACTGGCCGAGTATGCGCGTGCCCATTTCTCCGCTGATGAGCTTTTTCCTGGGGATCGGGTTGCTTACCCAAAACCGATACAGTTGGAGTATGCGTTCGAGGCCACTCTGAAAGCCGGCTTTGGGTCGCAATTGCAGGCGGCCATGCATGCGCTGCCCAATCACAATCTCTCCAGTCTGGTGCTCAAAGCCTATTCGCTGTCGCAGAGTCAACGTGAATCCCTGTTTCCTCATGGTCGGTTACTGCTTGATTTTCAGTTGAGACCGGAACAAATTCAGTTGGCCAAGTCTATACCGCTGCTGGATTACCGCCTGCCAAGCGGGGTGCGCGGTCAGATTAGCGTTGCGGATGTGTTTGCCCGGCAGAATATGCAGGGACGCATGGCTATATACAACGGTGATGATATTTTTCTAAAAAAGCAGGCACTTGATCTGCTCTCGACCCGTTTTATCTTTGATTGGTTGCAGCACAAAGGGCCGCTAAGTCCCTCAGAGCAGGCTGTTTTGCATCAGGCGATTGTCGATAAACCTGATGCAGATGCCCTACGCGCCATTATGGGAACTATTCCGGGCGAACACGAGGGTTCTGCCTATCTGGCTCAACTTGCCAGTAAGGTTACGCAAGAGCAGGTGCGTTCGTTCTACCGTGCCCACCGTGATATGTTCAAGCGAGTCGATCGTGTCCACGCCTTGCACATTCAGGTCAACGAAGAACCAAAGGCTCGAGCTATTGAGAAACAGCTGGATGCTGGCGCGGATTTTGGCCAATTGGCCAAGAAGTACTCCCAAGCCCCGGATGCTGCCCAAGGTGGTGATCTTGGCTGGTTGGTCCATGATACATCGGGACGCGCCGACTGGCTGAATACCGTGGCCTTCATCCACAAACCGGGTGAACCTGTCCGTGCCATGCGTGTGCCCGGGCCTGCGCTGGGTGCATCGCGCTGGGAACTGGTCAAGGTTGTGGGGCGCGAGGAAGGATTTCAGGCTGAAGACAGTTCCGATGTGCGTTTTGAAGCATCTCAGATTCTGGCGATTCAGCAGGCCCAAGCCCAGTTCAAATCGGTTTTACATGACCTGATTGCAAGTCACCCCATTCATCTGCAAAAGTCTTTGGCCAGCAAGGGACTTGATCTGTGAAGCGATTGTGGCTTTTGATTACTATTGGGGCTCTGCTGGGTGTGGCGGGGTTGGTCTTTTGGCGCTCTGATCTTGCCGTGCCCCGGCAGGTCGCCGGGCAGCAGTTGCCGCATCTGGTTCCAGTTTCTGATTCCTTGCCGCAATGGTCGGGTCCGCATGGCGCTGGTTTGCAGATGCAGCCGGTTGAGACTGCCCAGGTTCATGCTGCGGCGCAGACTATGGCACTGGCGCGCCAGCAGGGTGATCCCCGTTCGCCACCAATCAAGCGTCGGGCGGATACCTCAGAACCTCCCAAACAGGCTGATCTTGCAAATGGCGATGCGTTCAATGCTTATGAACAGCGTATGTCGACAAAAACCTATCAGAATTTTATTCAGGCGGCTGATACGGAAATTCCAAAGATTCAGGCGCAGATTCAGCAGGGGCAAAGTATGGGGATCAGCCCAGACCGTCTGGCTGTTGGTGTGGAGAAATTGCAGCGCATGCAAAACATGCGTGCCCAATTATTAGCGCAGCATCCCGAACTGCAACCCTGAGTTCCTGTGAAGCAGATCTTCAGAATACTTTTCTCAACATGTGCGCCATAATTTGTTACACTCAACTTGGAAATCTAGGCATTTAAGAACCCTGTGTTGAGGTAATGCCGTGTTGGGTCGAAGTTTTGGACGTATCTTGTGTTTTGCCACTGTGCTTTTTCTTGGTGCTTGCAGTTCATTGCTTTCCCAGGCAAGCAAGGGGATGGCGCGTGATTTTGCCACGGCAGTACTCAATGAAGATGATCCTCAACTGGTTCGCGAAGCAGCACCTTCCTATCTGATGATGATGGATGCCTTGCTGATCCATCATGCTGATCGTCCTGAGTTGCTGCTCGCGGACGCTCAGCTGAACAGCGCCTATGCCAGTTCTTTCGTGGATGATCCGATTCGGGCAAAAGCCATGAGCGCAAAAGCCTTGCACCTGGCTTTCAGTGCCCTTTGTCTGCGTCATCCTTCCTTATGTACACCGCAACAGAAATCGGTGGATCAATTGAGTTCGTCCATGCAGCATATGGATAAGGGTGATGTGCCACTGCTGATGACGGTTGGTACGGTTTGGGCAGGATGGATTCAGCTTCGGGCAGCGGACTGGAATGCGGTTGCTGATCTGCCCAGAGTGCGTCTGCTGATGCAGCGGGTGGTTGAGATCGAACCTGATGCGCAGCAAGGCGCTCCGTTTCTCTATCTCGGGGCCATTGATACCTTGTTGCCTCCAGCCTTGGGTGGGCGGCAAAAACAGGGAATTGCCGAACTGGATGAAGCGGTACGGCGCTCGGATGGCCACGATCTGATGGCGAAAGTCATTATGGCTCGGCAGGTTGCCCGCACCAACTACGATCGACCCATGCATGATCGTTTGCTGAACGCTGTGGTTGCAGCGGATCCGCACGCTTCCGGCTGGACGCTGGAAAACTGTCTGGCCCAAGATGAAGCCCGCAAGCTGCTGAAGTCTGCTGATGATTATTTTTAATTAACGTTCAAGGGTTTGCTGTTTTGGAGGAAGTTGATGCGTCTTGTTCGCTGGATATTCATGCTGTGCCTACTGGTTGCTGCCAGTGGGGTCAATGCCCTGACCTTGCGTCTTGCAACCCAGTCGCCTGATGGGTCCGCTTGGATGGTTAGTCTGAGAAAGGCGGCTGCGAGTATTGCCCAGCAGACGTCGGGGCGGGTCATTCTCAAATTCTATACCGGTGGGACCATGGGCAGTGACCGGACGGTGCTTAGCAAGATCCGCATAGGTGAGTTGCAGGGGGGCGCACTGACCCTGAGCAGCTTGGATTCGGTTGTTCACGATGCTGATCTTTATTCCTTGCCCATGCTTTTCAGGAATGACACGGATGTAGACCGTGTCCGTCGAATTATGGACCCGGTGCTTTCCCGTGAACTTGAGGATGCGGGGTGGGTCAATTTTGGTTTTGCGGAAGGTGGGTTTGTCTATTTGTTTAGCCACAAAGATTCCGTGACTACCCAGGCGCAATTGCGTACGCACAAGGTCTGGATTCCCGAAGGTGACCGCTTCTCATCAACGGCTTTTCGTATGTTGGGTGTCAGCCCGGTCCCTCTGTCACTGGGCGATGTTTTGCCTGGTCTGCAGACCGGGATTATTGATGTTGTGGCCGGTTCTTCGATTGCTGTACTTGCGCTGCAATGGCAATCGGCCCTGCACAGTCTTACCGATGTACCCATTAGCTATCTCTGCGGCATGTTGACCATCTCCAGAAAAGATTTTGAACGGATCGCCCCAGCAGATCAGCAGATTGTTCGGCGTATCATGACTGCAACCTTTCAGGCGCTTGACCGCAGTAATCGACAGGATGATCAGTTTGCTTATCAGGCACTGCTGCATCAGGGGATTATACTGGCCCGTCCTTCTGCGGCAGATCTGCAGCAGTGGAATCAACTCAGCCAGTCTGTGACCCGTGGTCTGGTGCAGCAGGGATTTGTGTCTGCAGCAGCAGTTGGACGGGTTCAGAATGTTCTGGCTGGAGGCAACTGATGATGCAGCTGCTTGGCAGGAGGCTCCGTTATCTGGAAAACGTCCTTCTGCTTCTGTTTTTTCTGATTATGGTCGTGCTGGCCGTTGCTCAGATTATTTTGAGGCTGGGGCACTGGGGTGGTTTGTACTGGGCTGATGATTTTCTTCGGGTCGAAGTGTTGTGGCTTGCCATGCTCGGAGCGGTGGTTGCTGCCCGGGACCGGCATCATCTTGGCCTCGATCTGATACGACGGTTCCTACCGGTTCGGCAGGGGCAATGGGTTGAGCGTGGAACCTCGCTGTTAACAGCAGTCATTGCTGCTTCCCTGGCTTTTTATTGTGGGCAATTTGTGCAGGAGGAGCGGGGGGGTGGCTCGTTCGCCTTTGCAAATGTACCGGTCTGGTGGGCTGAGGGTGTGCTTCCTGTCGGTTTTGGGCTGATTGCACTGCACTACCTCCGTCATGTTCTCTGGTATGTCCCCCGGGAAGAGCAGACATGACCATGGTTGTTGTCTTTAGTTTTGTCCTGCTGGCCTTGCTAGGGGTTCCGCTGTTTGCTTTGCTGGCCTCTGCAGCCCTGATCGGATTTTTCAGCAATCAGGTGCCGTTGGCGGTTATTGGAACAGAAATCTACCGTATTACTCAGACACCTGTGCTGCTTGCTTTGCCCATGTTCACCCTGGCGGGTTATCTTCTCAGTGAAGGCCAGAGTTCAGCCCGTCTGGTGCGGGTCACGCGTGCTCTACTGGGGTGGATGCCGGCCGGGCTTGCGGTCGTGGCTTTTGCCGCCTGTGCGGCCTTTACTGCTTTCACGGGTGCATCCGGTGTGACTATTGTGGCGTTGGGGGCTTTGCTCTATCCAGCACTGAAACAATCGGGTTATCCGGAATGGTTCTCTCTGGGGTTGGTGACGACCTCGGGATGTCTCGGTCTGCTGCTGCCACCTTCCCTGCCGCTGATTCTTTACAGCATCGTGGTTCAGCAGATGCCTCAAGGGGGCAGGGTTTCCATCGAGCATATGTTTTTGGCAGGACTGATGCCGTCGGTTCTGATTCTGTTGTTGCTGTCGATTTTTGCCTGGCTGGTGGTCAAGCGCCATTCCTGTACCCTGCAACCTTTTTCCTGGCAGGAACTGAGGGCTGCGCTTTGGGAGGCGCGCTGGGAACTGCCTTTACCTCTGGTGGTACTGGGTGGAATATACAGTGGAATTTTTGCGGTCAGTGAGGCAGCTGCAGCAACAGCCCTCTATGCGCTTATTGTCGAAGTCCTGATTTATCGGGATATCTCCCTGACACGTTTGCCTCGCCTTGCCCGGGAGGCGGGTGCCATGATTGGTGGTTTGCTGATTGTTCTGGCCTGTGCCATGGCGCTCACCAACTGGATGATTGATCAGGATATTCCCGGTCAGTTATTCAGTCTGGTCCGAGCGCACGTCCATAGCCGGCTGATGTTTCTGCTGCTGCTTAATGCCCTGCTTCTGCTTCTCGGTGCAATTTTGGATATTTTTTCTGCTTTGGTCATCATGGTGCCCTTGCTGTTGCCGATGGCAACCGGCTACGGGGTCAATCCGGTTCATCTGGGTATTATCTTTGTCGCCAATATGCAAATTGGTTATCTGATGCCTCCGATCGGCATGGATCTTTATATTGCCAGCTATCGGTTCAAGAGGCCGGTGATTGAACTGGTGCAGGCAACCTGGCCCTTTATGCTGGTTCTCCTGCTGGCGGCACTCATCGTAACTTATGTACCGTTTCTCAGTCTGGGTTTTCTGCCATCATGATGACGGAACGACTGGATCGGGCTTTGCAAGATCTGGCAGAACTTCTGATCATGCATGCAGCCACGGTCTGTACGGTCGAATCCTGTACTGGGGGCTGGGTCAGCGCAGCGATGACCGCCTTGCCGGGAAGTTCCCATTGGTTCGAACGCGGCTGGGTTGTGTACAGTAACCTTGCCAAACAGGAGTTGCTCGGTGTGGATGCCCATCTGATCGATCAGGTGGGCGCAGTCAGTCAACCCGTTGTTGCAGCGTTGTTGCAGGGGGCATTGCAGCGTTCACGTGTGGATTATGCTCTGGCTGTGAGCGGTATTGCAGGCCCATCCGGGGGTAGTGCTGAAAAACCGGTAGGAACGGTCTGGATGGGGGTACAGAGGCGAAATCAGCCAGCAAATATTCTGTTGGGTCAGTTTACCGGTAATCGGCAGGATATTCGTTTGCAGGCTGTGGAAACTGTTGTAGAGTTGTTGCTGCAGTCCCTGCGTATGGAACTGTCAGTCTGATCCAAGGAGGAGTGATGAAAACAGTAGCGGATATTTTGCGCAGTAAGGGAGCGGGCTCTGAGGTATATTCGGTTCATCCCCGAGCTACGGCCCTGGAAGCGATGAATCTTATGGCGGAAAAGGCGATTGGTGCGGTTCTGGTCATCGACGATGGAAGTGTGGTTGGTATCTTGAGTGAACGTGATTATGCCCGTAAGGTTGTCCAACTGGAAAAGTCAGCATACCAACTCGATGTTCAGTCCATTATGACCCATAACGTCATTACGGTGACCAGTCAGCATACCAATGAGCAGTGTATGGAACTGATGACCGAAAAACGTCTGCGTCATCTTCCGGTAGTGGATGCTGGCGTATTGAACGGTCTGATTTCGATTGGGGATCTGGTTAAGGACATCATCTCCGACCAGCAATCAACCATTGAACAGTTAGAGCGTTATATTCGCGGATCCTGAACGCTGGAAAACCGGTTTGTCCGCTTTTCTTCCGATTCATTCCCTAAACCAGTTCTGCTGTTCAGCATTGAGCAGCAGGCTCTCGATCTGGTTGTCGAGTGTGCCATTCAAGGCACGTGATACGGTTTTTCCCGACATGGCTGCTGGCAGGAACAATAGGCCACCATAGCGGTGAACGGCATCGCTATTGCTCAGTTTCATGACCGAATGGTTTTGATTGTCCAGAAGTTCCAGAGTCATCTGGTACTGATCGTCGGCATAAACCGGTATCAGAGTCGCCGAAAAATAATTCAGAATGACCGTCACATAGGGCCATACGTTCGAAGGCTCGTGGTAGATGGACAGGCGGACAGCGAAAGTGGTATGGCCTCGCATGGCATCGGCAAAGCGTACATCCTGAAAGAGGTTGCTTTCATGCATGGCAGCCAGGGTAACACCCTGCATGGTGGCGTACATGGTTCCTTCCGGTACGGCGGCAGGACCCGGAGTTCCCTCATAGGTACGCAGATCGACATAAAGCGATCCGGTATGCGGAGTTAGGATAATGGGGAGGGGGACGGCGGCAACCTTGTGCTGGGGAAAAGCAGCACACCCTGCCAGAAGGATTCCTGCGGTTAGGAGCAACAGAGATCTGAACATGGAATGAAGTTCCTTGCACTTGATGTCAATCATTGTATGCTGATTCAGGACAAGTTTGGTCTTAATCGTTTTTTATTATACAATAGCGGGTTTTAGGCTGAGGTGCACCATGGAAATCAATCCCTATCTGAACCGGATCAAGGATCTGCGTGACCGTGCGCATGCACTGCGGAGGTATCTTTGACGTTGATCTGAAGATCGAACGTCTCGAAGAAGTTGTCCGTGAACTGGAGTCCGCCTCCATCTGGGATGATCCTGAACGGGCGCAGGCTTTAGGTAAGGAACGTGGCTCGCTTGAAATTGTGGTTCATACCTTGGAACGGGTCGATGCACGGTTGCATGATGCCTCAGAGTGGCTGGATCTGGCGGTCAGTGAAGACGATGAGTCCACCCTGAGCGATGTGCAGCATGAACTGGACCAGACGGAACATCAGGTTGCTGATCTCGAGTTCAGGCGTATGTTCTCCGGTGAGGCGGATGCTTGTAGCGCTTTTTTGGATGTTCAGGCTGGCTCAGGTGGAACGGAAGCCCAGGACTGGGCCGAGATGCTGTTGCGCATGTATCTGCGCTGGGGTGAGCGGCATGGCTTCAAGACCGAACTACTGGAAGTTACCGATGGTGAAGTGGCGGGCATTAAGTCGGCCACCGTTCGTCTTGAAGGTGAATATGCATTTGGCTGGTTGCGAACGGAAATTGGCGTCCATCGTCTGGTACGCAAGTCGCCTTTTGACTCAGGGAACCGCCGTCACACATCCTTTGCGGCCGTGTTTGTGTCGCCGGAAATCAGCGACGACATCAAGATTGACATTAATCCTGCGGATCTGCGTATTGATGTGTATCGGGCCAGTGGGGCCGGTGGTCAGCACGTGAACCGGACGGAGTCGGCGGTGCGTATCACCCATTTGCCGACCAATACCGTTGTTCAGTGCCAGAATGACCGCTCACAGCACAAGAACCGGGATACGGCAATGAAACAGCTGAAAGCGAAACTGTACGAACTTGAGATGCAGAAACGCCATGCTGCCCAGCAGGCACTTGAAGAAACCAAGTCCGATATTGGCTGGGGTAGTCAAATTCGTTCCTACGTGCTTGATCAGTCCAGGGTCAAGGATTTGCGTACCCAGATTGAGAACTCAAATCCTGTTGCAGTGCTGGATGGAGACTTGGATGAGTTTATTCAGGCATCGCTCAAAAGTGGACTCTAAGACAGGAAAATATAATGGCAGATGATATTCAGAACCCTGGCACGCAGGATGAGCACCGACTGATGATGGAGCGCCGGCAAAAGCTTAGCGAGTGGCGCAAGTCTGGAGCAGCATTTCCCAACGATGTGCAGGTGAATGGCCGCAGTGATGCACTTCGGGCCCAATATGCTGAAAAGTCAGATGAGGAACTTAAGGATAGCACCGAGGTCTGGACGCTGGCCGGACGGATGATGCTACGTCGGGTTATGGGTAAGGCAAGCTTCGTGACCCTGCAAGATGGTGGTGGCCGGATTCAGCTGTATATCACCCGTGACCAGATTGGTGCGGAACTCTATCAGGAGTTCAAGCACTGGGATCTTGGAGATATTATCGAAGCGCGTGGTTGTATCTTTCGAACCCATGCCGGGGAATTATCCCTGCGCGTTGATGGGTTGCGTCTGCTGACCAAATCGCTGCGTCCGTTGCCGGACAAGTTTCATGGTATTGCCGATCAGGAAATGCGCTATCGGCAACGCTATGTTGACCTGATCATGAGTGAAGACACGCGACGGACTTTTCAGGTGCGCGCTGAAGTCATCGCTGGTATTCGGGCTTTTCTGGTCCAGCGTCAGTTCATGGAAGTGGAAACTCCGATGATGCATGTCATACCCGGTGGTGCGGCAGCTCGCCCCTTTGTGACCCATCATAACGCTCTGGATATGCAGTTATTCCTCAGGATCGCCCCTGAACTTTACCTTAAACGACTGGTTGTAGGTGGCTTTGAACGGGTGTTTGAGATCAATCGCAATTTTCGCAACGAGGGCTTGTCAACCCGTCACAATCCCGAATTCACCATGATTGAATTCTATCAGGCCTATGCGGATTACAGGGATTTGATGTCTCTGACCGAGGAGATGTTGCAGGCTCTGGCCATTACAATTCTTGGCAAGACCGATGTCCCTTATGGTGAGGAAATCTATTCCTTCGCAGCTCCTTTTCGCAAGCTGAGCATGCGTCAGGCTGTTTTACTGCATCACCCGGATCTTAAAGATACAGATCTTGATGATCGGGATGCCTTGGCACGTAAGGTGCGTACTCTAGGGGAAGAGGTACGTCCGGTATGGGGTACTGGCAAGCTGTTGACGGTGCTTTTTGAGGAAACGGTTGAGAAGGAATTACGTCAGCCAACGTTCATCACCGAGTATCCGGCAGAAGTGTCACCCTTGGCGCGGCGCAATGACCAGAATCCGAACATTACCGACCGCTTTGAGTTTTTTATTGGTGGTCGGGAAATTGCCAATGGCTTTTCTGAGCTCAACGATCCTGAGGATCAGGCGGAACGGTTCCTGGCTCAGGTTCGGGAAAAGGAAGCCGGCGATGACGAGGCCATGCACTATGATGCTGATTTTGTCCGGGCGCTTGAGTACGGCATGCCTCCCACGGCAGGCGAGGGTATCGGTATTGACCGTTTGGTCATGCTTTTTGCCAATGCACCCAGTATCCGTGATGTCATTCTATTCCCCCACATGCGCCCTGAATGAAGGCCCATGTGGGAGGGTCATTAACGGCGTCGGCTGGCGAGTACAGGTTTGATCTGGGCACTCAGTTTACGCAGGGATAGGGCGGTATTGTCCCAGTCCAGACATCCATCGGTTACTGAGACCCCGTAGCGCAACTCCTTGAGATCGGCAGGTATATCCTGTCGGCCAAAATGGATGTTGCTCTCTGTCATGACCCCAACGATTGATCTGTTGCCTTCGGCGATCTGATGACCAATGTTCTCTAGAACAAGGGGTTGCAGGCCGGGATCCTTGTTGGAGTTGGCGTGGGAAGTGTCAATCATAATGTTCTGGGCAAGTTTGGCCTTCTCCAGTTCCCGCTCGGCGAGAGCGACGCTGACCGAGTCGTAGTTGGGTTTGCCATCACCACCGCGCAGGACAATGTGGCTGTAGGGATTGCCGCGGGTCTTGACCACGGCGACCTGTCCTTGCTGATTGATGCCTAGAAAGCTGTGTGGATGGCTGACCGAGAGTAGGGCATTGATGGCAACTTTCAGTCCTCCATCGGTGCCGTTTTTGAATCCAACTGGGCAGGACAGGCCACTTGACATTTCCCGGTGTGTCTGCGACTCGGTGGTGCGTGCTCCAATTGCCGACCAGGTAATCAGATCCTGCATGTACTGTGGTGATATGGGGTCCAGAGCTTCGGTGGCGCATGGTAGTCCCATGCTGTTTAGATCCAGCAGTAATTTGCGGCCGATGTTCAGACCCTGGGCGATATGAAACGAGTCGTCCATACAGGGATCATTGATCAGCCCTTTCCATCCCACCGTGGTGCGGGGTTTTTCGAAATAGACCCGCATGATCAGCAGGAGGCTGTCCTGGAGTTCCTCAGCCAGAGTCTTTAGTCGTTCGGCATAGTCCATGGCGGCAGAAACATCGTGGATGGAGCAGGGACCTACCACGACGAACAGTCGTGGGTCGCTTCCATCCAGAATGGAGCGGACCGCCTGACGCCCCTGAACGACTGTCTGCTCCGCTGCAACACTAATGGGCAGCTGTGCCTTCAGGTCATTCGGGGTTATCAGAACTTCAGTGGAGAGGACATTAATATCTTCAACAGCGCGATGGTTCATGTTCGCAACTCTTTAAGGCAACTTTGGGCAAGCTGCATCCTACCACAAGCCGGTCCTCTGCTTTAGACCTCATGCACAAAAAGTGAGCGATCGAAACGAACTTGTGGCCAAAAGACACCATCCTCGGCACGTTCTCCGGCGGCAACAACCATGATGGGCATGGCCGCATCATCCAGGCGGAGCAGTTTGCGCACCCGATGTTCATCAAAGCCTTCCATCATGCAACTGTCAAAACCATGAGCCCGCAGGGCCAGGACCAGATTCTCACAAGCCAGGGCCGTACTTTTGGCAGCCCAGAGCTCAACTTCACTTCGCGTGTAGGGGCCACGAGGAACGGGTGCGATGAGGCCACCTACGCTGAAGGCTGCTTTTTTCAGGAATGCGAAACTGTTGAGCGGGCCGGGGGCGTAATTGTAGGGGATCAGCTGGTAGTAGCGCCGGACCAGCGGTGGGACTTCAGGCATGGGCCATTCCTGCAGCATCTTGCGGGAAAACTCCTGAACCCGGTCGGTACGGGCGACACAAACAATGAGTTCTGCAGCTGTCTTGGCAGCAAGCTGACCCATGCAGGCCCGTACCAGAAGTTTTTTCTTGGGAAGACTGCGAACCACATAGAACTCCCAGGGTTGTAATCCTGAGGAGCAAGGAGCAAGCATTGCCATATCAAGGCAGTCGTCAAGGACCTCCTTGGGGATTGGTCGATCGGTGAATTTACGAACGGAACGACGACTGGTGACGACCTGACGGAACTGGTTGAGATCGATACGCTCGGGAACAGGTTCGTGGTAGCGTTCCTTGCCATCGATCATAACCGTCTTGATAGGGGTAGCAGAATTCATACATATTTGCTCGTTTAATAAAACAGTTCGAAAGTTATCGAATTGTTAGGGTTCTGTCAATGGCTGTTTTGTCGCGTGCAGTGCCTGACGCCAGAGGATCAGATCAGTGGAATTTCTTGCTAAGGGCTGATCTCCGATGCTGATAACTTCCATGAGGCCATGCAGTGCATTGCAGGCCCAGAGAGGGCCTTCATACAGGCGGTCTGGCCGCAGAATACCAGGCAGTGGTGCTTTTCCAAGATGAGTTCCAATGTGCTCTAGAAGTTTGAGGGTAACACCGGGCAAGGTTGCAATGGATGGGTCTGTTCGGTAGCAATTTCCCTTGCGCCACCAGATGAAACTGCAATAGATGCCTTCCGAGATAACGGTGCTATCGGGCATAAGGAAACCCTCATCGTAACCAGCTTGCTGGCACTGTTGTCGCAACAGCCTCAGTCGATCGAGGTCGGGGCCTTTGCGTTCGGGGTGTTGACGTGGATCGGGCCATTGGCGAGGATCAAGGCGGATGGCTGTTTTTAGAGTTGGGCAGGGACGAAGCTGCAGGGTAAATTGAGGTTGAGGAGCGCGATGCATATCCAGACGGGGGAACCAGTCTCCCTGTTCAGGAATCATCGCCAGAGCGGCCTTAAATACCTGATTGGCAAGGATTAGGTCGTCAGTTCTGAGCAGTTGCTTGCATGACTGCATCCATCGCTGCAGGTGTTCCTTGCGCCCGCGCATCTGTCCCTGATGCACCCGCCAGGATTCAACGGCATCAGCAGAATGATCCACCGGCCCTTCAGCGATCTGGAATCCCTCTTGCCATCGATAACAGAGCCCATGGATGGATGTCATCTCAGTCTCCAAGGGAAGTGCCGGGGAAGAGGCGCTCCAGAAGCCGGGCTTTAACCAAGGTCTCTTCGTATTCGGCCTCAGGGTCGGACTGGACGGTGATGGCTCCTCCAATGCCATAGCTCAGTTGGTTGCCCTGCAACACGATTGTCCTGATGACGATGGAAAAATGCATGCCGCCATTGGCGCTGATGTAGCCCAGACAACCGGAATAGATGCCCCGAGGGCTGGCTTCCAGACTGTTCAGAATTTCCAGACTGCGTCGTTTCGGGGCCCCGGTCATCGAACCTCCAGGAAAAATCTGTTGCAAGACCTCCCAGGGGCTCAAGTTGGGGCGTACCTGTCCACTGATCTGGCTGACCATCTGATGCACGCTGGGAAAGGACTGAATCATGAACAGATGATCTGCCTGAATGCTGCCCGGTTCACAACAGGCACCCAGATCATGTCGGGTTAAATCGACGATCATCAGGTTTTCAGCCTGATCTTTAGGACTGTTGGCTAGTTCACTGGCCAAGCGCTGGTCTGCGTCTGGGTCAGGACTGCGGGGACGGGTTCCCTTGATCGGCGAGCAGCGAATCCGTCCCTTTGGGTCGAGATGCAGAAATTCCTCGGGAGAACCAGAAAGTACCGTCAGGCTCGGGCAACGAAAAAACGCGCCCATTGGTACCGGATTGATCTGCCGCATCCGTACATAGAGAAGCCAGGGATCCTCATCAACGCAGGCACGTAATTGCTGGGTCAGACAGAGTTCGTAGCTGTCGCCACAATACAGTGCCTGTTGGGCTGTCCGGATTCGTGCCAGATAGGCGATGCGATTGAGGTCAGCGTGCAGCTGAAGTGCTGACGGGACGGGGGTGGTGATGGGTCGAGGTTGATCATTCAAAACTAGGGATACTCGCTCGAGCCATTTGGTCGGGTTGTTGCCTGAATGATGTTCTTCCCAGAGGACATCGGCGTACCCCTGTTCAGGGTAAAGAATCACGGCCTGATCACACCACATCCACAGTGCATCCGGGTGGTTGTTGTCGAGCGTAGGCTCGATAGGGTAATGGTCATGCAGCATCTCGTAGCTGTGCATGCCGACCCAGCCTAACATGAAATCGCTTTCTAGATTCTGGGACAGTTCGTGCGGAATATCGAGTGACACCGGCCAGTCCTGCATAAAGGTATGCCAGGATTGTTGTCTGACCTGATAAAACCCAGCCTGTTCCAATTGGATCTGCTGGTGGCGCTGATGGTAAGAAAGACGAACACCATGCTGAAAACTTGAGGTGCCCATGATGCAGTGTTTCCGGGCTGATCCCTGTCCGTCCAGCCAGAAGGCCCAGGGTTCGTTTGCAAATAATTGGGCAAAGATCTGTTCAGGTGGCAGGGTTAAAGGCAATCGGGCATGGCGCAGCGTAGAATTGGGTTGGTTCCGTGGCGTCGATAAAGGCTTTGGAGCCGCTGTGCTCGGGCTGTGCGTGATGGAAGGATTGCCCAGAAAATTGCGCAGCAGCTTGATGCCCTGCCGGGTCGCAATTGATTCCGGATGAAACTGAACCCCCCAGATGGGCCGACTACGGTGACGAATTGCCATGATGATGTTGTCGTCGGTACGTGCGCAGCAGGACAACTCGGCTCCTGGTTCGGTCAGTGCGAGTGAATGATAGCGAACGACCGGCCAAGGTGATTCGATGCCCTGAAAAAGGTCGGTGCCGTTATGCAGGATTTTGGAGACAATTCCGTGCGCCGGAGCAATGGCAGCGATCTGGCCGCCGAAATAAAGGCCGATTCCCTGATGCCCGAGACAGATACCGAGGATGGGGCCATGGTAGTCAGTAAGGATACGGCGGGAGTGGCAAAAGTCTTTGCTGCGGCCAGGGTGTCCTGGACCCGGTCCCAGAATGATGTGGGTATAGGTGCCAAGGTCGATCGAGGCGAGGCAAGGGTCATCATGATGCATGATTTCTGGCCAGAGTCCTGAACTTGCGAACAGAAGATTGGCAAGGTTAAGCGTGAACGAATCATAATGATCGACGAGCAGGACTTTCATAAGCGAATCGTGTACATTTCAGGGCGAGCCATGGCATCGTATCGGTTGCCTGGATTTGGCTCAAGCGCTTGTTGCATGATTTTATGGATTTGAACAGGAAGACCTTATGTCGATGCAAGAACTCTGGGTTACCTTCCAACTGGCAGGCATGGTGATGATTCCGCTGTCTGTGCTGGCGGTACTGGCCTTTGCGGTAATAATCGAGAAAACATGGCTGTACCTGCGTTATGCACGCTTGCCAGCAGAAGTCCTTGATCTTGTGGAAACCTATGATTTTGATTGGTCCAGGCTGCAGGATCGTTTGCATGCCATGCCTGACCTGAACTGTTTTGCGCGTTTCTTTCGGGTTATTCTGCTTAATCGGGAGCATCCGGTCTGGTGGGTTGAGTCTCGGGCTGCCGATGAGGCGCAGCAGATTGAACAGATTCTGGCGGCGCGCTTGTGGATTCTGGAAACGGTGGTGACTGCAGCACCGCTGCTGGGGCTGTTGGGTACTATTCTTGGTATGATGCATGCGTTTCACATGATTGGTAACCAAGGGCTGGTTAATCCTGCCGGGGTGACCGGTGGTGTGGCGCAAGCGCTGATTGCAACTGCGGTAGGCCTGCTGATTGCTTTATGCAGTCTGTTTGGGTTCAATTTTTTCTCGCGTCTGCAAACTCGAACCCTTGATGAAATGGAGCGGCTCGGAACGCGGGTTGTGGATCATGTCCGCCTTGACCAGCAGCAGGAAATATCGTGAAACTTCGACGCAGTCGCGAGTCGCGCAAGGGGCGTATTGAGATCATCCCGATGATCGATGTGATGTTCTTTCTGCTGGCGACCTTTATGCTGGCGTCGCTGTCCATGCTGCATCTTGATTCATTGCCGGTGCATTTGCCGAAAGGTCATGCCGAGGTTCTAAGTACCCAACAGCCCTTGACGCTGACGCTGACGCGCGATCAGCGACTGTTCATCAACAAGATTCCGGTAACACTGGGCAGTCTGCCTGCTGTTTTGCGTCCACTTATGGGTGCCGATGGTGATCTGGTTGTTGCCGCAGATCATGATACCCCCCAGGGTCTGGTGGTTGAAGCCATGCTGGCTGCCCGTCAGGCCGGAGCTGCTCATTTTCTGATTGCGGTGCAGGATGGTCACTAAGCTGAAGACCTACAACCGTATATTTTACCGGGTCATACCGTTGGCACTGCTGGGCTGGATGGTATGTCTTGTTTTGCTGGTTCGTGATTTGCAGCGTCAGCCGGTTGTTGTTCCGGAAAAACCCATTGATGCCCGACTGATTACCTTGCCCCAGCCAGCCCCACCCAAACCAGCACCTAAGGTGGCGGCAAGCCATCCTCGTCCTGCACCGGCAGTGCGGCATCCGTTGATGCCACCGCCGGTTCAGCCACCTCGACCCGTACCACCAGCAAAGACTGTGTCTGAGCCCCCGCCAAAGACTCAGGCAGTTGTTCCGCCGCCGCCACCTGTACCTCCATCGGCTCCAGTTGCCAAGACTGCTCAAGCTGGACCGGATGTGCAGGATCAGGCCATGGTCATCGTCCGCCATCCGATGCCGCAGATACCTGATGATATGGCCGATGCGGCAGCAGGACAGCAGGTGACGGTGGAACTGGATGTGGATACTTCAGGGCGTGTAAGGGTACGGTTGACCCAGCCTTCGCAGCTTCCTGAACTCAATCGTCTGATTGAGGATACGTTATCCCATTGGCAGATCAGGCCTGCTATTCATAATGGTTCCCCGGTTGCCTCTTCACAGATCCTTTCGCTGAGTTTTTGAACCGGATCATCAAGATGAATGGTCTTTCAGGTTTTCTTGAAATCCATTATATTGTCAGACGATTCGGGTGTCATTGAGTAGAGAGTTGGAGGTCGCTGTGTTTGATCATGCAGTGCGACGCACTGGTTTGATGCTTTTTTTCTTGTTGTGCAGTCCGTCTTGGGCTTTGCAATCTATTGATGACAAAGGTCTTGAGAATATTTCCGGTAAAAATTCCATGTTGGTTGCAACTCCGCCGCCCTCAAGCAAGAAACATAGTGCTTTGCATGACTCTGTTCAACAAAGTCAGGATCAGGTTGCGGTTACTGCCAATACGGATACTCAAAACCTGCATGTTGCATCCAATCTTTCCGGCTCAGTACAGGCTTCGGGCAATGCGGCAAATCCGGCAGCAGCGGCATCCTTTTTACGCGGCGTTGCAGGTCAGCCAGGTGGTTCAGCACCTCAATCGAGTGGTGGAGATTCGTCGCAGACAACATTTGTACCGATAGGAGCGATCCTGAATCAGGCAGGCAATTTGATGGGCACCAATAACAGTTCCAACCCCCTTGGAAACATGACCATGAGTGGGGTGCACGGTGGCTCAAATGTATCGGTGAACATGCACTAACGCACCGAATGGCGCGAAGAATCTGATTTTATTCGGGGGAGCATCAGTTGCCTGAGAGAAGTACATTGACCTAATTAGGCTGTTGTTCAGGATCGTGTGGGTGATTAGTCAAGATTGATGCTTCGCCCAAGAACCCGGTAGCAACAACCGGGCCCTGGGGTTGAGAGGTTTAGGAAACGGCTTTGCGAATGCGACCAAGCGCATCTTCGAGGATGGAATTGGCTGTGGCATAGGAAATGCGCATATGGCCATCCATGCCGAATGCAGAGCCGGGGACGACGGCAACGCCGACTTCGGTCAGCAGATATTCGGAAAACTCGAGATCGGTCTTGAGTTGCAGCTGTTTCATAGCCTGTTCGATGTTGGCAAAGGCATAGAACGCGCCATCGGCCGGTGAGCAACTAATACCGGGTATTTGGTTCAGGCCTTCGACAACCAGATCGTGGCGCACCCGGAATGCCTCAACCATCGGACGCAGTACGTCCTGAGGACCGTTCAGGGCAGCCTCGGCAGCCACCTGAGAAATAGAAGTCGGATTGGAGGTGGACTGCGACTGAATATTCTTCATGGCACTGATCAGTTGTTTGGGTCCGGCGGCATAACCAATGCGCCAGCCCGTCATGGCATAGGCTTTGGATACACCATTAAGCACCATGGTCCGATCGAAGAGGTCAGGAGCCACGGTTACGATATTTTCAAAGGGTTCCTTGGTCCAGATGATATGTTCATACATGTCATCGGTAGCAATCAGTACATGGGGATGGCGACGCAGTACTTCAGCCAGTTGCAGCAGTTCGCTTCGGCTGTAGACCATGCCCGTCGGATTGGAGGGTGAGTTCAGTACAAGCAGCCGGGTGCGTGGGGTAATGGCTGCTTCCAGTTGTGCTGCGCTGATCTTGTAGTTCTGTGCCTGAGGACAGGGAACACAAACCGGTACGCCTTCAGCAATCAGGACCATGTCGGGATAGGATACCCAGTAAGGTGCTGGGATGATGACTTCGTCGCCGCGGTTGATAAGCGCCAGTGCCAGATTGAAAAAACTCTGCTTGCCACCACAGGAGACCAGAATCTGGGAGGGCTCATAATCAAGACCCTGATCACGCTTGAATTTGGCAATGATGGCTTTTTTAAGTCCGGGCGTACCATCCACAGCGGTGTACTTGGTGAATCCCTTTTCAATAGCGGCAATGGCTGCCTCTTTGATGTGAACGGGGGTGTCGAAGTCAGGTTCGCCGGCGCCGAGGCCAATGATATCCTTGCCTGCCGCCTTGAGTTCGGCAGCACGGTTAGTTACAGCAAGCGTCGGTGATGGCTTGATGGCCTGGACACGATCTGAGAGTTGAATGACCACGGACTGTACCTCGGTTTCAAGTTCTGGAAGCGATAAGGGATAAGGTGTGCGCATAGCCTTGGTATGATATATCCTTCGGCTGAGACTGTCATCATTCGGTGTGGTTCGGGGAGTATTTGTGTCGGATGTTTTTCAATTGTCAAGTCGCTATGCACCTGCCGGTGATCAGCCGGTAGCGATCGAACGTCTGGTGCAGGGGCTGGAGGACGGCTTGAGTCATCAGACCCTGCTCGGGGTCACGGGTTCAGGCAAGACCTTTACCATGGCCAATGTGATTGCCCGCATGCAGCGGCCAACCCTGATCATGGCGCATAACAAGACGTTGGCCGCCCAGTTGTACGGTGAGTTCAAGGAGTTTTTTCCGAACAATTCGGTGGAGTATTTTGTTTCTTATTATGACTACTATCAGCCGGAAGCCTATGTTCCTGCTTCTGATACTTACATTGAAAAAGACGCATCCATCAATGAGCAGATTGAGCAGATGCGACTTTCTGCGACCAAAGCCCTGCTTGAGCGACGTGATGCTATCATCGTTGCTACCGTGTCAGCCATCTACGGTCTGGGTGATCCGGATGCCTACCTGAAGATGCTGCTGCATGTGTCGTGTGGCGAACGCTTGGATCAGCGTTCTATCGTTCGGCGTTTGGCGGAAATGCAATATACCCGCAATGATCTTGATTTGGTGCGTGGGACTTACCGGGTACGTGGCGATATCATTGATATTTATCCGGCTGAATCCGATCTTGAAGCCGTTCGTATTGAGCTGTTTGATTCTGAAGTCGAGGCTATTCGCTGGTTTGATCCGCTGACTGGAGCCATTTTTCGCTCAGTTTCCAGAGTGACGCTTTACCCCAAGAGCCATTATGTGACGCCGGCTGAACGGTTGCACAAGGCTATCCCCCAGATACAGGACGAGTTGCGTGACCGTCTTGCCTACTTTCGTAGTGCCGGCAAACTGCTGGAAGAGCAGCGTCTGGATCAGCGGACCCGATTTGATCTGGAGATGCTGCAACAGCTGGGCTATTGCAACGGTATTGAAAATTACTCTCGTTTCCTGTCGGGGCGTCAGCCTGGGGAACCGCCACCAACCCTTTTTGATTATGTTCCTCCAGATGCTTTGCTCTTTGTCGATGAATCGCATGTGACAATTCCTCAAATTGGTGCCATGTTCAAGGGGGATCGTTCACGCAAGGAAAATCTGGTGGCGTACGGATTCAGGTTGCCCTCAGCGCTTGATAACCGTCCCATGCGTTTTGAAGAGTGGGAACGTATTGCTCCACAGGGAATTTTTGTGTCAGCCACTCCGGGAAAATATGAAGCTGAGCACAGTGGTCAGGTTGTAGAGCAAGTGGTGCGGCCGACGGGTTTGCTGGACCCTGTGGTTGAGGTGCGCCCTGCTAAAACCCAGATTGATGATCTGCTCGCTGAAATCCGCAACAGTGTTCAGCTGCAAGAGCGGGTGTTGGTGACGACCCTGACAAAACGGTTGGCGGAGCATCTGACTGAGTTTTTGCATGAACACGGTGTTAAGGTGCGTTATCTGCATTCCGATATCGATACAGTGGAACGAGTCGAGATTATCCGCGATCTGCGTCTTGGCGTTTTCGATGTTCTGGTTGGAATCAATCTTCTTCGTGAAGGATTGGATATGCCGGAGGTCGCTCTGGTTGCCATTCTTGATGCGGATAAAGAGGGGTTTCTGCGCTCGGAACGCTCACTCGTACAGACAATGGGACGAGCGGCACGTCATGTAAATGGACGCGCCATTCTCTATGCGGACAGAATAACCGGTTCCATGCAGCGGGCGATGGATGAAACGACGCGCCGACGTGCAATCCAGCATGATCATAATCAGCAACATGGCATTACGCCCCGTGGGGTCGAGCGGCCGGTGCGTGATGATCTGGAAGGTATGAATCAGGCTTTGGATCCATCGGTGTCGGCGTCAAGCGTCGAGAATTCCGGGTCGGAAGTCGTTCATTTGGCGGATGCTCTGGCTGAGATCAAAATGCTGGAAGCACAGATGCAGGAAAAGGCAAAAGCCCTTGAATTTGAAGAGGCCGCTCGTCTGCGTGATCAGGTTCGGTCCTTGCGTGCCCGCTTACCGCAGATGCTCCCATGAGTTTTGCACAATCGCTGGGTTTTAGTAATTGTCAAACAATGATGGGGTTTATTTTTGGTTTTTCGGTGTTTTTTTAAAATAATAAATAAAAAACAATGAGTTATGTTTTGTATGATTTTACATTTCTTGTGGCTTTGTTGAGTTTTTGGTGCCAATACATTGTTTTCAACAAACTGTCACCGGCTTTTCCACTGAGTTATCCACAGGCATGTGCATAACTTCGGCCGCGTTAAACGTATCCTGCGTCAGGATGTCGGACAAGCCGAAAAATCTTGTTCATTTTTGACGGCAAGTGCTTAAAACCTTCATAATGAACGTTTACCGGATCGGGAGTGGATTCATGCAGGCTGTTCGCACACGTATTGCTCCGTCGCCAACCGGCGACCCTCATGTAGGTACAGCCTATATTGCCTTGTTCAATCTCTGTTTTGCCCGACAGCACGGTGGCCAGTTTGTTCTGCGTATTGAAGATACGGATCAATTGCGTTCATCCGCTGAGTCCGAGCAGAAAATTCTTGAATCTTTGCGCTGGCTGGGCCTCTCGTGGGATGAGGGTCCCGATGTCGGTGGTCCTTTTGGTCCGTACCGGCAAAGTGAGCGTGCAGCAATCTATCAGCATCATGTGCAGGAGTTGTTGGGCAGAGGGCATGCCTTCCACTGTTTTTGTTCACCGGAGCGGCTTGATGCCTTGCGCAAGGAGCAGATGTCACTCGGACAGAATCCCTGCTACGATGGGCACTGTCTGCATCTTTCCCAGAATGAAGTAGCTGAACGACTTGCTTCAGCGGCGCCTTGTGTTATCCGGATGAAGGTTCCACAAGAAGGGATATGCACTATTGGGGATCT
>JAJZHM010000161.1 GCA_021804485.1 Pseudomonadota bacterium | reverse complement strand
CGCAGGAATGTGCCGCGTGCGGCCATGTTCACCAGGACAATCGGGTATCACAAGCCGAATTTGTCTGCCTAAGCTGCGGGAACACTGACCATGCGGATCACAACGCGGCAAAAGTTATTGCCATGCGTGGTGTGCGGCAATTGCTGGCCGGGACGTATGTTCAGAAGGAAAAGAAGCGGTGCAGAATCACAAGGATCCAGGTAGGGGCGGAGGGCTCCGAACCGGCTGTGGTAACACGGCCCACGCTTGGTGAGACCGTGGTAAGTCGTGGTGGTGGCAACATCCCTGCGCTCTGGTCGTTGACCCAGGAAACCCCCACTACAACGTCGCAAGGCGTTTAGCGGTGGGAGACTTCATCACGATGATGGACCGTTACGGGCGTTTGATTCGCTATCTGCGAGTCTCGCTCACGGATCGCTGCGACTTTCGCTGCATTTACTGTATGTCCGAACAGATGCGCTTTACCCATCGTTCCAATATTCTTGATTTTGAGGAGTTGGAACGCATCATCCGGATCATGGTCACCTTAGGTGTCCATAAAGTCCGTCTGACAGGGGGGGAACCCCTGCTTCGCCGCGGATTGACTGATTTCTGCCATCGACTGTCCCGAATTGACGGGCTTTCCGAACGTGTGCTGACCACCAATGGATCCCATCTGGCCTTTTGGGCAAATGATCTGGTCCGAGCTGGAATCCAGAGAATCAACATCAGCTTAGATAGTCTGCAGCCAGAGCGCTTTCGCCAGATCAGTCGAGTTGGTAACCTGTCCGATGTTCTCGATGGCATACAGTCAGCACGTCAGGCTGGCTTTGAGCGGATTAAGCTCAATACCGTTATCCTCCGCGGCATTAATGATGACGAAATACTGCCCTTGCTTGAGTTTGCCCTTCAGAACAAACTCGATATCAGTTTTATTGAGGAGATGCCCCTTGGCGAGGTTGGTCGTGATCGTCCCAACCAGTTTTACTCGAGTGATTGGATTGAAACAATAATCCGGTCTCAGTACCGTTGTTCTTCATCCTATGCGGGTTCCAAAACGGATGGGCCTTCGCGTGTTCTCACTCTTGATGATGCACCCGGAATCCGTGTTGGTCTGATATCACCCCATTCCCACAATTTCTGCGCACAGTGCAACCGGGTCAGACTGACTGCAGAAGGTAGACTTCTGCTTTGCCTAGGACATGAAGACAGCCTCGACCTGAGGGCTCTGCTGCGCGGCGGAGCCAGCGATGAAGCTATCGAAACCGCGCTACGTGCTCAGATGCAGTTTAAACCCGAGCGTCATGATTTTTCCCGGGAGGAATCCGTGTCCATTGTTCGCTTCATGAATATGACTGGGGGGTAATCAAGAGCAGGGCACGCTGATAACGCCGGAAATTTTCTATATAATGCAAGGCGCTGGCTGCCAGCATTTCCTTCTGGGCTTCCGTAACCAGACGTATCACTTTACCTGGCGACCCCATGACCAGGGAAAAATCGGGAATCTCCCTGCCTTCTGAAATCAGTGTATTGGCCGCTATCAGGCAATAACGACCGATCCGGGCATGATTGAGAACAACGGCATTCATGCCAATCAGACTGTAATCACCAACACAACAGCCATGCAGCATAGCCTTGTGTCCGACGGTCACATAAGTCCCCAAAGTCAGCGGTGCACCCATATCGGTGTGCAAAATGGAGCCATCCTGGATATTACTCCCCATACCAATACGAATGGGCTCATTATCGCCGCGTAAAACCGCCTGGAACCAGATACTGACCAGTGGTTCCAGTTGCACATCCCCAATAATATCGGCACTGGCTGCAATAAAATGCTCCCCTTCGCTTTTGAGCGACCGGTCACCCAATTGATAAATCATGGCATCTCCTCAACATCACGATGAACGAACCTGGGGCAATGGAAAATCGATCCTAGCATCAATGGTCCTATTAAGAATATCAACCAGCATATACGCAGTTAAACCCCAGATCACAAAACCCTGATAACGAAAACAGGGCATGGAGTACGTTTGACCCATAAAGCCTACCTGATGATCATGGGAAGGCCTTTGTTCCAGAAAAAACGACAACGGCACATAAAAAATTTCTGCAATTTCATCAGGACTGGGAACCAGTACAGCATCCGGCTCAATCAGGGCCAACACCGTTTGCACTTTTAATCCTGCCCGGGACACATAGATAGCCCCCGCCCCCCAGACTTCGACCTTTTCAGACTGAAGTCCAACCTCCTCAAATCCTTCGCGCAAAGCAGTTGCCTCAATCCCGGCATCCGTGGGATCACACTTTCCTCCAGGAAAAGCAACCTCCCCAGCATGGGCCAAAAGACGATCGGAGCGCTGGGTAAGCAGCAGCCGAGAAGACTCTTCACGCGTACAGGCCATAAGAACTGCTGCATCCGGATGTTCCTGAACCGACCAATTCACCTGAGACCACCCCAACAAAAGGCGACTCAGTATGGATTGCCTCAAATCGGCCATATTAATCTCCCCATCGATGCTGCCACCTGTATGTTTGACAGACACTTTTTCTTTTTGGGCTGTTCCTTTGCCGTTCACGCGTACATAGTGTGGTCAGCCACAACCTGACATCGGCAAGATGTCAATTTTTGCCACATTAAGAACAATTTATCAATGAAATTTTCATAGACAATTGACTAACAATAGGCACATATGCTGCATTTGTGTATGCTCAGGATGGAAACAAGGGTGTACGCACAGACAGACTGGCGTGTTTGCTTTACACTCCAGAATCTAGGGTCGCCGAACGGTTTCTTACCCGAACGTGCTATGCCTTTGCGACAACATCATTCAGTAAGGATAGCCTTGCTTGCAAAAGGAGGATGGGAATTGGGTTTGCCCTGCAAACCGCGCTATCCCTGACCGGCTCAGATGTCGGGAATTCCCGCAGTTCATATGAATTTTTGTAACGAATGTGGTGGCTCAATTTATTTTGGTCCTGTTGAAGGTGACCGTGCACCGCGGCATGTCTGTAGCCGCTGCGGACATATCCATTATCTCAACCCAAAAATCGTCTGTGGCTGCCTCGCCATCTGGCAGGATCAGGTACTGCTATGCCGACGATCCATTGAACCCCGGGCCGGATTCTGGACCCTGCCCGCAGGCTTTATGGAAAACGGTGAGACAACACTCGAAGGCGCCATTCGTGAGACACGCGAGGAAGCAAAGGCCGACGTACAGGTCGATGGGTTATATTGCCTGTTCAATATCCCGCACATCAGCCAAGTCTACATGATGTTCAAGGGAACCTTGATTGAGGGACGTCACGCTGCCGGCGATGAAACCCTTGAGACAGGGCTGTACCATGAAGATCAGATTCCCTGGAATGATCTGGCTTTTCCAGTTGTACGACAAACGCTTCAGCACTACTTTCAGGATCGGAAGACCAACGTGTTCCCTTTCCGTATGATTGACCTTCACAAGCCGATACGACCTTAGAAGCCAAAAAAA
>JAJZHM010000068.1 GCA_021804485.1 Pseudomonadota bacterium | reverse complement strand
TGCAACAGCTTACCATAACAAGTATATTTTTAACATCAAGTCTGTTTAAGCAGGTTACTGAAATGGAAATTTATTCGGTAGCGCAAGCAATGGGGGCATGTAATGAGCAACCATGATGAGTTTTCTCATCATATTTCAAAACAGTTCAATTCTGAGCTTGATGATGTACGCAATACATTTCTGGCAATGGGTGGGCGTGTAGAAAAGCAGGTCAGTGATGCCATTGATGCGCTGCTTACGGGTAATGCCGAGTTGGCTGTTCAGGTTCAGGCTGATGAAAAAAGCATCAATGCCATGGAAACCCGTATTGATGAAGAATGTGTTCGTATTCTTGCTCGACGTCAGCCTGCAGCCTCTGACTTGCGAATGATTATGGCCATAGGAAAGGCTAATATCGATTTGGAACGTATTGGTGATGAAGCATTTAAAATTGCCCGTTCCGCTCTGGCATTATCTGAGGAAGGTGAATCACCCCGAGGTTATGTGGAGACCAGGCATATCGGCCGTGAGGTTCGCGAAATGCTCGCGAATACCCTGAATGCCTTTGCGCGTTTTGATGTTCATTTGGCTTTTTCTGTGATGCGTGCAGATGGTGCCATTGATCAGGAGTATAAAACCGCAACTCGTGCCTTGGTTACCTTTATGATGGAGGATCCCCGATCCATATCGCGTGTTCTGAACATTATGTGGGTGCTGCGTTCCCTTGAACGTATTGGCGATCATGCTCGTAATATTGCAGAACAATTGATTTTCATGGTTAAGGGTGCTGATGTGCGTCATACCAGCTTTGATCTTGTCGAACAGACTTTAGCTGTTGATAAAAGCAAAGACTAATCCTAGAATCTGCTTTCGACGCTGCGATAAGACCTGAACATGACCAATCAATTCTGGAGTCCAATCGTTCAGAGGTTAAAGCCGTATCAAGCTGGGGAACAGCCTGATTTTGCTGATATGGTTAAACTGAATACGAACGAGCATCCCTATGGACCATCTCCAAAGGTTCTTGAGGCGCTGCATGCTGCGATTGGAGATCAATTAAGATTATACCCCGATCCTGATTCCAGCAGGTTGAGGGCAGCTTTGTCGAATTATTTTTCGCTTCCATCCGATCACTTCTTTATAGGAAATGGCTCGGATGAAGTGTTGGCTCATGTGTTTAATGGGCTATTAAACCATCCTCAACCGCTGCTTTTTCCCGATATTACCTATAGTTTTTATAAGACCTATACGTCATTGTATGGCATTGATTACAAAACGATCCCCTTAAACAGTGCATTCCAGATTAATCTTTCTGACTACCAACAAAGCTCTGGGGCCATCATTTTTGCAAATCCGAATGCCCCTACCGGTGTTTATCTCCCTCTGGATCATTTGTCTGGTTATCTGGATGATCATCCCGATGTTCTTGTTGTCGTCGATGAGGCTTATATCGATTTTGGTGGTCAATCTGCAATTGCGCTCGTTCATAAGTATCCTAACCTGCTGGTGGTACATACCTTTTCAAAGTCACGAGCGCTGGCAGGGTTACGGGTGGGATATGCGGTAGGTCAGCCTCATCTGATTCGTGCTTTGGAACGGATCAAAAATTCATTCAATTCTTATCCCCTGGATCGGCTAGCACAGGTTGCTGCAGAGGCTGCGTTGCTTGATCAGACATGGTTTTCGAATGTAACAGCTAAAATTATTGCTGATCGGGATGCACTTGCCCGTTCAATGAGTCAGCTTGGTTTTGACGTATTGCCTTCTGCAGCGAATTTCATCTTTGTACGACATCAGCATGCCAATGCTGCACGTATTGCTGAGTCATTGCGTCAGCAGCATGTTTTTGTCAGGCATTTTAACCAAGAGCGCGTCTTAGAATGGCTAAGGATTACAGTCGGCCAACCGGCACAACATCAGCGTCTTTTACAGGTTCTTCAGACTTTTCTTTAAGTCGCATGCGGTTAAGGGGAAAATGCATGGAGAAGCTGGAACCCTTACCCAATTCGGATCGTATGGAAAGCTGTCCTTGATGATTGATCAAGACATGCTTAACGATGGCCAGGCCAAGTCCTGTACCGCCCAGTCGTGTGGATCGACTGACATCAATCCGATAAAAACGTTCTGTAAGCCGTGGAATATGGTGAGATTCGATGCCGTGCCCCTGATCGATGACACTAAAAGCAATATAGTGTGACTCCTTTCTCCAGAATAAAAGTATGGTTGAATGTTCGGGCGAGTATTTAATGGCATTTGTTACCAGATTCATGAATGCGCTCCGTATGTCCTCGAGACTTCCGTAAAGTTGGAGGTTGGGATCACAGTCTATCTGGATACTTTGTTGCCGGTCTGCACTGTACATGAGTGCATCGTTGCGAATTTCATTAAGCATGGCATGGATATCAATGACCATTTCCCTGCTTTTATTCTGTGAGGACTCGAGGCGTGACAGCGTCAGCAAATCATTGACAATTAATGTCATACGCTTTGTCTGCGCCTGCATGTGATTCAGTGCTTTTTTCCATTGTGGGGGAATATCTTCATCATAATCCAGCAAGGTTTCCAGATAACCAGAGAATACCGTAAGAGGCGTTTTAAGTTCATGGGAAACATTGGCAACAAATTCCTTGCGCATATTTTCAAGATTGCGCAACAGGGTTGTGTCCCAGCAGACCAACAAACGGTCATTTTCACCAAAGGTGGTGATTTCAAACTGCAGTTGCTTGTTGTGTTCAATCGGCGAAGGAATATCGAGCGGATCTTTATAATTTCCCCTGCGGAAATATTCAATGAATCGCGGATCGCGCAGAAAATTAGTGATGGGCTGATTGCGATCCTGTTCTTTGAGCCCGAGCAGAAAAGTTGCTGAAGGATTCCACCATTCCAGATTTCCGCGACGATCGATCAGTACAACACCTTCCTCCAATGCTTCTATGGAACTACGGGCACGCTCAAGAATCCCGCGTAATTGTGCCAGATTGATTTCTTCATCGCGTTTCTGGGAGTAAAGCTGAAAAAAAACCTCTCCCCAAAGACTACCACCAATTTCGGGATAGTCCGTGGACATCAGCTTGCTTTTGATCCATTGACGAAAATGATGCAGAACAAACAGCTGCCGGCTGTATAAAAAAAGAAGTACTGGAATTTCTCCCCAGAGAAAAGCGTGTTTCCAGAGCCCCAGGATCAGAAAGGGAAAAACACATGAAAACGCGAGAATAAATTCCTTGTGAAAAGCTTTATTCACAACACTTCCGATTTTTGTTCTTGTTCGATACGACTGGAGAATCGGTACCCGGTGCCACGCACTGTCTGAATGAGGCGATCAAACTGAAAGGGTTCGAGCGCTTTTCTGAGCCGACGGATATGGACGTCGATCGTTCGATCTTCAACATAAACGTTCCCTCCCCAGACCTGATCAAGCAATTGAGTACGTGTATATGCGCGTTCCTGATGAAACATGAAAAATTCAAGCAGCCGATACTCTGTGGGTCCCATAGAAACAATCGTACCATTCGCAAGAACCCGACGACTTACCGGGTCAAGTTGAAGACCCTGAACGTCTACTGTCTTTTCGGAGCGGTAGGGGTTACTGCGACGCAGTACAGCCCTGATTCGGGACATGAGTTCACGTGTCGAAAACGGCTTGGTGACATAATCATCCGCACCGGCTTCAAGCCCCTGAATTTTATTGTCCTCTTCGCCCTTTGCTGTCAACATGATAATCGGGATTTCCTGGGTTGTTTCTTCGCGTTTCAGCCGGCGAGCGAGTTCTACACCAGAAATTCCTGGCAGCATCCAGTCAAGCAATACAAGATCAGGACGCTGATCGACAATAATCTGATGAGCCATCAATCCATCTTCAGCTTCAACACAGTCAAAACCACCGAGATTCAGCGCAATAGCAATCATCTCCCGAATGGCTGCTTCATCATCGACAATCAAAATCTTTTCAGCTTTCATGGAAACGCTCCTGTGCGCAGTTTAGCATTGACAGGAATGATGGGTACCATCCTGTCTTGAAACTGGTCCTTGACCCTTGATCAATGCAGTAGTTGCAAAAATATGTCAATTACAATCGTAAAGTATGACAAAATTATTGCAAGATCAGTATTCTTGATATCAATTTTGATCAGAAGGATACGTACCGCACAGGATTTAATCCAGCAAGGTTTAAAATGGAATTAGACCGAGAAAAACTGCTGTTGTCATCACCATTCCGATGCGGTTGTTCGCCAGAAATGCCTTAAAGCACTGCTCTCGCTCACGTCCACGAATCATTCGGTACTGAAGAATGAAAAGAAAGGCAACAACAGGCATCAACAAATCGAACAGGAAATTCATGTGAATAAACCAGGCTAGAACAACCATCCCAGTTAAATACACCATTTGCAGCATAACGATAATCAGGATATCAGCATGCCCAAAAAGTATGGCGGTTGAGCGAACTCCAATTCTGAGATCATCATCACGATCCACCATGGCATATTCTGTATCGTAAGCTACAACCCATAACAGCGAAAGAAAAAACAGCGAGAACGCAATGGCTCCTGGTTGCTGTCCAGCTGCGGCAAAAGCCATGGGAATTGACCACGAGAATGCAGCACCAAGAACGATCTGTGGAAAATGTGTCCAGCGCTTCATGAACGGATAGCTCATTGCCAGCAGAACGGCGGGAATGGCCCACTGAGCCGTACGTTGGTCATAAAGAAGGAGCAGACAGGCACTACTGGCAAGCAAAGCAAGAAGCAAAGGAAATGCTTGTCTGCGTCGCAGCGTCCCGTTTGCCAGGGGACGATCTGCTGTTCGTTTGACATGGGCATCGAAACGCTGATCGGCCATATCGTTTGCTACACACCCTGCTGAACGCATCAGCCAAGTTCCAAGGGTAAAACCAATCAGAATACGCCATGAGGGATGCTCTCGGGTACTGATCAGGATAGCCTGCAAAGTAGGCCAGTAAAGCAGAAGTGCGCCAATGGGTTTGTCAAAGCGCATTAACCGGATATAGGGCTTTAATGACATGATCAGGATGCTTCCTGTTCATGGAAAAATGGACCAAGAAAGTGTTCTTCAACCAGTAAGGCAGTATGGTTGTTGCTGAACAACGAGTAGCGGCACCAGTTTCCATCTCGAAAAGAAATGCGCAGTTTGCTGCGAAAAATGCCACGCATATTAAAAAGTAGATGGCCAAGAGGCCGATTACGAATAAAACGCAGTGGCCTTGCCCAATCCTGAAGTGTCTGGTCAGGAATCAGTGTGATGGCATGAACAACCCGGGCAGAAGAACAAAACAGATAGACTTCCCTTCGCCAAACTCTTGAACCCGCCCGTATCTGAAGGATTCGGGCATAGTCTCCTGGACACCTGATAAACGACTCTGATAGACATTCGACGCTAACGGGTGCGGAAAAATGATTCTCAAGACGAGCTGTCAGTGATCCAGGATGCGTTAGCCATTGAAACACCCCCACAGGTACCGCAGTTTTTTTTATGATTGGAAGGTGCCATTTTTGCATCATTAATTACAACTGTTGGGATTTACTGATTACTTGATTATAAACGAAGCTCTTCCATAGGGGCGATGCACTGTGGATAGAATATAACTATCAAGAATAAATATATAATATATTGGAGCTATTTATTGGCTGAGATTTATAATGTACTCGTCATCGTTACGGAGCTAAATATCATGATGAGTATTACGACACGAACCGGAAAAAACCTTGAGGCTGCATTCGCTGGTGAATCCATGGCCTTCATGAAATACACCTATTTTGCAAAAATTGCGCGTAAGCAGGGTGATGAAATGACGGCCCGGGTTTTTGAGGAAACCGCAGCCCAAGAAATTCATCATGCACTGGGGCATCTGGATATTCTCTATCCGGAACAGGAGCTTTCTAGCAAGGTCATGCTGAAAATGGCGATTGAAGGTGAGACCTATGAATACTCGGAAATGTATCCAGGTTTTCACCGACAGGCTGTACTGGATCAGCAGGCCGGCGCAGTTCAGGAATTCGCTGGGCAGATTGAAGAATCTGCAGAGCATGCTGAACAATTTCGACAGGCGCTTGCAAAAGCTGAGAAACGATTCGCAGCATTGGCTAAAGTAGAAAGACGTCATGCGGAACATTATCAAAATGTTTATGATCGTCTTGAAAATAACATTATTTAATGAGACATTACTTGGCGTATTAATTATTGGAGGCAACTTATGAAAAAGTGGCAATGTTCGGTTTGCGGTTTTGAATATGATGAAGCAAAAGGTTTACCGGAGGAAGGCATTGCGCCCGGAACACGCTGGCAAGATATCCCGGATGACTGGGTGTGCCCAGATTGTGGTGTTGCCAAAGAAGATTTTGACATGGTACAGATTTGAGGCTTGATGCAATGGATCCTCTGGTCATTATTGGAACAGGATTGGCGGGCTATACGTTAGCTCGGGAGTGGCGAAAGCTGGAGAAAACGCACCCACTTCTTTTGCTGACGCAAGATGGCGGTGAGAGTTATAGCAAGCCAATGCTTTCGGCAGCATGTTCAAAACAAAAGGGACCCGATGATCTCATCATCAGTCGTGCTGATGCAATGGCTTCTGCCTTGGGTGCAGAAGTCCGCACACATGTTAAGGTTCAGCAGATCAATGCTTCAGACAAGTCGCTGATTCTTCATTCTGGCGAAAAAATATTCTGGAACAAACTGGTTCTTGCGTGTGGGGCAGATCCGTTTCGGCTGCCTCTCGCAGGAAATGCTGCCCATAGCGTACATTCGGTCAATGATCTCGATGATTACCGTCGTTTTCGTGCGCAATTGCACCCTGGTGCGCGCCTCGGGATTCTTGGTGGTGGCCTGATCGGCTGTGAATTTGCCCATGATTTCGCTGATGCAGGATTTGCCGTGGGTGTGCATGAGGCATCTCCTACCCTACTTTCAGCTTTACTGCCCGCTGATGTTGCACAGTACCTGTACTCAGCACTTCGAAATAAGAATGTGCAGATATATTGTGGAACAGGGGTGGTTGCCATTGATCGCAATCCTGAAAACGGGTCACTCGTGGTCAAGAGCAATACTCTCTCTTATGAATATGATGTTGTCCTGAGTGCCGTTGGTCTGCGTCCACGAATTGATTTGGCCCTTAGTTGTGATATTGAAACGGACCGGGGGATTCTGGTTGATTCCTGGTTGCGGACATCGGTTGACGATATTTTTGCCCTTGGTGATTGTGCTCAACGTCGAGGTGAAATGGTTTTGCCCTACGTATTGCCCCTTATGAATCAGGCAAGGACACTGGCCAGAAATCTTCAGCAACCGGAACTGGAACTGCGTTATCCCGTAATGCCTATTGTGGTCAAAACACCTGATTTCCCATGGGTTATCGTCCCACCTGCCAGGACGGTTCAGGGATCATGGCAATGGGTACAGAATGAGGATGGTGTTGAAGGTTCGTTTGTTGATCAGAATCAGCTACTTAGAGGCTATATTCTTGGGGGTAAGGCAGCCAGTGACAGTACAGTCAAGGCTAGATACCTGAATATGGTTCAGCCCTACTGAGCTGACGAAAATCCAGGACTACAGGATAAACAATGTGAACTAAACTGGAGACAACAGGGAACGGGGCATGACCGGGATGCAGAGTAAGTCTATAAATTATGTACGTGGCACTTTAAAACTTCGTCTGCTGCTCTGGTTTATTGCTCAGCGTATGCTTAAGGCCCATAAAACAAGTTCAGAGTTTCGTGAAACGATACAGCGCAAGCAGTTTGTCATTCAGATGAGTGGGCCTGGGTCGTTGAGTACACGATATTTTGAAGTTGATGCCGTCAGCATTAACAGCCGGGCAACGTCCCATCCTGCTCCCGATCTTCGAATTCACTTTCCTGACCCCGAAGACGGCGTTCACCTTCTCATCCGGGGAGGACAGACGGGTTTTATGTATGCCGTTCAGGAGGGGAAAGTTATTCTGGAAGGTGATCTTTCCATCCTGTTCTGGTTTTCTACCATTAGTCGCTGGTTAAGACCCAGAACAACCTAAGAATCTGCAACCAAATAACTTGAACTTCATTGAAGGATGAGTCCATTCACTTGGTTAAAAAATTCCAAGGGAATGGAATAACATCATCTCGCCAAACAACTTAGAAGATTCCAAATTATTACGGTCGTTATAAAATCAAGATACCATCTGATTTGCCAGCATGCGAATCTGTTCTCCTTGCTCTGCGATCAGGCTCTCAATCACCTCTTGCGCCTCATTTGCTTCAATGGGGAGTTTCATGGCAATAAAATCGTCGGCATCTGCTCCGCAAAGCAGCTGAGTACATAAGTGGAGTGCACGGGTAAACAAATCCGGTTCCGGGCTAACCGCCGGCATGTCCTGAAAGCGTATGGCAATGACAACTTCCTCTGGCATTCCCCAAGTTTGCAAAAGCCAAGCGGCAAGCTGATTCCGATTCACTCCAAGCAAAAGGTGTTCAATATTGGCAACCGGAATATGTGGATTTGCCTCAATGTGACGACAGATGAGCGAGAAATGCATGGGAAACAAGTGTCCAAGGACAACAAACCCAAAGTTGTGCAAGAGACCACACAGATAAGCGGTGGCAGCTTGTTTATGATAGGATCTTGGCATTTTCTGGATAAGTCGTTGCATGGCCAGAGCGGCCATGACGGCCTGTTCCCAATAGGGTTTAAGTCCGGTAGGCCCGTCTTTGGGTAATGACAAGGTTTTACCCAGTGAAAGCCCGAGAGTCATGTTCAAAACCATATCAAAACCCAAGACTCTGCTGATGGCATCGTATGCGGTGCTCACTTGTACTTGAGCTCCGTAGTAAGGTGATGAAGCCCAGCAGATCAACTGGGCATTGAGGCTGGGATCCATTTCAACAATCGCTGCCAATTCTTCAACGCGGGCATCAGGATCCAGTCGAAGACGCAGAATGCGTCGTGCGCTATCGGGCAGAGGTGGTATTTCCAGCGTCTCAATGAGCCGTTGCCGAATACGAAGCGAAGTCAAATTCTGAACGGAAGCGAGAATCATGGATTCATCGTCGTGTTCGGGTGGCCAAGGCCTTCGGCTGTCGCTGGAAAAATTGACCTTTTCTGACTGAGACTCTTCAATAAGCCGGTCAAGCTGATCGGCAGTCATAACCATCAAAGCATCCTTCCGTCCAGAGGGAAGCAAATAGTGACTGTGTCCAAGAATGCTGTTATCGATCAGGGTGTGCATCTGGGTCAGCGGCAGCAAACCTGTAGGTTCGTCCAGATCATGTTTTTTGAATAGATCAGTTCGGGTAACGGCCGCCATAACAGTAAAATTTCTTCCCAGAACCTCAGACATTGTATTCAAACGCAGCATATGGCTCTCGGGCAGAATATATTGAAGGGGGCCCAGAGAGTCTTCCAGATAGAGTACACAAAGACGCATCCCTCCAAAATCACCGTGTTGACGCGTTGATTCAACACAGTGCATGTCGCGATCATCAAGATATTTTTGTACAGGCCATGGAAACACGACTTGTTCCCCTCATAAGACATCCAACTGATCAAAGTATAGAGGCAGAGTGAAAAGCTGCTCAGGCCTTTGAATACTCTTTGGCATGAGGCGTCCAGAGATTCAGGATGGCAGTCTGCAGGTTATCGGGAGTTTGAAGTAGCGAAATGGCCCGTTCTCGTGCTTGATCAAGAAGGTAGGCATCCCGCTCAAGGTCGGCAATACGGCCTTGGCCAAGCCCGGACTGACGCACGCCCAGAATCTCTCCCGGACCACGCAGGCGAAGGTCCGCTTCAGCCAGGGCAAAGCCATCGTCTGTCTGACGCAACAGGCTCAGACGCTCGTTGGCCATTGAACTGAGGGGCCGCTGATAGAGAAGAATACAATAGCTTTGTTCCGCACCACGCCCTACTCTTCCCCGCAGCTGATGCAATTGGGCAAGACCCAGTCGTTCAGGGTTTTCGATGATCATCAGGCTTGCTTCAGGTACATCGACACCAACTTCAATGACAGTGGTGGCGACAAGCACATCAATATCGCCCTTCTGGAATTGCAGCATGGTCGATTGTCTCTGTTCCGAAGAAAGCCGACCATGAATCAGTCCAAAACGCAGCTGGGGAAGTTCATTTCGGAGCCACTCGAAACGAAGTTCGGCAGCCTGTGCCGGAATCACTTCCGACTCTTCAATCAGTGGGCAAACCCAGTATGCCCGATGATGGTTCTGACCATGATGGCGCAGGCGCGTACACAACTCTTCAATGCGATCCAGACCAATTAGTCGGGTGATAATACTCTGACGGCCTGGTGGGCGTTGATCAAGGATACTCTGATCCAGATCACCAAGGAGACTCATCGAGAGCGTCCTGGGGATTGGCGTAGCCGTCATGATCAGGACATGTGCCTCAGTTCCTGCAGCAGCCTTGTTCCGAAGGGCCAAGCGTTGTTCGACACCAAAACGATGTTGTTCATCGATGATGATAAGGCCGAGGTTGGAAAACAGCACATCATCCTGGAAAAGGGCATGAGTCCCGACGGCCAGTAATGGTTGTTTAGTTTGCAGAAGAGTCTGTGCGGCCAGTCGCTCGGATTTTTTTAACCGACCTGAAAGAAATACAACCGGTATGAATGGTTCAAACCAGGATTTCATGCGCTGCAGCAATTGTTCTGCGAGCAGATCGGTCGGCGCCATAAGGGCAACTTGCCACTGTGCGGCCAATGCCTGAGCGACGATGACCGCCGCTACGGCCGTTTTTCCACTGCCGACATCACCCTGAACCAGGCGTAACATGGGGCGGCTCTGATGAAGATCAGCAAGAATTTCGTTGATCACCCGTTCCTGTGCGGCTGTTAACTGAAATCCAAGTCGTTGGCGAATCCAGTGATCTTGTTGCTCGCATAATTGAAGATTTGGTGCTAATGCTAAGGATTGAGTACGTCGAATCTGAAGAAGCTTGAGGTGCTGGGCGGCAAGTTCTTCGACAATGAGTGCGATCTGAGCAGGATGTTTAAAGTCGTTCAGTAGTTCGATCGACTCCTCAAAACCCGGAACGTGTACCTGCTTTAGATAAAGATAATAAGGGTCATCCTTTGATAAAAGCTCAAGAGCCTGTGCGATCCATTTACGAAAACGAAATTGGCTGATTCCTTCGCAACTCGGGTAGATGGCTATTAATCCCGGCGCCGTTGTCGTACGCAATCGTTCAGGATGGATCATTTCCTTGCCTGATCGAGCGTTGTATTTAACTTCTCCGTAAAAAAGTGAAGATCCAGATTCTGCCCTGAACCCAAGCTGATGTGTTTTGAGGCGGAAATAGCGCAATAACATCTGCGCACTTTCATCCTCAACAAGAACGCTACAACCGCCTCGAGGACCGGGAAGATTCTGCATCTGGAGTATATTGGCCTGGATCAGGTATTTCTGACCCGGTCGGGTTTGAGTGATCGGCAGGATCATACGGCGATCTTCATAACTTCTTGGTAGATGCAGAAGAAGTTCAGCGATGCTCTGAATGCCCATTTGAGCCATAAGCTTGAGTGAGGCAGGCCCCATATCTCTTAGCTGGGATAGGTCGGCATGGCAGAGATCGAATAACAGAGTCATGGGTCAGGGTTCATGTACGATCAAGAAAATTGTCTCATCATCGCTATTATGGGACAGGAGCTCAAGTACTTGCTATGAATGTATTGCCATGTAGGGCGTACGACAGGCCTTGAGTTGGTTTTGAAGTTGTTCATGGATTCGGTGACGCTGATCACTTCGACGACTGACGAGATGAATTTCACGGCTGATCATGGGGCGAATGGAACGACAGACCAACATACCTTCATGGGCTTGACACAAAACCTTTTCTGCGGACGAGGGGATGAGGGTCATCCCCATGCCAAGCGCAATCATATGACTAAGTGTTGCGAGTGAATTGCCTCGCATGGATGTATTGCGCTCTGTCTGCAGATTCGGGCAGGCTGTAAGAACCTGGTCACGCAGACAATGTCCTTCAGCCAGCATCAGCAGTTGGGATGAATCAAGCATGTTCAGGTCAATCTGCTCAAGTTGGGCCCATGGGTGTTGGGCAGGCAAAAGCAGTTCGAGGGGCTCGGAATAAAGGGGGTAAACCCGGTAAAGACGCTCATCAACAGGTGTAGCAAGGATGATGGCATCCAGACTGCCCTGCTCCAGAGCAATTAAAAGGTTATTGGTGAAATCTTCGGTCAGGAAAAGATTCAGGCGAAGTTGTTGGGTTGAAATACGTTGAATCAGATGAGGAAAAATATAGGGTCCAACGGTCAAAATGGCACCAAGACGAATAGACTGCTGATAACGCTCGTCTTCATCATGAGCCATGTGAATCATCAAATCTGTTTCCTGAAGAATACGCCGTGCTTGTGGTAAAAGCCGTTCCCCACTTTCGGTAAGCAAGACCTGATGCTTGCGTCGCTCAAACAGGGTAGTGCCGAGAAAATCCTCAAGCTTCTTGATCGCAACTGATAATGTGGGCTGGCTGACATGGCATGCTGCAGCTGCAGCACCAAAATGCTTGAGTTCAGCAAGACGCACCATATAGCGAAGTTCTGTGAGAGTCATGACAGCAATCCTGGATTTAACTTAGAGGGCATTCTGGAAGCTCAATTCGATACGAGAACTATTGATCTTTTGAACTTTATGGGCATATTGAGTGCTCATTTCAGGACAGAAGGAAGAATGAATGGAAAAGAACTTGTAGTAAATCTGTAACAGACCTAGCATAGTATATAGACCCCGGAACGAACCATGGGATTCAGAAGGGATTCATTATAAAAAACAGAACAGGGAGTTTGATGCGACCGTAACAGTAATTTCAATAAAGGGTCGGTCTGGATGGGTCAGGGTGGTTGAAAGTCAGACACTTTAGGTGAAATCGTTATGGTATGCAGGCCGATTGTTCGTACAATTATTGTCTTGATTCCTTTCATGTTGCGTGCGCATGCACTGGTTTTTGGCAACAGCCACGAACTCGGTATTGCTGCCTATCTGCGTGGAGATTATCAGGAAGCTGCTCAGGATCTTGCAGATGCAGCAACACAGGATGATCCTGCGGCCTATTTTTATCTGGGGCAGATGTATCGGCAAGGTTTAGGGGGGTTAACACTGGACTCCATGAATGCCTATCATCTGATCAAGGCTTCTGCCCAGGAAGGATTTGCTCCGGCTTGTATGTCTTTGGCCGACTGGTATGCCCATGGTGGTCAGGGAATCCATGTCAATAATGATCTTGCCATCCTCTGGCTCGAAAAAGCAGCCAAGCTTCATGTGCGCGAAGCACAGATCCGTCTGGCCGATATTTATGAAAAAGGTTTGATGGGCGTGTTGCCTGATGAGGGCCTCGCCCAGCACTGGCTTCAGCAGGCTGCATCTGATGGCGATTCCACCGCGCAATGGAGGCTCGATCACCTGTCAAAAACAAACCGGATCAACCAAAGTCCTTCTAATGAGCACCGTGGGGAAATGGCTTCCCTGCCCGTCAGTCGCTAAATTGTCTGATGCATGATGCCGTCCATTTCTACTAGGGCGCCACGGGGCAGCGAGGCAACTCCAATTGCTGCACGAGCCGGAAATGGTTTTGAAAAGAAGAGTGACATCTGTTCATTGATTTTGGGAAAGTGAACCAGGTCGGTAAGGTAGACATTCAGCTTGACGACATCATCCAGAGAGCCACCTGCCGCCAAACAGACTGCGCCTATGTTTTCGAGGACCTGTACAATCTGCTCGTCGATATTGGCTCGCAGTTCCATGGTTTTCGGGTCTAGTCCAATCTGCCCGGAAAGATAGACCGTTGAGCCCACCCGTACAGCCTGAGAGTAACTTCCTATCGCTTGTGGTGCTGCGTCCGTGTGAATAATATCTTTACTCATGATGCCACTCATACCTATTTTGAAGGAAATTGTATTGGGGAGAGGTTAGGTCAGGCACGCATGCGCTGAACCCGGGTAACTCCATGCAAGTGCCTCAGTCGTTTCATGGTTCTGGCAAGATGGACACGATCGCGTACCAGAATAATCATTTGAATAACGGACTGATG
>JAJZHM010000160.1 GCA_021804485.1 Pseudomonadota bacterium | reverse complement strand
GAACCGAGCGCCGATACTTCGGACACCAGATAACATGATATTTGCAAGAGTAAACCACATTCAGATTACTCTTGTACTTTATAGTGTAATCGCTCATGTTTTAATTATATAAATACGCTACATATAACACAAGCAAAATCTAAGTCAAAACCGAATTCCCGCTTTCCTCCCCATGCCTACCCCTGAGCCCATTGGGGTCTAAGGAAAGGCAGGGGATTCCTGCAGAGATTGGTTGAGCGCCATAACGACACGTCTGTTGGGTACCAAGACCGGCAATCCCGTTCAGCTCATGTTCGGCGGAGGGTTTGAGGCGGCTAAGGTCGAGCAGGCTGTTATCCTGCAGAATGTCTGATGCGGGCAGGTTGAGTTGCTGTGCAGTGGTTGAACGCCACTCATTCAGGGCGAGGAACAGGGGATCCTGAGATGGATTGGTGTCTGAACCATGCGCAGTGGTTCTGGGGACGTACAGTACATAGGCTTTGTCCTCAAACAGGATCGCACGGCTTTTGTGGGTCAAGACCAGTCCTGGCTGATCGGGATGGCACGATACGACACCTTCGGCGAGTAACTGACGGATGAGCAGGTTCCAGTAGTATTGCGGCCATTCCCGGCCGATGGCAAAAGTGCTCAGCCGGTCATGGCCGTAAGACCGGATGGCTGGCGTTAAAATTCCAAGCAGAATGTTGACCAGGTGCCGTGCGCCAAAGCGTTGTCCGCTGCGATAGATGCACGAGAGCATTTTCTGGGCGGCTTCCGTGGCATCCAGGCAGATCGGTGGCATCCGGCAGTGATCGCAAAGGCCACAAGGTTCTGTCTTTTCGCCCAGGTGGAGTAACAAGGCAACGCGCCGGCATTCCGGATTGACGCTAAAATGCAAAAGGGATGCGATACGTTCCTGTTCACGAGGAGAACTTGCTAAGTTGGTATGGGCTCGTTGTTGCAGCAGCAGTGCGTCATGGGTGTTGAACCAGAGGTGAGCCGATGCAAAGGCGCCGTCCCGTCCCGCCCTGCCCGTTTCCTGATAATAGGCTTCCAGGCTACGGGGCAGACCATGATGCAAGACAAAACGCAGATCCGCTTTGTCGATGCCCATGCCGAAGGCAACGGTCGCAATCATGATGGCTTTTTCCTGATGCATGAAGGCGCGATAGGCAGTCTGTCGCTCATGATGGCTTAGGCCGGCATGGTAGCAAAGGGCAGGGATACCCTGGGTGCTGAGTTGTCGAAGCAGTCGTTCAACCTCGAGGCGGGTTGAGGTATAAATAATGCCTGAGGCATCAGGTTTACTGCGGATGAAGTCCGTCAAATGGCGGTAGGCATGAGGACGATCGGACAGCGCATAGGCCAGATTGGAACGCACAAAGCTGGCAACAAACCGGTCACATTCGTTCAGGGAGAGTCCCTGCAGAATTTCCTGCTGGGTCGCAGCATCGGCCGTTGCAGTCAAAGCAATCCGGGGAACATCCGGGAAACGTTGGTGCAGGATATTCAGGCGCTGATATTCGGGACGGAAGTCATGTCCCCATTGCGAGATGCAGTGGGCCTCATCGACAGCAAACAGGGCAAGCCCCTCAAGCTCATGAACCTTTCGCAGCAACTGGATGAATCTGGGTTGCAAAAGACGTTCTGGGGCCACATAAAGGAGCTTGCATTGTCCTGCCAGAACCTGTTGTTCCATATGATGGATCTGCGACTCGTCCTTGCTGGAATCGAGGCTGAGGGCAGCAATTCCATGCTGGTTCAGCAGATCAACCTGATTGTGCATCAGGGCAAGCAGGGGAGAGATGACAACAGCGGTGCCCTTGCGAACCAGGGCGGGTAGCTGGTAACAGAGGGATTTGCCGCCACCAGTGGGCATCAAGACCAGAGCATTCCCCCCTTGCAGGACGTGCCTGATGACCTGTTCCTGTAAACCACGGAACTGGCGAAAGCCAAAGACATCATGCAATATTGTTTCAAGCGGATCCATTCTGTGATCCTAACATATTCATTTTAGCTTGGGCATTGTACATCTTGAGGTTACACTGCATTTTGGAACTTGATGAGGTTCATGTTGTATGGAAAACAACGAATATCGTGATGCCCGGGATCGATTCATCTATTTCGGGCTCGTCTTTGCGGCAACGTTCGCCACAGTGGCGGGTGGACTAACTGTGCTCTTGCTGGCTCTGCTGATGTCGTACTCGGTGATGCAGCGTTTGCAGCAAAGTCGCATAGGTCGTCTTCGCGCCAAAGGGACATTGGGATTTGTTTTCCTGCTGATTCCAGCTTTGTTGTTGATTCTGTTCTTTCTGGCTGCAATCAATGCCTTTCTGGATCATTCTGATCGCTTTGGAGCACTGGTTCAGCATGTGCGTCTGATTCTGGATTCGTTCCGGGCACGTTTGCCCCTGAATCTTGCTGTTTACCTGCCAGCCCCTGATGAAGTGCCCGGTTTGATGGCGCGGGGTGTTGGAAGCCATGCCGATGAGATAGGTGCATGGGGGATCGGAACCTTGCGGCACATGGGCTATCTTTTGCTTGGCCTGCTGATCGGGGTGCTGATGTCGCTGGATGGGCGCTGGGCGACCCCGATGACCAGCTCTGGCCGGCGTTCACGCTGGTTGCTGATTCAGTGCCATCAGTTGCGCAGCTGTTTCAGTCGAATAGCCCTTGCCCAGGTGCGTATTGCGCTGATCAATACCGGATTCACCATGGTTTATCTTCTGGTGGCACTCCCCTTGGCCGGGATTGAGCTGCCCTTTTCCAAAACCATCATTCTGGTTACTTTAGTGGGTGGAATGATCCCGATTTTTGGGAACCTGATTTCCAACAGTTTGATCCTGTTGCTCAGTCTAAGTATTTCCCTGACACTTTCTCTGGTTTCCCTTGGTTTTCTGTTGTCCATTCACAAGCTGGAGTATTTCATCAATGCGCGGATCATGGGAACCCGCATTCATGCACGTGCATGGGAGATGTTGCTGGCAATGATTATGCTCGAGCGTATACTTGGTTTGGCTGGGGTGGTTATGGCTCCCATTCTTTATGCCTGGCTGAAGGAGGAGTGGAACGTTTTTGACTTGGCCGGTCCCCAGACCTGAGCCACAGGCTGCTGCGTTCCATGATCAGCAGGCCACCAAGAAGTTCAGCAGAACTTCTTGGATAGGGCATGTATGTTAACCAGCCACTCACCCAGTCTGGAGAGCGTTCCGCACAGTGGATGAAGAGCTGACTCCAGGTCTGATCAGGGGCGGTTGCCTGCATGCTCCACTGTCCTGAAAGGCGATGGTGTTGAGCGTCTTCCCCCCAATAGAACCAGTTGCCCGGATTCATGCGAACATGAAGCTGATCATGGTGATGCAGGGTCAGAGGGCCAAGATGATCGGTTAAAGTCCAGTCGCTGTAGAGATCTAGGTCTTGGCGTCTCAATGTGACTTTCTGAACGGCCGGTAAAAACTCATGATAGCGTTGTAATTGAATAAGGCGTCGCTGGCTCTGGCTTAAGGGAACCGAATAGCTCCATGTGAGCCAGGTATCAACCGTTGTTGGTCGGCGCCGGATGCGAACCCATCCGGCCGAGT
>JAJZHM010000159.1 GCA_021804485.1 Pseudomonadota bacterium | reverse complement strand
GGTGCAGGCGGCCGTTCTTTCCCGGAGGAACTGATTGATGCCCGTACGTATCCGACGATTATCGGCGTGTGATTCCTGCTTTGAGACCGAGCTGGCGGAGCTGTTGGCTCAGCCTGAAGAGCAGCAGGATGGCATCGAGAGCCAGGTCCGATCGATTCTCATGGAGGTACGGCAGCGGGGCGATGTGGCGTTGCTGGAGATGACGCAGCGCTGGGATCGCCTGCATCTGGCTTCAGCTCAGGATTTGGAGATTCCGGCGGCGCAATGGCTAGAGGCAATGGAGTCCTTGTCCGAGGCAGGGCTTGCAGCCCTGCAGTGTGCTGCCGAACGGATTCGCTCCTACCACCAGCACCAGCTGCTGCAATCCTGGCGTGTTGAGGAGCCGAAGGGCGGATGGTTAGGACAGCAGGTAACAGCCTTGGACCGTGTTGGTATCTACGTGCCGGGGGGTAAGGCGTCCTATCCCTCATCCGTATTGATGAATGCCATTCCTGCGCGGGTGGCGGGTGTTGGTGAAGTTGTCATGGTGGTTCCAACTCCGGAGGGAGTGATCAATCCCTGGGTTCTGGCTGCAGCCCATTTGGCCGGTGTGGATCGGGTGTTCCGGGTGGGGGGTGCTCAGGCGGTAGCTGCTCTGGCCTACGGAACTGCAACCATACCTGCCGTGGACAAGATTGTAGGCCCAGGTAATATCTATGTGGCAACCGCCAAACGACAGGTCTTTGGCAAGGTTGGCATCGACATGATTGCCGGACCATCAGAGATTCTGGTGTACGCTGATGCCAGTGCGCCGGCTGATTGGTTGGCGATGGATCTGTTTTCCCAAGCGGAACATGATGAGCAGGCTCAGTCCATTCTGATCAGTTCGGACAGGGGTGTCCTTGACCGGGTTGAACGGGCCATGCTCAGCCTGCTGCCGGGCATGCAGCGACGTGCCATCATCCAGGCATCGGTAAAGGCTCGCGCTGCCCTGATTTATGTCCCGGATGAGGCTGCGGCGCTGCAAATCATCAATCGGATTGCTCCGGAACATCTCCAGTTGGCCTGTGCCAATCCTGATGCACTGCTGCCGAAGATTCGCCATGCCGGAGCCATTTTTTTGGGCATTCATACCCCAGAAGCACTGGGGGATTATTGCGCTGGCCCAAATCACGTTCTGCCTACTTCGGGAACAGCGCGTTTTTCATCGCCACTTGGCGTTTATGATTTTCAGAAGCGAAGCAGCCTGATTGCCCTTGGGCCTGTGATTGCAGGAGAACTGGCTCAACAGGCATCGCTGCTGGCCCGGGCTGAAGGTCTTGAAGCACATGCCCGTTCAGCGGAGTACCGGATGGTTGCTACGGACGATTCATGAGTGCGATATCGGAGCAAAAGAATGCAAAAACTGCGCAATCTTAGTCTGGCCGTCATAATCTTCTTTCTGTTGCTCAGTCTCTATAAACATCGGGACAACTGGCTGGGACAACTGGGTGAAGAACTCCCCGGGTTGCCCACCCGAATGGTTACTTTGCACAGTGTTACCCCAGATGCGGCGTTATTGCAGCGGAGCGGACCGGTCTCCTACGCTGCAGCGGTCCGTCAGGCAGCACCAGCGGTGGTTAACATCTATACCACTGAAGAGATTCGTCTACACCCGATTACTCCGGACCTTTTTTTTCAGCGGTTTTTCGGCACGCTACCGACCATGACCCAAAAGCGACAAGGGCTTGGCTCGGGTGTTCTTGTTAGTGCGGATGGCTATATACTGACCAATAACCACGTCATTGCCGGAGCTGACAGTATTGTGGTGGCGATGGCTGATGGGCGTGAGACTCAGGCTAAGGTCGTTGGATCTGATCCGGATACCGATATCGCTGTTCTGAAAATCGCTCTGAACCATGTTCCGGTGGCGCATCTAAGGCTTGATCCTCCCTTGCAGGTAGGTGATGTGGTTCTTGCTATCGGTAATCCCTTTGGCTTCAGTCAGAGTGTTACTCAGGGCATCGTATCTGCTCTAGGCCGACAGGGTCTTGGTATCAATACCTTTGAGGATTTTATCCAGACGGATGCAGCCATCAACCCAGGCAACTCAGGTGGCGCACTGATTGATGCACTCGGTAATGTCATAGGCATCAATTCCGCCATTTATTCGCGTAATGGCGGTAACATGGGTATTGGTTTTGCCATTCCTATTGCACAGGCCAAGGATGTCATGGCACAGATCATCGCTCATGGCCGGGTGGTTCGTGGCTGGCTTGGTATTGGGCTGGCCATGCCTTCGGGAATGGGTACAGGACCGGGGAGCGCGCAGCAGCCAGTGATCATCGATGCGATGGTTCAAGGTGGTCCTGCTGATCAGGCCGGTATTTTGCCGGGTGACCAGATTCTGGCCCTTGCGGGTCAGGTGGTCCATGATCCGGAACAGGCCATCCACCAGATTGCTGCCTTAAAACCGGGGACCCAGGTACATATTGATCTGCGGCGGGATGGTCGGGTGCTGCCACTGGAGGTGCCGGTTGCTGAGCGGCCCCAGGAGCAGGCTCTACCTGCACCTGCTGCGGTTGTTAATCCCTAGTATTGCAAGGAAGACTCGTATGGCCGTTGCCCTGAAACAGCTGATCGAACGACTGGATCGGGAGTTGCAACCTGGTCGCTGGAATGATTATGCCCCGAATGGACTGCAAGTCGAGGGGCGCCCTTGGGTGGAACGGCTGATAACAGGGGTCACAGCCTCTCAGCGCTTCATCGAGCAGGCGCTGGCAATGGATGCCGATGCTGTTCTGGTTCATCATGGCCTGTTCTGGCGAGGTGATTCTGCTGTGGTCACTGGCATGAAAAAACGACGCTTGGCGACCCTTTTGGGAGCAGATCTGAGTGTACTGGCTTATCATTTGCCACTGGATGGCCATCCCCGACTTGGAAATAACACCCAGTTAGCCCTGCGTCTGGGATTGCCCGGTTCCGGTGTTTTTGCTGATGCCTCCGGACGTGAACTGATTCAGTGGGGGGCTTTCAGCGAGCCCATGGCCGCCCGTGTCTTTGCGGAACACGTCAGTCATGTGCTTGGCCGAAGTGTGCAGCACATTCCTGGAGGGACTGCCTGGATCCAGCGTATTGCCTGGTGTACAGGGGCAGCGCAGCAAGGTATCCAGACGGCCATAGAACAGGGTATGGATGCTTATCTGAGCGGTGAAATCAGTGAGCCGACGGTGCATGCTGCCATGGAAAGTGGAATTCACTACTTTGCGGCAGGCCATCATGCAACCGAACGTTATGGAGTGCAGGCTCTAGGAGCCTGGCTTGCTCAGGAACTGGGTATTGAACATCACTTCATAGACTGTCCGGTAGATGTCTGAGTTCCTGTTAAACAGATTGATCAGGATGTGCGATCCTGAGGCACAAGCATTCCGCCGTTGAATCAGCGATCAATGCATTGGAGGTGCATGGTCTGGACATTTGTCCGGACCATGGCATAGATGGATTCAAGCGCTATGTTGGATTGGCGGTACTGGCCCGAAATATTCAACGTCTGGGTGTCATCATCCGCGAGCAAGAAGCGCGACGACGAGGCCCCTACAAAAAGGCCGCCTAATCA
>JAJZHM010000001.1 GCA_021804485.1 Pseudomonadota bacterium | reverse complement strand
ACACCCGATCCACTGCAACAGGATTTGTTCCTGTGCAGGAGTAGGGTAACAACGAAACTTATTTCCTGTTTGCATAGGCGATATACTACCACAATCACTTAAGACGCAAGCATGAAAAACACACATAAATCCAGTTCTCACGCGGCAGCGTTGGCGGAGCAACACGAGAAACGGTTCGCGCCTACGTGGATGCACAGGGTACGGCAGAGCACGCAAGAAAATCAGCGGCAAATGCCAAGCCAAACCCAAAACCGTCCGCTTGACCCCCTGCTGGCGCAAGACTGGTTCGGAACTCGCCGAGCAAGGGGAATGCGCGGACAAGTGTTCATCCAGATCATTCCCTCAGTCCGGTACCATCGCGCAGCAGTTTGAGGGAGTAACCAAACAGACCTGCCGTCAGAACCGACAGGATCGCCATAGCCTTGAAGATGGGCACATCACTTACCCCAAGCACACCATATCGAAAGGCATTAACCATGTATATGATTGGATTAAGTAGAGTCAGTTGCTGCCAAAAGGGCGACAGCATATGCACCGAATAGAATACGCCACCCAGATAAGTCAGCGGAGTTAGCACAAAAGTTGGCACAATACTAATGTCGTCAAAGCTCTTGGCATAAATAGCATTGATCAGCCCACCCAGTGAAAAGAGCAGCGAGGTCAACAAAACAGTAAAGACCACCATGGCCGGATGTACCAGTTGCAGGTGGGTAAAAAACAGTGACAGCAAGGTTACGATGAACGCTACCAGCAAGCCACGCACCACCCCACCGACCACATAGCCGGTCAGTATGAGCAGATTACTGATCGGAGCCACCTGCAATTCCTCAATACTGCGCTGAAACTTGGCGCTGTAAAAACTTGATACCACATTGGAGTAGCTGTTCTGGATCACTGCCATCATGATCAAACCGGGGACAATAAACTGCATGTAATCAAAACCACCCATGCGGCCTACCCGACTACCAACAAGATTGCCAAAAATTATGAAATACAGACACATGGTAATTGCCGGCGGCAATAAAGTCTGCACCCAGATACGCATGAAGCGCCTGATTTCCTTAGTCACCAGGGTTGAAAAAGCAATCCAGCTTGCATACCAGCCCATATCAGTGACCTCCTGCCTGCAGATTTTTTTCAACTCGGGCAACAAAAAGCTCTTCAAGCCGATTGGCCTTGTTGCGCATACTCATCACCTCAATGCCCAACCCACTCAACCGGACAAAAACATCATTGATCGTCTGATCCCGGGCAACCGTAACCTCCAGTGTCTGTTCATCCGTCTGCCTAATAAGCAGGTCCGGCACTTGCGGCACATTTGCAAGTGGCTGCCGTATATCCATAATGAAGGTCTCATTCTGCATGCTTGCCAGCAAGGACTTCATGTCGGTATCTTCAACCATTCGTCCATGATCAATGATGGCGATGCGGCGGCAGAGATGTTCCGCCTCCTCAAGATAGTGTGTGGTCAGAATGACTGTTGTTCCGGAACGGTTCAGTTCGGTGAGAAACTCCCACATTGAACGTCGCAGTTCGATATCCACTCCAGCCGTGGGCTCATCAAGAATGAGCAGGCGGGGTTGATGAACCAAAGCACGGGCAATCATCAAACGGCGTTTCATACCACCGGATAGCTGTCTGGCACGCACATGCATCTTGTTGTGCAAACCAAGCAGACCTAGGTAGTGCTCCGAACGTTTACGCGCGATCGCCAGAGGAATTCCGTAATAACCCGCCTGGGTCACCAGAATATCCAGAACCACTTCAAACTGACCGAAGTTGAACTCCTGCGGCACAACACCCAAATGCATTTTGGCACGGGCCAGATTCTGATCCAGATCATCACCAAATACCCGAACTGAACCGGAAGTTTTGGTCACCAAGGAACTCAGAATTCCGATTGTCGTTGATTTCCCGGCTCCATTCGGGCCAAGCAGTGCCAGAAACTCACCTTCCTGAACCTCAAGCTGAAGATGATCTAGGGCCCGGGTTCCATTACGGTACACCTTGCAAAGGTCTTTGATCCACAGGGCTGGTACGTTCATCGTTTTTTTAGTCTCATCAGCATCAGAATTGAATCATCGCTCTGCATGGAGCAATGAAAACTTGTCAGGAAGATTTTTGGCCTGATCAGGACGAAATCGGCTTTTCCTCTGAGTCAGGGCTCAACTGCTCCAGTTCCCGCGATCCCGTAACACCACGCCATAACCAGTAGAGGCGACTTTCATCCATCCAGAACCAGGCTGCTTCCATCATGGCAGGCCAGTCATCTTTCTGCAGCCAAGTCCGCCCCATCAGACTGTAGAGAAATGCTGCCAGCACGGTATCATGAGTGACCATTAAAGAAACTCGCCCCTGGCCAGGTACATGCTGCCGGAAAAGTTCAAGGATACGCCGAACACCCGCCTGCGGCGAGCGCATACCCGGAATCATTTCGCCACCAAGATGACGCTGCGCCAACCCGATCGGTCCAGAACGAACAAACTCCGGCCAGACATGACGGACATCCTCAACAAAGGCACCGGGTTCAACCAGTCGCTCGCTCGTGATGGCACTCAGGGTTGTACCCCGTCCGCGTAGAATGGCCGACAGCGTATCCTGACAGCGACCGACTGGCGAAGTGCAGGCATGATCAATTTCCCTGCTCAGACGTGCGCCCCACTGCTCAGCCAGAATAACCCCAGCAGGCGTCAACGGAACATCATAACCGGCAACAGCCTCACCGGCCTGTTCACGCACCGAGTGTCGGGTCATGCACCAAAGCGAAGCCTGTTCGGGAAGCACATGGTGATTAAGCCATTGAGCTTCCGGCATACCACCATCCAGTTCAGACACAGCGGGTTCCTGTGATCATCTTAAGTATTGCATCGTTATGGTAATTGAAATAGTTAAGCTCTGCCACAGGATAATGCATCTCAAGAGATTCGGTGAATTCCACACTATTAACAGAAGGAAGACTATTCCCTCGTCAGCCAACGGACTTTTCCACTTGATTATGCGGGAAAAACTGTGCATTACTCGTTTTAGCTAACACAGAATATAATTCCCTTATCCTTCAGGTTGCCAGACAGCTATACTGATGGAAACGATGGTGAGGATCATCAACATGTTCTGGTTCCTGCTTGTGCTGTTTCTGGCCTTTGCGACCCTTAACCAGTATAACCGTCTGATTGGACTTAAAAACAAACTCAGCAATGCCTTTGCCCAGATTGATATCCAATTGCAGCGTCGACATGATCTGATCCCTAATCTCGTGGAAAGCTGTCAGGGATATATGGATCATGAGCGAGAGACTCTGAAATCCATCACGACTGCCCGTAGCCAAGGAGCTGATGCCGGTCTGCAAATTCAGAAGGACCCGACCAATACTCAGGCATTAGCCGTCTGGAATGACTGTGTTCAGCACGAAAGCATGGGGCTTCGCCGTATCATGGCTACCGTTGAGTACTACCCTGCGCTGGAAGCTATTGAAACGGTAAGACAACTGATGGATGCGTTGCAGTCGACCGAAAACCGTATTGGCTTTGCACGACAAGCCTATAACGACCTGGTGGCCCTTTACAACACGGCTCTGCAGGGATTTCCCGGACTTCTGGTGGCCCGCTTGGGTGGATTGCGGGATGTTCCGCAACTTGAGCTTCGTAATCCGGGAATCAGGGAAGTTCCTCAAGTGCATTTGTCCTGTGGCAATAGGTCATGAGCTTCTGGTTGCCTGAGCTATTCTGCAATCATCTTTAAGGGGTTCCACGCAGGCGGCAGTCGCAGACTTAGAACAGAGAGGATGTCAATCCTGAACCTGTTGCTTTCTTTTAAGTAAACGATCACTGTGTTTAATTTCGCACACTTTTCCGCTAGAGTTGGCGCATGCACACCTCGAAGGAACCTGATATGCATCTTCAAGCTGCACAAATATCTTGTGCCGAAGTCATCTGTGAACAGCATGCAACTGCCGGCGGCATGTATTTTGGTTTGATTCGATTAAACGCCGAAAAATCCCTGAATGCGCTGACAACATTGATGGTGGAATCCATAGAGAGCGCCCTTTGCCATTATGAACAGGATCCTGAGATCGCTTTTGTGTTCCTTATGGGTAAAGGAAACAGGGCATTCTGTGCTGGCGGAGATATCCGTAGCATGTACGACAGCATCCAGCAGTGTGGCAAAGGGGCACGCAATCCCCAGGTCGAGCAATTCTTCAGTCAGGAATACCGGCTCGACTTCCACATCCATACCTACCGGAAGCCCCTGATTGTCTGGGGGCACGGCGTGGTCATGGGTGGTGGCATGGGTTTAATGAATGGCGCCACATTCAGGATTGTGACTCCTTCAACACGTATGGCCATGCCAGAAATAAGTATCGGCCTTTTTCCCGATGTGGGTGCTAGCTGGTTTCTGAACCGTCTGCCTTCAGGGCTTGGTCATGTGCTTGCCTTGACCGGTCTCAATCTGAATGCCACTGATGCGCTCTGGTGTGGCTGGGCAGATTATCTTTTGGGTGACGAACAACTTGAGGATACCCTAGAGTCACTTCGGGCCTCCGAGTTCAGTCACGACGCCCCATATAATTGCCGCATGCTGGCCTATATTTTCCAATCCCTGCACGATCGACACAACGACGCTCAGTCAGAAGAACCGTCCCGACTTGCGGCACATGCGCCCCTGCTGCGTTCACTGGGTCGTGGCTTTTCGGTTGAGGAGATTGTCGCCCGAATCCTGACCCTGCGCGATCACTCTGATTCCTGGCTGCAACAAGGTGCTCACCAGCTTGAAAAGGGGTGTCCCCTAACAGCGGCCCTTGTCGTTGCCCAACTGGCATGCAGCAAACACCTTTCCCTCGCACAATGCTTCCGCATGGAGCGACTGATGGCGATCAACTGCTGCCAGTTTGGCGATCTAGCTGAGGGAGTACGAGCTTTGCTGATTGACAAGGATCGCCAGCCCCACTGGCAACATGAAAACTGGCTGGGCATTGATGTCTCTGCTTACTTTTCATGGCCAAAACAGTGGGGTACAGATCCAAATCCACTGTCGGATTTGATCTGATATTCGATGAAAAGTAAGTCAATATGGGTCAAAAATCACCTTAATACAGACCTGCGCGATGCCGGGAACTGAATTTGTCTATATTTGTTTGCCAAGATGCTCAAGCTCGATCTGAGGCAGACTGACCAACAGTTCAACCCGCTGACGAATCTGCTGAAACACGTCAAGAAATGCCTTAGCAACATCTTGTTCGCTTCCAGCCTGAAGCACCGGGTCAGGAAAACCCCAGCGTAGAATCCGCGGATGGCCCGGCCAGACAGGACATGTCTGGTTTGCCAATGTGTCACAGACAATGATGACAAGATCCATGACCTGAGCTTCAGCCCCAAGAAACTCCGCCCAATTCTTGCTGCGAAGACCATCCAGAGAACAATGATTTTGCTGCAAGAGGTGAACGGCCCGAGGATGCAGTTCACCACGTGGTTCACTGCCTGCACTGAATGCCTTGAAACGGGAACCACCCAGTTTGTTTAAAAGGGCTTCAGCCATGATACTGCGCGCTGAATTAGCGGTGCATAGAAAGAGAATCTTGTAAGAAACCATAGACACGAAGCGCTCCTGCTCAAATCAGTCGGACAGTGGGTACTTCTGAAGCACCCTCGTGCCTATAAATGATATGGATCTCGCGTAAATCATTTTGTCGATCCAATTGCAGAAGTTCAAGAACTATAAATTTTCAGGTAGACATAAAAATGAAACATGATTCTGGTATTTCAAATTTGGGACTATGAATTGGGAATGAACCTTTGCAGCCTGCCCTGAATTGCCAGGAAGAACCTGTGGTCGAAAACCGAACAGGTGCGCCAGCCCTTCTTAAAGCACTCGACCTGAACCGGGAATCGATGGCGGTTGATATCAGTATGACCAATGCCGATGTCTTCAATCTTTTCACCAGCCCTGAACATCCCACCCACATCGCTGTAACCCACGAAGAACATGTTGTGGGCATGATTCACCGTGACTACTTCATGGAACTGATGGCGCAACCCTTCGCAAGGGAGCTGTTTGGCAAAAAAAGTTGTCGACGCTTCATGGACGATCATCCGGTATGTGTCGATGCTCAGACTCCAATCAGTCAGTTGGCAGACCGTTTGCTGCGTTCCTGGAACAGATCCAGACTGTCGGCAGGCTTTGTCATTACTGTAGAAGAACGATTTTACGGAACGGGACTAACCGGTGATGTTCTTGCAGCCATGCTGATTCAGGAACGTCTGCTGAGTGAAGAGCTTTCCCGGGCCAACCAGCAGCTCAAGGAACTAAGCACACGCGACGGACTTACCGGTCTATACAACCGACGTCATTTTAACCAGGTTATGGAGTACGAACTGCGCCGGGCGCAGCGTGAGCATTATGGTGTGGGACTGATTCTATACGATCTGGATTTTTTCAAAAAACTGAACGATTCGCTCGGTCATCAGGCAGGTGATACCGCCTTGATCGCAGTCAGTAAATGCCTTGCTTCGCACCTGCGTCGCTCCTCGGATCTGGTCTTTCGCCTCGGTGGCGAGGAATTTGCGATTCTGGTCGCTCCCGCGCAGCCTGGCAATATGATCAAACTGGCTGATCATCTGAGATCCTGTGTTCTGGAACTTGCCCTCACCCATCCAGATCACCCGCTCGGCGTAGTAACTCTTTCTGCCGGCATTGCAGTCTCCGAACAAGGTGGAGAGAGTTTCAGTTCCCTGTATGATCGTGCCGATCAGGCTCTGTACGCTGCCAAAAAATCCGGACGCAACCGGGTCGTCATGGCGGCCGCACTAAGCCTTTCAGAGACACCGTCCTGACATCCAGGAATGTCCGCACCTGCTAGACTATCTTGATGTTTATGGCATTGAGGGTTGTTTCGATCATGATTCAGACGATTCGTTTTGCTCAGACAGGTGGACCCGAGGTTCTTTTCGAGGAGCAGATCGCAGAACCTGAAGAACCGGGAAAAGGTCAGGTTCTAATTCAACAGCATGCCATTGGTCTTAATTTCATTGACACCTATTACCGCAAAGGCATTTATGCGGCAAAACTACCGAGTGGCCTTGGCAATGAAGCTGCCGGAACGGTACTAGCCACTGGCCCGGACGTAAGCCGTTTTCGTCCCGGGGATCGGGTCTGCTACGCTGGCGGCAGCAGTACTCTGGGCGCTTACTGCAGTGCGCGCATTATTGCTCAGGATGTCCTTCTGAAGATTCCGGATCGAGTCAGCTATGAGACCGCTGCAGCATCAACTCTGCGGGGATTAACAGCAGCCTATCTGCTGCATCGCATGTGGCCGCTCAAATCCGGCGATACCGTGGTGATTTATTCGGCCGCAGGTGGTGTTGGCCTGATTCTGGTTCAATGGGCAAAAATACTGGGACTTGAAGTTATTGGTGTAGTCTCTGATGATCGCAAGGCAGTGCTGGCCCAAGATCATGGCTGTGATCATGTACTGCGTTCCTCCAGTATGGATCTTGCTGAACAAATTCGACTTTTGACCAATGGACAAGGAGCAGAGGTCGTTTTCGACAGCGTGGGCCAGAAAACCTTTCAGATCTCCCTGAACAGCGTGCGACGGCGTGGGCTTTTAGTCTGTTACGGTGCTTCATCAGGTCCCATACCACCGTTTGATCTTATTCAGCTCGCCCAAAAGGGATCGCTCTACATTACCCGGCCAACGCTGGCCGATTATATTGCCAATCCTGAAGAGCGCGACACGCTGGCTGCGCTCTGGTTTGACCTGCTCGAGCGCGAAGCCATCAAGGTACACATTGAACACCGATACCCGCTCAGTGCAGCAGCTCAGGCTCATCAGGTGCTGGAATCCGGCCGCACCGCAGGGTCCGGGATCCTGATTCCGGATCAGCTCTTTATGAAGATGGCCCCCCATGCACTTCATTTATGAGGCTGAGCTACGTCAAAAAGCCCACAAGTCCTTCCTAACCTATTGGCTAAGTAGATATTCAGCTCGTCTAGCTTGACCTGTTAAAACACGAGCGGGCAGGAGCGATTGGATGACTTATCTGTCCTTTTCAGAATCTGAAAACAATGTCGCTCTAACTAACCGTACCGGGTTTTTAATGAGGGGTAACACGCTTCAGATGCGGCAGAAAAACAGCCAGAATACCAAGAAGCGGCAAAAAGGAACAGAATTGGTACACCGCATCGATTCCATACCGGTCAGCCCAAGAACCCAGCATAGCGGCACCAAGACCACCGAGGCCAAATGCCAGACCGAAGAACAGTCCTGACACCATTCCAGTTCGACCGGGCATAAGCTCTTGGGCATACACCACCATGGCAGGAAAAGCTGAGGCCAGTAAAAAACCGATCAGTACCATCAGACCAACCGATACACCCAGACTGACGTAGGGCAAGGCCAGAGTAAACGGGGCAATTCCTAGAATCGAAATCCAGATCACCGGCTTTCGACCGATTCGGTCGCCCATTGGCCCACCAAGCAGGGTGCCGGCAGCCACTGCGAACAGAAAATAGAACAAATGATACTGAGCATGACGGGCATCAATGCCGTAATGATGCATCAAATAAAAGATCAAGTAACTGCTGATGCTGGCCATGTAAATGAACTTGGAAAACATCAGTGCAACCAGGATGCTCATGGTCCGCACCACCTGCGGAACAGGAAGTGCCAGAGCTGTTGCTTGAGAATGAGACGAAGGTCGACGGTGCTGACGCTGATACCAGACTCCAACACCACTTAAAAGTACCATCCCACCCAGTGCCATAAGCGAGAATACAGCCAGACTGGACTGTCCTCGCGGCAGAACAAACCAGGCTGCCAGCAAAGGGCCAATGGCCGAACCAGCATTTCCCCCTACCTGAAAAATGGATTGAGCCAGACCATGCTGCCCACCGGAAGCCAGACGTGCTACCCTCGACGCCTCCGGATGAAAAATTGACGAGCCACTGCCCACAAGTGCCGCTGCAAGCAGGAGAACATAGAACGAATGAGCATGAGCGAGCAACAGCAGACCTGACAAGGTAAAGGCCATACCAGCAACCAAGGAGAAAGGCTGAGGATGACGATCGGTATAGGTTCCAATCAATGGTTGAAGCAGAGAGGCTGTACACTGGTAGGCCAGAGTAATCAGACCGATCTGGGCAAAGTCAAGATTAAAGCCGGATTTGAATAATGGGTAACTTGCAAGCAGCAAGGACTGCATGGTGTCATTCAGGGCATGGGCCAAGCTGATCGAACCCAGTACCGGAAAATAAGCCGACCTACCTTGGGGCGTCACCCCAGCTACAGAAGCTTGACTCATAACATCACCTTTTGACTTCCCCTCATCGGTTTATCATCAACGATCCAGTGCCTGCATCTGTGGCACCGGATAACGTGAACCCACTGCAATACCAACGGGCATAAGGGTGTTCAGTTGCTGACATTCTGCATCGCTCAGTGAAACCTGTAATGCTGCGATATTTTCTTCCAGCCGCGCTGTTCTTTTGGTTCCCGGAATCGGAACGATATGATCCCCCTGAGCCAGCACCCATGCCAGAGCCAACTGAGCCGTGCTGCATCCTCTAGAATGAGCCATATTTAAAATAGCTTCAACAAGCCTTAGGTTATGTTGAAGGTTCTCTGCCTGAAACCGCGGGGTGGTCAGCCGGTAATCATCCGGAGCCAGATCTTCGGTGGAACGGATATTGCCGGTCAAGAACCCACGCCCAAGAGGACTGTACGGCACAAAACCGATCTTCAGCGTACGCAGCAGCGGCAGGATCTCCGCTTCAGGATCCCGCGACCAGAGGGAATACTCTGTTTGCAAAGCTGAGAGCGGATGTACGACATGAGCACGACGAATGGTTGCAACCGACGCTTCACACAAACCAATAAAACGAACCTTGCCGGCCCGAACCAGATCAGCCATGGCTCCAACCGTTTCCTCAATGGGAACATTCGGATCGACACGATGCTGGTAATACAGGTCAATACATTCTACCCCAAGCCGTTTAAGACTGCCTTCACAACTGGCCCGTACATACTCAGGTCGACCATTAATTCCGAGAAACTGACCTTCGGCATTACGCATGTTGCCAAACTTGGTCGCAAGAACCAGTCTGCTGCGATGCGGTCGCAGCACGCGACCCAGAAGTTCCTCGTTCTGACCAACACCGTACATGTCGGCTGTGTCAAAAAAAGTAATTCCGAGGTCGATTGCCCGCAACAGGGTCTCCACAGCCGCCCTTTCAGAACGCCCAGAATAGAAATCGGACATTCCCATACAGCCAAGTCCCAACATCGAGACCTCAAGCCCCTGGCTACCTAGTTTTCGTGTACGCATTACCGTTTGCTCCAATGAATCAGGCCAACGTGGCCATATCCAGCACAAAACGGTACTTGACGTCGCTTTTCAGCATCCGCTCATAGGCAACGTTAATCTGATCTACCGCAATCTGCTCGATATCGGAAGTAATACCATGCTCAGCACAGAAATCGAGCATTTCCTGGGTTTCCCTAACTCCGCCGATGAGGGAGCCGGCAAGCTGACGCCGTTTGAAGATGAGATTGAAAACAGCCGGAGAGGGATGCGGTTCTGAAGGGGCTCCGACTAGGGTCATGGTACCATCACGCTTGAGCAGGTTCAGATATCCGTCAAGTACATGCGGTGCCGCAACGGTGTTGAGAATAAAATCAAGCTGATTGCTAAAGCGCGCCATCTCTTCAGGACGGGTAGAGATACAGACGTGGTGTGCACCGAGACGTTTGGCATCCTCGATTTTGGAAACCGAGGTCGTAAACAGAACGACTTCCATACCCATGGCATTCGCCAACTTGACCGCCATATGGCCAAGACCACCAAGACCAACCACACCGACCTTCTGACCAGCCTTGGCCCAGCGCTTCAGAGGTGAGTAGGTGGTGATACCCGCACAAAGCAAAGGTGCCACTGCTGCCAGTTCACGGGGATCATGACGGATGGCCAGCACAAAGGATTCTTTGACCACAATACTTTGTGCATAACCTCCATAGGTATTCTCACCACCAAAGACCGGACCATTGTACGTACCGGTAAAACCATGTTCGCAGTACTGTTCTTCACCATCGGCACACGATGAGCAATGTCCGCAGCTATCTACAATGCACCCAACACCCACCTGATCACCAACATTGAATCGGCTGACTGCAGAACCAACCGCTCGTACTGTACCGACAATCTCATGTCCCGGCACGCAGGGATAAAGGGTATTTTTCCATTCATTTCGAGCAGTATGCAGGTCCGAATGACAAACACCGCAATAAAGAATATCGATATCAACATCATCGGCCGCCAGATCACGCCGCTCAATGACATGAGGACGAAGGGAACTTGTGGCATCAACAGCTGCATAGGCTTTGGCAGTACGCATGATCAAATCTCCTCAATAAGGAATTATTGGAATCCACGAATCGTTCATTAATGTACTATTTAGCTGCTGCTATATTCCAGCATTCTGCAGAGATACTCAAGCGATTTTAACGCAAAGTAGTAAGGTCCGATTTCTCCAAGACAAAAATGCGCGCCAGTGGTTTAACGAGACCATCTGCTATTTCGTTCAGGCTGGCGGCTTCCTGCATCTGCTGATCAGGGTTTCTCATCCTGAAGTACACGAATACATCCTTTCGGACATTGTTGATCACCGGCGGCAACAGGGACCTCCATCAAACCATGCCAGGATGCCACCGAATGTGCATGCAATCCGCTGGGTCTATTGCTAACCCATCGTCCAGACAGTGCATCAATCACACCCACGACTGAACCCCCTGGCTGTGCAACAGCTGCAAGGACGTAATGATGAGTATAAGGATCATAGGTAATCTCATCAGAACCACCAACATTGGGCTCATGACGCAGGATACGACCCGATGGCATACTCATTTCCAGACTTTCTGCCTTGAATCCTGCCTTGATGGCATCATCACTGCAGCCAACCAGAACATGTCCCTGTGGTCCGAGCGCAAGACCTGCAGGCATACAGGCATGAACCTCAATCATGCGCTTCAGAGTTCCTGAATAGGGATCAATCACAGCAATACCACCCCGCTCCGGTTGGTGATTGATCTCGGGCACAGCCAGATAAATCAGTCCATTCTCGGTGTCCCAGACGGGTTGCTCCAGTCCATCGGTTGCTTCTGGGAAGGCTACGCGCGCATGAATGTGGTAGGGAAAGTGAGCATCTATAATCGAGACAAAGGGCGGATGATCGGCATTATTGACAGCAATCACCCACTGATCCTTGCCATCGTAGGCCAATTCATCAACTCGCCTGTCCCCACCGGTGGAAACTTCAGCGACGATTCGGTGTTGTTTCAGATCAAGTACAGCAATCCGGCTGGAACCATCTCCTGCCCAGACATGCTGGTCATCTACAAACACAACGCCATTGGGTCCTCCCCGCCCCTCATGCAGAGCTCCAGCAAATCCTCCAATCTGGGCCAGCACCCTGAAATCACGCAGATCAATCAGGTCAACCGCTGCATTGGAGCGGTCGGCAAGAACATAAAGACCATTTTGAGCAGCACCAATATCAAAACTCTTCAGTTCGTGGCCTGGAATAGTGATCTTTATGTCCTGATTCTGTAGATCCGCCGATGCAGCCGGAAAACTGGCAACAGTAACCGCTATGAGCAGACAGGCACCCCAAATCGATTTCATGAACATATCCATCGCTCCTTGTTGCCTTTGTAGAAGAGGCACCTATCATAACTGCCTATACTTTGACGAGAATTAGGAACCCAATGTTCAAAATAAACAAACATCGGATCCCGAACATATGGATTGCCTGATCTGATTTGATTGTATATAGTTCACTTATTGATTATCCTGACAGTTATTGTTTTCCAGACCGGATGGGAGATGTTATGAATGCGAATAAGGGTACCCGCTCCATATGTAAAACCCTTTTTCTCTATGCTTTGCCGGCAATGTTTCTTTCGGGCTGCATCTCTGCCCCCGAGACTCATAGCCAGCAATCGGTTAAGGATCTGCATTACCAGATTCCGGCAACCAAGGGAATAACGCCCCATTCAATCTCCCAGAACTGGTGGCAGAACTATCATTCCGCATCCCTTGATAATCTGGTCGCTGAAGGCCTGCGTGCCAATCCCAGCCTGAAAGGCCAGATTCATGTACTGCAACAACAGTATGATCTTTATCAGGCGGAACGAGGTTCATTGCTTTTTCCAACCGTAAATCTGGGCGCGAATGCCGAGCGGCAGAAAGTTTTTTTTGGACCAGGAATACTTTTTGGACCCTTTAATCTCTACAACACCGGGGTCAATGTCAGTTATGGGATTGACCTCTGGGGTTCCTCGCGTCTAGCGCTCAAGGAGATTCTTGCCCAACTGCAGGCCCAAAACTTCCAGTATGAGGCTGCTGAACAAACACTGGCTGCCAATATTGTGACACTTGCCATCAATCTGGGCTATGACCAGAAATTGCTTGAACTTCAACAACAACTGGTCTCTGACCAGCAACGTCAGCTTTCTTTGCTCAAAACCCAGTATCAGTCCGGTGCCATTGCCGAGGACAGCCTCCTGAGCCAGGAAGAAGCGGTTAGCAACGCACAGTCCGTCATTCCCCAGACCCAAAAATCAATGGAACAGATCTCTCATCAGTTGAATGCCTTGCTGGGACGTTCACCGGACTCTGCGCTTGAGCCAGGAGATCTTGCCCAGATGCATCTCCCAACCCCTGTGCCAGTTTCCCTTCCCGCCCAGTTACTGCAGCAGCGCCCGGACATTCGTGAAGCAGAAGCGCTGTGGAATGCCGCTGCCGCTCAGGTCGGTGTTGCCAAAGCCAATATGCTCCCCCAGTTTACCCTGACCGCCTCGACGGCGTTTGATGCCATCACCCTGTCGCAACTCTTTCGCAGCAAAGCAATGGTTTGGGCTCTGGGTGGCAACCTGACCCAGCCGCTTTTTGATGGTGGCGCCCTGAAAAACAAAAAGAAAGCAGCGATTGAAGCCATGAAGGCTGCGGGGATGACCTACCGACAGACGGTAGTAACAGCCTTCCAGCAGGTTGCCGATGCTCTGACAGCCCTGCAACGTGATCAACAGACCCTGCAATTTCGAACCAACAGCCTGCAACAGCAGGAAGGCCGGCTGAGACTGGTGCAAACCCGTTATAGCAGTGGCGCTGTCCCCCTGTCTTCGGTCATTACCGAACAGTCTGCCCTGAAAACCATCCAGACCAATGTTCTGGCAGCCCAGTCCACTCTTCTTGCCGATTCCGCTGCCCTGTACCAAGCCATGGGCGGACACTGGACCGAGCAGAAGTCAGGATTGCCTCATCAAGGCTGAATGAACTGAATCCTCAGGGTGAGCAACATCGTTGGCCCTGAGGATTTCCTGAACACGACATCATCTATGAACCAGGGAACTGAACCATGAAAAGCAGTTATCTTGTCGTACTCTGCACCCTTCTGGCAGGCTGCAGCAAGAGTGGTAACGATCAACAGGCTGGACAAACACCGCACCCAACCCCGACTGTTTCGACACTAATCGTCAAGGAACAGCAATTGCCTCTGCAAAAGGCTTTTGTTGGCCGCGTTACAGCGCTGCAATCTGCCAATGTGGTCGCACGTGTTTCCGGAGTCATTCTAAAGAGACTTTATCAGGAAGGACAAGAGGTTCATAAGGGTCAAGAACTTTTTGAACTGGATCCCGGTTACTATAAAGCCCAGCAGGATACCGATCTGGCGATTCTGGCAGAGGATCAGGCAACTCTGAACAATGCCCACATCACTGCAAAACGTGACCATCAACAACGTGCCTCAGGTGCCGTTGCCCAGCAGGTGGTCGATGATGCCGATGCTGTGGAACGAAGCACAGCCGCCAAGGTCAAGGCAGATCAAGCAGTTCTGGAAACAGCCCGTCTTAATCTTGGATACACCCGGGTTGTAGCCCCTATTGATGGTATAGCTGGCCAGCAGCAAGTTACCCCGGGATCGCTGGTTGGTAATGGCACCAATGACAGCGGCAGCAATGGCAGTTTACTCACTACAATCCAGCAGATTGATTCCGTCTACATTCAGTTCACCATCAGTGCCCAAGAGTGGCTGCAGATTAAGTCGATGCGCCAGCAAGGCCGTCTGCACTCAGCCAACCAAGGCCAGGGACGTGCGGATCTGGTCCTGCCTGATGGACATTCTTACAACATCCCGGCCTTTCTGGATTTCAGTGATGTGTCCGTAAATCCCTCGACCGGAGCAATCGGCATGCGCGCCCAGGTGCATAATCCGGATCATCTGCTGCTTCCAGGCATGTATGTCAACATCAGTCTAACGATTGGCGCACGTGATCATGCGGTTGTCCTGCCACAACAAGCGGTTCAGCAAGATTCAAAGGGCGCCTATGTCCTCAAAGTCAATAGCGAAGGCAAGGTGGAGCAGCAGCCAGTAACCATGGACAACGGACCGACTGGTCAGTGGGTCATCACATCCGGCCTGCACGAAGGAGATCATATGATTATCAAGGGGCTGCAGAACAGCCAACCAGGAAGCACTGTTCATGAACAACCTTGGCAGGATCCCAAAGTACAGGCATCACCGATCCCTTCCGAATCCAGCCACTAAGCAAGGAGAATAAAGGTGCCCAGTTTTTTTATTCAAAGGCCCATCTTTGCCTGGGTCATTGCCATCCTGATCGTTCTGTTTGGCTACATCTCCCTGCAAAACATGGGGATATCGTCCTATCCAAATATTGCACCACCGCAGGTCACGGTAACTGCCAACTATCCTGGCGCAAATGCTGAGACCATGGAGTCGACGGTCACCCAGATTATTGAACAGCAGCTGACCGGAATTGATAACCTGCTTTATTTCAGTTCAAATTCGGGCTCAAACGGTCAGACCGTCATCACACTAACTTTTGCGACCGGAACCAACCCGGACATTGCTCAGGTTCAGGTTCAGAACAAGGTTAATCTGGCTCAACCCCTACTGCCCAAGGCTGTTACCCAGCAAGGCATTACGGTTGCCAAGGCCACGCCTGATATCCTGATGTTTATTGCCTTGCACTCAACAAACCAGGCCATCAACAGTCAGCAACTCAGCGATATTATGGCATCACGGATCAATCCAGCTCTTTCCCGGATCAATGGGGTGGGCAATACCTTTATTCTTGGTTCGGAATATGCCGTGCGTATCTGGCTAAATCCAGACCGGTTACAGGCCTATGGCCTTTCGACCACCCAGGTGTTGAACGCCATCAATGCCCAGAACAACCAGTTCTCCTCGGGATCCATCGGATCTGATCCCGCCTTGCCCGGACAAGAGTTTAGTGCCACCGTCTCTGGGGACAAACTGTTTTCCTCCCTTGACCAGTTCCGCAACATCATCCTGCGTTCAAATAGCGATGGCAGTATTGTTCGGCTGAGTGATGTGGCCCGTATCAGCTTCGGTGCACAAAGTTATGGCGAACACGCTGAACTAAATGGCCAAGCTGCTGGTGGCCTCGGTGTATTCCTGACCCCGGGGGCCAATGCCCTTTCCGTGCATGATGCGGTCATGCACGAGATGGCTTCACTAGCGCGTGATTTACCAGTGGGTGTCAGCTGGACCGTTCCATACGACACCGTTCCCTTTATTACCGCTTCCATTCACGAAGTGGTCATGACCTTACTGGAAGCTGTTGTGCTGGTCTTTTTCGTCATGCTGATATTCCTGCAGAATCTCAGGGCCACACTGATACCAACGCTGGTGATCCCTATCGCCCTGCTGGGAACCTTTATTGGCCTTTCGTTGATGCATTACACCATCAATCAGCTGACTCTGTTCGGTATGGTTCTGGCCATCGGAATCGTGGTTGATGACGCCATTGTAGTCATTGAAAATGTCGAACGGATCATGAGCGAGGAACATCTTGACCCGCATGAGGCCACCCGCAAAGCCATGGGTCAGATCACCGGTGCCATTGTGGCCATTACTCTGGTGCTGACTGCCGTTTTCGTTCCTTCCGCACTGCAGCCAGGCGCCACGGGCATCATATATGCCCAGTTTGCCCTAACGATTGCCATATCCATGGCCTTTTCAGCTTTTCTAGCGCTTTCCTTTACACCCGCACTTTGCGCCGCCCTGCTGCGTCCGGAACGTCATGATGGCCGGCACTGGATCTACCGAAGGTTTGACCAAGCATTCAACAAGACGGCACATGCCTATCAGGGGCATGTCGGGCGAGCCATACGGCATGCTCCACGCTGGATGATGCTCTTTGCGCTGTTTGCACTGCTGGCCGGATTCCTGTTCGTTAAGTTGCCCACCAGTTTTGTACCCGACGAAGACCAGGGTTTTGTTCTGGCTCTGGTGAATCTACCAGCAGGACAGTCTCTTGAACGCACCAAAGAGGTGATGGCTGAGGTTCGTTCGCGTTTGCTGCACAGCCCGCTCAATGCCAACATTCAGGATATCTTTCAACCACAGGGCTTTAGCTTTGTCGGCATCAGTGAAAATGTCGGTATGTCCTTTATCAAACTAAAGGACTGGAAAGACCGGCCGCAGACGGTGATGCAATTGCTACCCCAGTTCAACAAGGTTTTGGCCGGCATAACGGATGCCAAAATTTTTGCCGTCAATCTTCCGACCATTCGTGGTCTGAGTCGCTTTGGTGGTATCGACCTCTATCTTCTGGCACGTGCCGGCCAGACCCACCAAGAACTGGGCAAAGCCGAGAAGACCCTGATTGGCGCAGCAGCAAAAAACCCCATGCTGATGCAGATACGCCCCAATGCCCTGCCTAATGCCCCACAATTGCAGATTCAGCTTGATCGGAATCAGGCTGCCACCATGGGTCTGTCTCTCAGCGACGTCTACAACACCATCGATATGGAAATCGCTCCGATGTACGTTGATCAGATGTCGTATGAAGGACGCATCAAACAGGTTCTTGTCCAGGATGACGCCACCTTTCGCATGGATACCGACGTCCTGCGTCATCTGTTCACGCCAGCCCCCAATGTACCCGCCAGCGCCGCATTAAACCTGAACCCGTCTGTCTCTAATCCTGGCATCAGTCCATACAACATGGTACCTCTAGCCAGCGTCCTAAAGACGCAATGGGCCGTTGGGCCACTGCTGCTGCAACGCTATAACGGCTATCCAGCGGTTGAAATTGTGGGCAATCCGAAACCCGGATACACCACAGGCCAAGCCATGAACAGCATCGAAAAGATGATCGATCAATCCCTGCCCTCCGGATATGGTGCAGAATGGACAGGACAATCTTATCAGGAAGTTCTGGCCGGAAGTTCCTCCAACCGTCTGATGCTGCTCTCGATCCTGGTTGTGTTTCTCTGTCTTGCTGCGCTCTATGAAAGCTGGTCCATTCCAGTCGCCGTGCTGCTGGTGGTTCCTCTCGGGCTGCTCGGCATGGTGTCCTTCTGTCTGTTCCGTGGCATGCCCAATGACATTTACTTCAAGATTGGAATGGTAACGGTCATCGGTCTGGCTGCCAAGAACGCCATCCTGATTGTTGAGTTTGCGGTATTGAACCAGAGTGAGGGACACAGTCTTTATGATGCAGTGCTGCATGCAGCCAAACTACGCCTGCGCCCAATTCTGATGACTTCCTTCGCCTTCATTCTCGGGGTATTGCCGCTGGTATTATCCAGTGGCGCCGGTTCGGTTTCCCGACACGAGATCGGTACCGGCGTCATGGGAGGAATGCTTTTTGCCACACTGCTTGGACTGCTGCTGATTCCAGTCTTCTATGTCAGCGTTCGGCGCCTGCTTGGTGACACCCTAGACTCAAACACCTCCACAACCAGTAAATTGCATTGATCATCAATCAAGACTGAACTCGGACTGAACGTTCGGGTTCAGTCTTAGCAGCTTCATGGGTTGCCTTGTCATTAAGGACTTCTACCAACAACTGATCTTCATTGCAAATATGCTCAACCCACCAGTATTTCAGGAAGGCAACAATCCGGAACAAGGCCCGCTCGTCTTTGCGCTCAAGATCTTCACGAAACTCCTGAATCCGTTTCATATAATAATCATGGGCGCCCTGATGATTGAACCACAGAGAAGTTTCGGTGAGGTTAGCCTGATAAACCAGTGCCTGTTCAGTCGCAAAATGGGTATGGGCATAAAGGTGCAAAGCATCAAAGAGTTTTTGTAACTCCATAGGATCACTCTGTTTTTTTTCCTGAGCCGACATGCGTCCAATCAAGGCCACAATCTGCTTGTGCTGATCATCAACTTCAAAATTACCTGTTTTCAGCCGATCATCCCACACGAAACGCATACACATCAACTCCCAAAAGGGTCTCCAGTCAGTGTGCGCTCCATCGCATCTTGTCCAAACAAACACCAAACCAACATGAGGTACCAGACACAACCACTATACAATTAAAAACGTATCAATCCCCTATTTTTATAACTCTAAATCTTGATCCAGATTTTAAGAAACGTGAATAAAGGTCAAAATCAAGCAATACAAGCATCTTTCTGGTTGCCAGAATAATCATTACTGACTATTCATACCATTAATCTTTGATGACAGCTGCATCAGTGATTTGTGGCAAACCATTGTTTCGCCATTGCGCTGGGGTCATGTGGATCCAGCGCTGAACACTCCGATAGAATGGACTGAGGTCTGAAAACCCTGCCTGCAGGGCAACTTCATCAATAGTTCGACGTGGATTCCTGAGTGCCTCGAGGACATAGCTGCGTCTTACCTGATCGAGTAGATCACTGTATGAGGTACCTTCCTGTTTCAGTCGTCGTGCCAAAGTGCGTTCGCTGAGTTCAAAGCGTCGTGCGGCCTGAGCCCGGTCGGGCCATTGACCACCTACGGCTATGGCCTGTATCCAGGCTTGCAGCATGGATGCCAGATCAGGATGTTCCTCTAGGGCATTCATTCGTAATTCTGCGAAATTTTCCTGGACCCGATTCAACTGGGGATCTGCCTGAGGTAAGGGAATATCCAACCAGTGGTGATTGAGCAGAATACCGCTGAATGCCTGGTCAAACTCGACAGGGCAGGAAAAACTGCTCCGATAACCGCTTAATGGGCCGAGACGGGAATGACTGAACCGAACTGCAGAGGGACGAATGGCAATGCCAGTCACATTGCGGACAAAGCTGACCAAAGCAGCTAAAACCGCCTCGATCTGATGAGGACTGAATGCCAGTGCGCCCTGGCGTGGGTGATAGATCAGCCAGCTGGCATCGCTACCGGACAGGAGTTGAAATCGTCCACCATCGGAAATCAATGGCTGATATTTTTGCACCTGATCCAGGGCATTGCGAAGTGTGGCGGAGGACTGGAGGATGTATCCCACCACATGAAAACTGGCGGGTCCTGCCTGTCGCCCTACCCGCAGACCAAAACCCGCATCACCGGACAGATTCACTGCGGCCCACCACAAGCGTGTAATGGAATCGATGGGCCAGCGTTCCCGATGCAGTTCGGCAGGATCGATACCTGCAGTACGCAGCAGTGCATCCATGGCTACGCCCCGTGAACAGGCAGTTTGCACCACGGTCTGGACCCACTGGATGGATACAGTGGCACGTAAAGTCAATCGCTTTGTCCTGTAAAGTCAAATTTATTCATCATTTAAACGCTAAGATGCACAGAACGCAAGAGAGGGAGCTTTAATATGACAACCATGCATGCTGATCTGGTCATCGTGGGTGGCGGTTTGGCTGGTCTGGTCAGTACCCTGGAAGCACTTCGATCCGGATTAAAGGTTATTCTGGTGGACCGGGACACACCTGAACGCCTCGGGGGGCTGGGTCTCTGGGCTTTTGGCGGAATGGCTCTTGTTGGAACACCGCTGCAAAAAAGACACCGGATCCCGGACACACCGGAACGAGCCTTGGCGGACTGGCTAAGCTTTGCTGAACTCGCCGAGGATGATGTTTATTCCCGGCAATGGGCTGAACATTATGTACACCGTTCCTGTCCGGACGTCTATGAATGGCTTCGCCGCGAGGGTGTTGGCTTCATGCCTGCTGTCAACTGGGTTGAACGCGGTATGCAGGGCGATGGTAACAGCCTTCCCCGCTATCACGTGATCTGGGGTACCGCACGCCACCTTCTCAAACGTATGATTGCCCAGGTTCATGCCGCAAGTTCGGGTCGCCTCCAGATCCTGCATCAGCACCAAGTGCTCAGTCTGGAACATCAGGCCGGTCAGATCTGTGGCGTTCAGGCGCGTCGGGAAACAGATCAGGCCATCGTCCGAATCCAGGCCCCGATCGTGATCCTTGCCATGGGGGGTATCAATGGCAGTGAGGCCTCAGTTCGGGCACACTGGCCGAACGATCGCCCCATGCCCTCAACCTTTCTTAATGGGGCTCACCCCTATAGCGATGGTACATTGCATCATTGGGTCGCCGACCATCTGTCCGCTCAGATTCACAATGCCGGTTCGATGTGGAACTATGCTGCCGGGATTCCGCACCCACAACCACATTTTCCAGGTCATGGCCTGTCCGCCATACCCTGCAAGTCAGCCCTATGGCTCAATCATCGCGGTGAACGCATTGGCCCTCAACCGCTGGTCACCGGATTTGACACCCATCAGCTTTGTCTTGATGTGGCTCGCCTGGAAATGCCTTATACATGGCAACTGATGAACTGGCGCATTGCCATCAAGGAATTTGCCATCTCGGGTGCCGAACATAATCCCCATATCCGGGATCGACATTTCTTTCGTTTTCTGTTGGATACCCTGAACGGCAACAAACGTCTGATCCGGCAGATGTTGGCTGAAAGTCCACATGTCCTCGCCGACCAGACCCTGGAGGGTCTGGCACAACGCATGAATGACCTGACCGGAAAATCGCACATTCATGCTGATGTACTAAACGCAACAGTTAATGCCTTCGATGCCCAGTTTGCCCAAGGAAATCGTCTGTATAATGATGATCAGATTCGGCGCATACTCCATGCCCGTCAATGGCCTGCTGACCGGTTAAGAACCTGCAAGCCGGCGCCCCTGCAGAAACCCGGTTCAGGTCCTTGGATTGCTATGCAGCTTCAGCTTATTACCCGCAAAAGTCTTGGAGGCTTACGCACCGATCTGCAGAGTCGGGTTCTTGATCGGGATAACAGGGCCATTACGGGTCTGTACTGTGTCGGCGAGGCTGCCGGTTTTGGCGGCGGTGGCTGCAGCGGTCGCCGTTCGCTGGAAGGGACCTTTCTACCGGGCTGCATCCTGACAGCTAAGGCCGCCATTCGTTCCATCGTTCCATCATCAGAATGCCATTAACCAGGGAGAGCCCCGTATGCGTGGTGCAGAAGCGATGATTCAGACACTGCTACAAGCCGGCGTAGAAGTCTGCTTTACCAATCCCGGCACATCGGAGATGCACTTTGTTGCGGCTCTGGATCAGTATCCGCAGATGCGGGCGGTCCTGACCCTCTTCGAAGGGGTGGCTTCCGGTGCGGCCGATGGCTATGCCCGGATGCGTGGTCAACCGGCAGCGACCTTGCTCCACCTTGGCTGTGGCCTCGGCAATGCTCTTGCCAATCTGCATAATGCCCGCAAGGCGCGTAGCCCAATCATCAATATCGTCGGGGAGCATGCAACCTACCACGTCCCCCTGAATGCTCAACTGCAGTCTGATATTGCCACGGTGGCCCGCAATGTCTCCAGTTGGGTGCGCACGGTGGATTCGGTGCAAAACATTGGCTCCGATGTTGCTGAAGCTTGTGCGGTCAGCATGGCAACCCCGCACGCGATTGCGACCCTGATCGTGCCGGCAGATACCACCTGGGCTCCCGGCGCTGAAGCTGTTTCAAGTACTTCGGTACAGGTACCGGCATGCCCCGACTCTGGGCGTATCAGCGACATCGCCCGTCTGCTGCAATCAGGTGCACGCACAACACTTCTGCTGGGAGGCCGCGCCTTGCAGGAACCCTATCTGTCCCGAATGGCTGTCATCGCGGAACAAACGGGCTGTTCCCTACTGACGGAGGTCTTTCCGGCACGATTAAGTCGGGGTGCAGGCCTGCCCCCTGTTCCCCGTTTGGCGTACTTTGCTGAAATGGCGACCGTTCAGTTGTCCGGTATTGAGCATCTGGTCCGTGTTGACTGTCCAGCTCCAGTATCCTTTTTTGCGTACCCTGGTAAAAAAAGTGAACTGGTACCTGAGGGCTGCACGCTGCATACTCTGGTAAGCGAAGATGAGGGCATCGACACCGCCATTCAGGAACTCGAGCAGATATTAGGTTGTATGCATCATGAACCCATGCGTACAGTACTCGCCCGGCCTAAACGACCCCGAGGCAAACTGACGGCCGAAAAGGTGTGCAAAGCTATTGGCGCCCTGCTACCTGAGCATGCCATTATTGTCGATGAGGCGCAGACATCAGGAGTGATGTTGCCATTTTACACAGCCTCAGCTCCGGCGCATGACCTGCTCACCCTGACCGGTGGTGCCATTGGACAAGGGCTTCCTGTGGCTGTGGGTGCAGCCATTGCCTGCCCAAATCGACCGGTTCTGGCACTTGTTGGTGATGGCGCTGCCATGTACACCCCTCAGGCGCTGTGGACCATGGTTCGGGAACAACTGAATATCACCAATATCGTTTTCAACAATGCATCCTATGCCATTCTCAACGTTGAACTGCAGCGTGTCGGTGCAGCCGGAGGACAAAAAGCCCGCGATCAGCTGCGCATTGACTCCCCTGCACTCGATTTTGTACAGCTCGGACGCAGTATGGGTGTTCACAGCCAACGCGCTGAAACGGCTGAAGAGCTAATCCGGGCACTGGAGTTCTGTCTGGCCAATCCTGGCCCCCATCTGATTGAAGCCATTGTGCCACCGGCACTGGCAGGCATCAAGCTGCGGCTGCTTCCGCATCTGTTGCGTTCCCTATCCAGAATTCCTCTGCCGGTTGCACGAATGATCAAGGATAGGATTGCTCCATGAACCTGGCACAAATTTAAAAGAGGGGCTGATGATGCGTTCACTGAACGACATGATTGCGCTGGATGATTTTTCCATTGCTGCCGATCGGGTACTGCCTCGACTGGTTCGGGATTATATCAATGGTGGGGTTGAGGATGAACACGCGCTTGAGCGCAACCTGAGCGCCTTTGCCGAGGCTCTGCTCATTCCCCGCTACTTGGTTCATGCATCTAAGCCTTGTACCCAGGTACAGCTCTGGAACCAAACATATGCCTGGCCTTTCGGAATTGCGCCCATGGGCTTGCAGGGCTTTGCCCGCCCTGGTATGGAATTGATGTTGGCACGTGCTGCCCATGATGCCAAAATCCCGTTTGTCCTTTCTGGTGCTGGCACCAGTACGGTGGAACAAGTTGCAGAAATTGCCGGACCTTGCACCTGGTTTCAATTGTATGTTGCCCGAGATCGGAATGTCAGTGCTGACCTCGTTCGCCGGGCCAGCGATGCCGGAATTCAGGTGTTGGTTCTTACCGTTGATGCACCTGTACACTCCAAACGTGAGCGGGACTGGCGCAATGGATTTGGTCCCGCACCTCGACTCGGACTCCACATCATCCTTGATATGCTCTTGCATGTGCGCTGGCTGGTGCGCCAACTGCATCATGGTCTGCCAACCTTTGCTAACTGGGCTCCCTATGCCCCCAGTCAGAATCGTGCTGTTGTTAACCGCTTTTTCACCCAGCAGATTCCTTTTACCCAAACTTGGGATGATGTTCGCTGGCTACGCGATCTCTGGCCAGGCAAACTGGTCATCAAAGGCATTCTTCACCCTGATGATGCTATCCATGCATTCGAATGCCAGGCTGATGGCATCATCGTCTCCAATCATGGTGGCCGCGTACTGGATGCCGCACCTTCCGCCCTGCACCAATTGAGCCTGATACGCCAGGAGGTGGGGCCTGAACCTGTACTTATGCTTGATGGTGGTATACGACGTGGCAGCGATGTCCTCAAAGCCTGTCAGGCCGGTGCCAATTTTGTCTGGATGGGACGACCCGCACTGCATGCCGCCGCAGCCTTTGGCCTACCGGGTGCGTACCGGGTCATTGCAATACTGGAAGAAGAGATACGCCTGTGCATGGCGCAATGTGGCTGGCAAAACATGCTCGGGACTCCCTGAGGAATCCCGGGTATAGGTCAGGGTTTGATCTCCCGTACCTTGGCATTTTGGACCACATTCTGTGAAACATATCCGATCAGATTCGGATTGTGTGCCACAAGATCGACAACTTCCGCTTCTGATTCAATTTCCTTCGGCGGCGTTGATCGTCCAGTAAACACCAGCCGACTCCAGTAGGCCCTGAGCTGATTATCATTTTTCTGCAGCACATGCTCAGCAAACGTCTCATATCCCTGTGATCCCTCTTTCAGCTGAATGGGAAGAGCCGGTTTGCCATCAGGGAAATACTTGGATTTACCCAGAAAGATATTCTTGATTTCTTCAGAACTGAGATTTACCGGATTATTGGGATTGACAATCACCACAATATCCGCACAAGCCACCGGTATCATCCAGATAGCCCCGATCATTGCCAGAATCCTTAGCTTCGTATTCATGATCATTGCTCCTAGAAGACCATGTCGAAACCGGCAGTCACCAGTTTCGTATTGCCGAGAAATGGCCAGTGGGAATGGTCCACCGTATCATCGTACTGAATCTTCAGATCCATACCACGACGGAAATCCCAACGCAGCGTGGCCGTACGGGTAAAATGACTTTCGGCATAGTAGGGGCCGGTATAGTTGTCTTCATGGAAGGATGAGTAAGTCAGCATCGGCAAAAAATTACCGATGTGATAACCAACACCTAACAAGGAAGAATGGTAAAAATCAAGGTCAGTGGCACTTGGACGCAAGAACTCATTGAATTCCGAACGGACGACCCAGTTACCCGGATCTAGGTTCACCGAAATACCCTGGAATTTCTGGTGATCGGCGCTGTGGTACAGTCCTTCCCCGATCTGGGAACGTGTTACTTCATTCTGCATGTAGACGACACGCACATCCCACCAGTCCTTGCTGAAATCAAGATAGCTGCCAACCATGTTGTACCAGTATTCATTGATTGGCTGACCGTTACTACCATCCCCTGGACTGCTGTTGTAGTACATCAGCTGAAGCATTTTGTTATTGCGGTCGTGCTCGGCACCCGTCCAAAGGTTCCAGGTCACACTGACATCATGAATCGTATTGTTATATAACAGATTCATGCCGTTATAGTGATCAATCTGCCAGCCATAAAGATCCCCTGGCGCCCTCATCCAGGGATAGTCAAAGCCGATGTCAATAAAATCCGAGTACATGAACAGGGGTAAACGCTTGCGGCCTGCCTGGATGGTCCAACTGGGTGTCAGATCATAACCGACATAGAGCCAGTCTGGTGTCACATCACCATACTGATGCGGTGAAAGACGGGCGGTTAGTTCTCCCACCATGGAAATCCCATTGTTGAACTGGATATTTTCCTGCACACCCGCCCTTGACTCAGGACGGATACTGAATCGGTGATCACCGTAAATACCGACATTTGGCCAGTTGCCCACAGCACAAGGGCAATGACCATTATTCAGAACAGGATCCACACTCGGTACTGATACCACCGGAGATACACCACCCATTCCTACAGAACCACCCGGAGTACCAGGCGATCCGGAGCTAACATCCCCGCCAATCAACGAAGCAAAACCCGTCGTCGTTGCCGTAATAGCCCAAACACTGCTGCCCATTCCCATCATCATGAGCATGACCCATTGACGCGCCTTCATCCTTGTCTCCTTTGCTAAAGTCGCCTTAACGGTTTAGCAGAGAATTTTCAGCATACTTACAATAAAACGACAAACGGTTTTTTGTATGATTTATCAAGAATCAACTAGCGAAGACCGAGCCGTCGGGCGAGTTTGTGCAGATTGCTTGCATCCAGATTAAGCATACGGGCTGCTGCCGCCCAGTTCCCCTCAGAACGATTGATGGCCTGCTGAATGTAATGCCGCTGAAAAATCCGTGTAGCCTCCAGCAGCGATGTCGTTACAGTATGATCAATCATCATGGGGGGTTGAGGTGTCGATACTTCCGGATCAAGATCGAGAATCTGTGGACTTAGAGTCAGCATGGCCGTGCGTCGCCCTCCTTGGGACACGGCCTTGATAATGGCCCGACTGATGACATGCTCCAGTTCACGGATATTTCCCGGCCATGCATACTGCATCAGCACATACTCGGCTTCAGGTGACAGTCGTACGCTTCTTAAGCCCATACGGGCCCTGTTGAGTTCGAGAAAATGACCTGCCAGCATCAGGATATCCTGACCACGCTCACGCAGGGGGGGAATCGGCACTGGATAGACGGACAGCCGATGGTACAGGTCAGCACGGAAAGCCCCCTCACGAACCGAGAGTTGCAGATTACGATTGGTGGCTGCAATGATTCGTACCTGAACCTTGCGTGGCTGATCTTCACCAAGACGCTGGATTTCACCATTCTGCAAGGCTCTGAGCAATTTAGCCTGAATGGTCACGGGCAATTCACCGACCTCATCCAAAAAAAGCGTTCCGCCCTCTGCTGCTTCAAATCGCCCGGCGCGATCACTGGTTGCCCCGGAAAAAGCGCCACGAACATGGCCAAAGAGCTCACTTTCTGCCAGTGACTCTGGCAGGGCGGCGCAATTGACCTGCACCAGTGGACCGGTACGTAGAGAGCGAACATGCAGATAGCGGGCAAAAAGTTCTTTGCCAACACCGGTTTCCCCGAGCAAAGTCACGGGGACATCGGAAGTTGCTACCACCTGCAGTTCCTGGAGCAGGGAAAGCAGCACCGGACTGCGACCAATAATATCGGGAGCAGATGCATACCAGGCGCCCCCCTGTTCATTGCCGGCAGGCTGGATCCGCAAACTACGCACCTCCTCCTCCAGACGCGTCATGCGAATGGCTGCCTCGACCAGAATAATATGGCGGGCCAGTTCCAGTCGCATGGTCTCATCAAAAACATCTTTTTCTAGGGCATCCAGAGTCAGGACACCCCAACGCTGCCCTTCCACATACAGGGAAACACCCATGCAGTCATGAACGGGCAAAGGCAATCCCAACTGGTTAGCCAATAAACCATCGTAGGGATCAGGAAGTTCCGTTCCGGGACGGAAACGCATAGCTTCTCGCTGCGCCAGAATGGCTGAAAATCTGGGATGCAAGGCCACTTTGAATCGGCGACCGAATACTTCCTGCTCCAGTCCTTCGGCTGCGACCGGAATCAATTGTTCATCCTGCAGATGCAGCAAGGCCACCGCATCACACCTGAAATAGCTGCGTAGCGTCTGAACGACCCTTTGCAGACGCACGGCCGGAGGTAGGGACATCACCAAATCAGCCAGAAGGATTTCTTCATCCATGGTAATAAATACCTTATATGGTTTTATTTACCCTAACAGACTTTGGTATAAATTACCATATTATTTTTAACAAATTGTATTTAATAACTATTTTATATGGCATCGTCCTTGCTTAGCGCTATATACCCAAGTCAAGAATGGAGTCTCTCATGTATTCCGATCCACATGAACTAACCGAGCTTCCGCTCAGTACCCTTGCCCTGAACATACCCGGAGCAACTGCGATCCTGCACCACTATCGACTGGATTTCTGCTGCCGGGGCCAACAAAGCCTTGCCGAGGCCTGCCTGAATCGTAATCTGGATCTTGAGCGTGTCGTGCAAGATCTGTCGCCGCTGCTTTCACGTGGGCAAAAGGCTACCGACTGGACCCAGTACACCACCCGCGATCTGACCCAGCACATTGTCCAGAATTACCATGAACAACATCGTCAGCAACTACCTGAACTGATTCGTCTGGCACGCCGGGTTGAACGGGTCCATGTTCAGCATCCGTCCTGTCCACACGGCCTGACTGATTTCCTTGACCAGATGGTGCAGGAACTGGAAAGCCATATGATCAAGGAAGAACAAGTGCTCTTCCCCATGCTGAACCATCAGCCTGGCCATCGCCCCGAGGGTCCGATTGCCGTGATGATGCGTGAACATGTGCAGCATGGTGAAGCACTGGATCACATGCGCCAACTTACCAGTGACATCCAGACTCCTGACGATGCCTGTACGACATGGCGGGCGCTGTACCACGAGTTGCATCATCTTGAGGAACAGCTGATGGAACACATCCATCTGGAAAATCACGTTCTTTTCGCCGGCCTCACCCAGGAGTAAGGAGATGAAACAGGTTTTCAGCAAAGCTATGGCCAGAAATATATTTCTGGGCAGCGCTGTCTTTTTTCTGGTTCTTTATATGGCACTGAGCATCGACACCTGGAGTCAAATTCCACAGCGGGACCATGCTGCCGACATGAGTCTTTCGGCGCAGCGAGGAAAATATCTGGTCGATTCCAACAACTGCATCGGCTGTCACACCATCAACGGTGAAGGAGCATATTTTGCTCCAGAACTCGGCAATGTTTACACCCGCCGTGGCCCGGATTTTATTAAGGCATGGATCCGCATCCAGCCATCGGGGGTTACAGGACGTCGACAGATGCCTCAGTTCAATTTTAGCAACCAGAACCTTGACGATATCACTGCCTATCTGAAATGGCTTTCACATATCGATACCAATGGCTGGCCACCTAACATCCAGGGTTAATTTCCCTACCTACTTCATCTGGAGCTGACATGAAATTTGTATCGCAACGGGTCGCCCTGCCCTACTTTGCAGCCGCACTGCTGCTGTTTTCCGGGCAAATCATTTTTGGTCTTCTGGCAGGTTATCAGTACATTGACGGAACATTTCTATTTCCTGAACTGCCCTTTAGTACGACGCGCATGGTGCATACCAACCTGCTGATTGTCTGGTTACTGATGGCCTTCATGGGTGCCGCCTACTATATTGTCCCTCAAGAGGCTCAAACTGAACTGTATTCACCTCGTCTGGCTTTTGCGACGTTCTGGGTGTTCTTTCTGGCTGGAGCCCTGACCATTCTGGGCTATCTTTTCATTCCTTACAGTCATTTGGCTGCCATTACCGGCAATGAGATCCTGCCCACCATGGGACGAGGGTATCTCGAGCAACCACTGCCAACCAAGGTTGGCATCGTCTTGGTTGCATTGTCCTTGCTGTTCAACATCACGATGACCCTGGTCAAGGGGCGAAAGACCTCGCTCAACATCATTCTGGTTGGAAGCCTCTGGGGTCTGGCCTTGCTGTTTCTGCCTGCCTTTTATTTTCCGGTCGACACCGTTAAGGCCAGTTACAGCTGGTGGTGGGTCGTCCACGGCTGGGTTGAAGGTGACTGGGAACTGATTCTTAGTGCCCTGCTCGGATTTATCCTGATTCGCACAACCGGGATTGACCGTGAAGTTGTGGAAAAATGGATGTACATCATCGTCAGCATGACCCTGGTTACTGGCATTCTCGGGATTGGGCACCACTACTATTTCATTGGTGCACCGGCTTACTGGATCTGGATTGGCTCGATCTTCAGTGCTCTTGAGCCGGTACCATTCATCATGCTGATTGTCTTTGCCCTAGGAATCCTGTTCAAACGTCGCCATCAGCACCCTAATCGTGCCGCCACCCTATGGAGTATGGGCACTCCAATCATGGCCTTCCTGGGCGCAGGTCTCTGGGGATTCATGATCACCCTGGCACCGGTACAGCGATTGGCTCATGGCAGCAACATGACGGCTGCACATGGACATCTGGCCTTTTTTGGTGCCTATGCCATGGTAGCTTTGGCCATTATCTCGTATGCCATGCCCCATCTGCGCGGCCGTGAGGCCAACAGCCTGAAGTCTCAGCGCTGGGAGATGACCGGTTTCTGGATCATGGCCCTGTCCATGCTGGGTATTGCCCTCAGCTTGACCGGTGCGGGACTGGTCACCATTTTCCTGCAACGATCCGGCACTAGTCCCATGAGTTTTATGGATGTTCAGGATCAGGCACGTATCTTTTTCATTTTGCGTGAAGGCTTTGGCTTTGGATTTCTCGGTGGACTGATCTGCTATCTGATCAGTTTTGTCATCCCCGGTGCTTATGCCTTTGACCAAGAAACACGTCGCGCCCTGGAATCCTGAAAACCGGTGGAGCATGCTTACGGGCATGCTCCTGCCTCATCCTCTGGAGGAAGCATGTCAATACGGATCACGAATGCAGCGCAGGATCAACCCTTACCTGGCGATCTGGCCATCTGGGTGTTCATCATGGCTGAACTTCTGGTCTTTGCTCTATTTTTCATGGTTTTTGCCTGGGTCAAGCATCAGCATCTGCTCCAGTTTCAGACCTTGCAGCTGCAACTGCACCGCACTTGGGGACTGGTCAATACCCTGCTTTTGCTCAGTGGCAGCTATGCCATGGCTGAGGCCGCTCACCGACAGGCTATGGGACGTAACCGATCCGAAGTCCTGATCGCCTTGGTCATTGCCCTGGCAGTTGGCACCGGCTTCATATTGATGAAACTGCATGAGTTTTCTGTGGATATCCGAACTGGACTAACTCTGTCCAGCAGTCTGTTTGCCACCTTCTACTGGTGCATGACCTTCTTTCATTTCATGCATGTCCTGCTCGGACTAACCATCATCGCAGTGGTTACCTGCAAAATCACCAGCAGCGACCTACCCAGGGACTACAGCGGAGTCGATACGGTGGCCTCATACTGGCATATGGTCGATCTGGTCTGGCTGATTTTATTTCTGCAACTGTATGTACTGATTTAGGAGCGCATTCATGTTTTCCTCTACAGAAACACTCTGGCCAGTCTGGGTTCTGCTGCTGATTCTGACATTGATGAGCCGGCAGCTCAGCCTCAATCTTTCCAGCAGCTGGGCTTTTCTGTTGCCGCTGCTGACCTTGGGCAAGGGCCAGTTGGTGGTTGACTACTTCATGGGGCTCAAACGCAGTCACTGGGCCTGGCGCTCGCTATTCCTGATTTATCTGGTGCTGGTTCTTGGCTGGATCAGCAGCCTGTCCTTCCTGTCAGGAACGACTTGAGACCTAAAGCGGAGATTGCATCATGAGCCACCCTTATTACCAGCCGCAGGGACACGAAATTGACCTGTTTCAAACAGCATGGAGGGCCAGACGTCCGGTCCTGCTGAAAGGACCAACTGGCTGTGGCAAGACACGTCTGGTCGAACACATGGCATCACGGCTGAATCTGCCGCTGATCACAGTTGCCTGTCATGATGAGCTCAGTGCTGCCGACCTTGTTGGCCGTCATCTGATCGATGCCAACGGCACCTGGTGGCAGGATGGCCCCCTCACCCGCGCTGTCCGAAGTGGTGGCATCTGCTACCTGGACGAGGCCGTCGAAGCCCGCAAGGATACCACTGTGATCATCCACAGCCTGACTGATGACCGTCGCTGCCTGTATCTGGAACGGACCAGCGAAACACTCCATGCTGCGGCATCCTTTATGCTGGTTATTTCCTATAATCCCGGCTACCAGCAAGGCATCAAAGGTCTGAAACCCAGTACCCGGCAACGTTTCGTGGCGCTGCAACTGGATGTCCCACCTCCGGAAATCGAATGCCAGATTATCCATCAGGAGACGCAGCTTGATCCCGAACTCTGTACCCGTCTGGTGCGCCTAGGACAAGCCTTGCGCCGTAATGCCTCCCACGAGCTTGAGGAGGGTCCGGGAACACGTATTCTGGTTGCCGCTGCTGCTCTGATCCAGCAGGGATGCCCGGTTCATCAGGCCTGTGAAGCAGCCGTCCTGCAGTCGCTGACGGATAATAACGAGGTCCTCGTTTCCCTGCGGCCGGTCATGCAAGCCATCATGGGCCGGATGGAGACCTAGCCATGGAAGAGCAGATTGGCCTGTGGTGGCATCGGCAAATCACCCGGATGGGCCAAAGATCCTATCCGGATGCAGCGGTCCCCCTGACAAAGATCCGCACTCGGGCATTGTGCATGTTTCGGGCAATGGGCGGTGCAGGTAGTATCCAGATTGCCGAGTCCGAACCCGGCCCCTACACCGGCCTGAGACACTGGGGACAACGTCTCGGTGGTCAGGGGCGACGCATCAGCCTCGCCCGGCTAGGCCAGCAGTACTTCGGTCTTCCAGGCTCAATTGCCATCTATCCCGACCTTGAAGATAACCAACGGCTGGTGGACTGGTGGGCGGCTCTGGCTGCGCAGGTCAGTATTCGGAAAGGCACCTGGCAGGAACGCCAACGTCAAGCAACCCTTGCTATTCTTGCCCAGTATCCCGGTCTGGCAGAGCATTACCGTCATCTCTGCCATGCCGAACGACTTCGACGACCTGAACCCTCAGCACTGCCACCGGAGCGCGCTCGTCAGGAGCAGCAGCTGCGCCGTTTGCTCGCTCACCCCGAACGACCGGCAGAATTCCCTCTGCAGATGGAACTGCTGGAGCCTGTTGTTCTTTGGTTGCTGCCGGGGCTTAAGGGAAAATGCGTTCAGAGCAGCGAATCTTCTGAGGTATCGTCGCCAAAATCCGGCAGACATCACAGCCAGCAGGATGACCGTGTACGCCATTTTGATTACGAAGAGGATCCTGGTGACAAACAAGGACTACTGATCTTTAGGCCGGAATCCATTTTCAGCTGGAGTGAATACAGCCCCGGCCAGCATCAGGAAGCTCCTAATGACCATGAAGACCCTGGCGAAGCTATGGACGATTTGGATCGGCTCACCCTAAGTCGGCAATCAGTATCCATGAAGCGTGTACTGGACCTGCATGTGCATCAATCGGAACAGCAGGTCCCAGCCAGATCTGGAACCCATGAGGCTGATGAATGGAATTATGTTGCCAAAGAACTGCAGCGTGGCTGCTGTCGGGTGATCCAGAAAACGGTCGAGGCATGTGAACAACACCCCGTACACCCCTTGCCTGCAGCCATCCAGAGACAGTTGGACCGACAGTGGCAGAACTGGGATCTGCAACCCAGACGACAGCGCCACCAGGAAGACGGTGAACTTGACCTGAGTGCCTACATTGATCAGAAATCAGACCGACAACCCCAGCAACGGGTTTTTCAGCGCAATCATCGTCACCAGCGTGACATGGCCAGTCTGCTGCTGGTGGACGCCTCTCTTTCAACCGAAAGTACCCTGCGCTCGGGACGCAGCATTGCCGAAGTGATGAGTGATGCTCTGCGCATGCTTGCTTATACGCTCAAAAAACAGAACGACCCTTGGGCAATCTACAGTTTTCATTCGCATGGCCGAACTCTGAATATTCAGGAACACAAGTGCTTTGCTGAACCTCTTGCCCAGGATAATCGGCTCTATTGGCAGCCACAGGGTTATACCCGAATGGGTCCGGCCATCCGCCATGCCGTCAGCCTGCTGGATCGTCAGCCACAAAGCCAACGTTTGCTGTTACTGCTCAGTGATGGTAAACCTAATGACCGGGATTACTACGAAGGGCGCTATGGCCTAGAAGATTGCCGGCATGCAGTCCTGCAGGCACGACGCACGGGGACACACATCTTCTGCGTCACCCTCGACAAAGAGGGCGGCCCTTACCTGCCCTATCTGTTTGGTGCCGCAGGTTACAGCCTGATGCAGCGTTGTGAGGACCTGCCACTGGCTCTACCGCGCATTTACGCCAGACTGCGTGAATCCTGGCAATGATGATCCATCCAGATCATCCATCCTGCCCATCGATCCGGGAAGAAGTCAGCCAAGGAAGATAGCGGATTTCATACACCAGAAACCCGGTAAACCAGCAACTTGCCGATGCAATCAACCAAAGCAGATAGTGTGTCAGCAGTACGGGAAAAAGCAGGGGTAGAATCCTCAACAAAGCTGCCAGCATAATGGCCCAATAAGCAACGACTTCCTCACGATCAGCCTGCAGAAATCGTCCAGTATGTCCCTGGGCAGTTCGGGTGATCATACCCATAATCAGTCCGGCGGTAGCACCAACCGCCCAGACATGAATGAGCACAAGGGGGCTTATCCAGCCAAGTGCCGCGGGCGCAAGCAATAGAAAACCAAGAATCAGCCATCCATAGGACACATGAAGGATCCAGAGCATTGGTTTGTTCCATGTTGTCAAAGGCCCCCACCCCCACCAGCGCACGGCATGGAGGCCGCCAGCGAGCAATGCCAGTCCTGCCGTAGATATTCCCTTGGGCATCACAATCCAACTCAGCAGGGTTGCGATACTGACCCAAGGAAGAATACGCTCCAGCCATTCCAGTCGGTACTGATGAATTCCTTTGATCGCATTGCGGGTGAACATGGGAATGACCCGACCGGCGATCATAGTTTCCAGAAAGACGATCAGTGCCAGAGCAACCAGAACAGGATGGAGCCAGTTCATGCCAATCGTTCTCATGAGGCAGGCATAGAACATGGCATTGGCTGCAGCCAGCAGCAGCAATACAACCGGCACAAAGAAATTACGATGGCTTTTAGCCTTGTAGAGAATTCGCCCGAGCAGCAGCGCAACCAGAAGATCAAAACCGACATCAAGTATGGCGAGCAGTGGCAGAGGCAGCAGCCATGGCCCAAGACGCGCCAGCACCCACAAGATTGCCAGCAGCCCCAGGGTCCAACCTTTTGGAGTGGGTAATCCTGTCCAGTTTTTTACAGCAGTGAGCAGAAAACCGCATATAACCGCAACCACAAAACCAAAGACCATTTCATGAGCGTGCCAGGCGAGCAAAGGCTCTTGGGGGTGCAGATAGGGAAATCCAGCGTAAAGCAACACCCAAAATGGAATCGCCAGCAGCGCATATCCAGCAGCCAGTAAGTAAAAGGGTCGGAATCCCAGACGCAACACCGGCCAGCCTTGAGGTGGAGGATGAAGAGGATCGCGTACATTGAGCAAAGGACGCCCATCATTCATTACAGTCACTCCATTGCGGGTTAAAGTTTCAAATTCACTCGTGCAGTAATCTGGCCCGCACTTGTGGCTGATTCAGGACCGAAGCCTGTACCTGTGCACGAACATGGCCGTCGCCATCGAACAACGTCAGCACTGGCTCGTGGGCAAAGGCATGCATGCCAAGAGAACGGGCATGAACACCAAGGACTCCTTCAAGCATGCCCAAATCCCCTTGGATAATCCTTACCAGACTCAGTGAAGTTCCGGAAAGATGGTGTTTTGCAGCCACCTGCTGCAAGGTAGCCAGTCCATCGGCTGGATCCATACTGATCAGGATGGCTGGTAACACAGCGTGGTGATCTTCCTGCAATGCCTTTTCAAACTGATCAACCTGTTCTATTTCATAGGGACAGATATCGGTACAAGAACTGTAAAACATTCCGATCAGCCTTGGCGTTCCGGCCAGAGAAGCCAGACTGAACTGGTGGCCATCCTGATCCTGAAGCTGTACATCCGGCAACTGATAAAAGCTGCCATCCGCCTGCGCACAACCCATCACGAGCAGCATTCCAATACCAATCATTACCGTGAAGAATTTCATCTCAGACCTCCCGGACCTTTTGCCCGCTCTGTAAACCTGATCATTCGTCACGCACACACCGAAAGGAGACCGCTGCAGAGCTTTGATCCGGCAATAAAGAAGAAAGTGCAGCAATACGCATCATCATGGTAAAGTCAGTTCGGTCCCGAAAAGCAAGTGCGGCTCCCCCACAGGTTCCAAGCTGACTGCCGGTACCAGGATCGCGGGGATCCGCACTGGGTGCAAACAGTGCCTGATAATCCTCCACCCACTCCCATAATGCACCATGCATTTGCCGGACACCATAGACGTCTGCCTCGGATGTATTCGAGGCAGTGGCAAGTGCATCAATCTGACGTTGGCCATAGCCAGGCTGATGACGGGCATCGGCGTTTCGGGCATCAGATGCCGCGACGTACTCCCATTCAAACCATTCAGGCAAACGTCCTCCTTCGGACTGGCAATAGGCCCGAGCCGCATACCAGCTGACTTCAGTGACCGGATTCAGCATCATCTGTTGATGCTTGAGTCCACTACTGGCCTTGTCAGGGCTCAACCAGGATCGCAGGTACCCAGGACCTTGCAAAAGCTGCGCACCATGACCTTTCTGCCAGTAAGGATGCGACTGCACGAATGCTTCAAAATCCGCAACCGAAACCAGCGATCGTCGCATTCGCAACGCCTTGATCTTCTGCCTCACGGCTGAGCCATCGGGGGCGGCCAGCACACTAATCAGCGTGCCACCGGGAATAGATCGGTAGTCGGATTCCTCAGCCTGTAGTGCTGCAGCACACTGCAGGCCAATCAGTCCGAGCAAGGCACTAAGGGGCCGTACGTACCGCATGAACCTCATCCGCAGAAACCTGACCACCCCGGTTATTGAAGTTATTAAGCACAAAGGTCAAAACGCCAGCAATTTCCTGATCCGACAGTTGCCCGCCAAATGCTGGCATCTGAGATTCATAGCCGGTATTGTTGACGGTGATTTTCCCATGCAGCCCATGCAGAACAATACCAATGGCACGCTTCGGTGAAGCGTTCAGAAAATCCGACATGGCCAGCGGAGGGAAAGCTCCGGGAAGACCCATGGCATTACTCTGGTGACAGGCCGAACAGATCTGGGTAAAGACTTTGCGCCCAATGGCCATCGGGTCATTGGGATCCAGTTTTGATTCTTTGAACTCAGGCGCTCCTGAATGGCCCTGATAAAGATCCGTGCGAGCCGCCCCGGAAACAACCAACTGACCGAGAGCACCTTTCATAAAAGTCCGGGTAATGGAATGATCGACAAGCAGATATGTTCCGGGAACCAGGGTACTCATCTCCACCACATCAGCGCCACCGGAAGGTATCAGTGTGGTCTGCACATTGTGATTGATGACACTGCCGGCTTCCACCGCCACCGAATCAAAGATCTGTCCGATGACATGAAAACTGGACACCAGATTGGGACCACCATTGCCAACATAAAGGCGGACTTTATCACCCGTATGACTCGTGAGTGCTTGAGAACCGATCAATGAACCCTCCCGACCATTAAACAGGACATAGGTGGGTCGTTCATCGAGCAGTTTTTGCATATCAAAGGACTGCAGGCCGGGATCATGATAGGCACCAGTCGTGTAAAAATCACCCTGCATAAGGTAGTACTCTTCATCGGCTTTCGGTAGACCTTCCGCCGGTTCGACCAAAATCATCCCGTACATGCCGTTGGCAATATGCATGGGCACTGGTGCAGTTGCGCAGTGATAGACAAACAGACCCGCACGCATGGCCTTGAAACGTAGAATGCTTTCATGACCGGGTGGAGTAACCGTAACTGCTGCCCCGCCTCCTGGCCCCATCACCGCATGAAGATCAATGTTGTGCGACATATGAGCATGGGGATCATTTTCTAAATGAAGTTCGACCGTATCCCCTTCCCGCACCCGGATGAGCGGACCTGGCACCGTGCCGTTGAAGGTCCAGAAGTCATAGCGCACGCCATCGGCAATCTCCATGACTTTTTCCTGGGTTCGCAAGTGAACGACCACCACCGCTGATTCAGAGCGATGGATGGGCGCAGGCACATTGGGTGGCGCAACCAGCTGTTCCTGAATCACCGGCTCAGCAACCGCTGTGCCCAGCATACCCAGAGCGAGCAGGAAATGCCGGCTCATTCGCAAAAACATTTTTCCATTTCTCATAACAGCCTCCAGACTCGCAATAGGTCAGCAGGATCATATAAATTACATATGGAATACATGTTGACTTGGATCACGAAAAGTAGAGGGATTTCAAACAAAGTGAAGCAGCGGGTAGTCATACGATGGGATCATCGACTACAGGCATGTTCAGAAATGACCCGATCAATTCTTGTACCTGTATCGTTTTCCAGAGTGACGTGCGTCGGGACTGATCAACAGACAAATCGATAACCGACGCCAATTTCAGTAATGAGGTGGCGTGGTTGTGAAGGTTTTTCCTCGATCTTCTTGCGCAGATTGGCCATGTGTACCCGTACATAGTGGATATCCTCACCGTGTGCCAGTCCCCACACACCCTTTAATAATTGCCGGTACGTTATGACCCGATCCGGCTGAGAAGCCAAAAATGTCAGTATGCGATACTCAATGGGTGTCAGATGCAAGAAGGCTCCATTGCGTTCCACCACACGTCGTCCCAAATCAATGGCAATTTCACCAAACTGCAACTGATTTTCCATAGGTGAACTCTGCTGTGCTCCACGCCTTAGTTGTGCGCGTACTCTGGCTAAAAGCTCTTTGACACCAAAGGGTTTGACCAGATAATCATCGGCACCTGAGTCAAGTGCCTCAACCTTGTCTGCTTCCATACTGCGTGCGGAAAGAACAACAACAGGCCTGTCAGACCAATTTCTAAAATCCTTTAGAAAATGTAATCCATCCATATCAGGAAGTCCTAGATCCAGAACAACCAAATCCGGTTGACGAGACGCAGCCTCAATCAAAGCTCTACGTACATTGTCAGCTTCCATGATTTCATATCCCATATCCTCAAGCGCCATTCGGATAAAACGCCGGATATCTTTCTCATCTTCAACAATCAGCACTCTGGTTTTTATTTCAGGATTGATCATGGTTCTACTTGTTCCAGAGCACTAGAGGGTGGAATACCTGCAGGCAATGTCAATATGAATCGGGCTCCACCTTGTCCACGGCTCATTCCACGGATTGAGCCCGCATGAGCATGCAGGATAGCCCTGCAGATCGCAAGTCCTAGACCTACACCCGCAGTAGCACTCTCCTTGCTGCCCCGTTCAAACTTCTCAAAAATGGTTTCTTCCCGGCCTAGAGGGAGGCCGGGCCCTTGATCATCAACAAGGATGACCACCTCAGCAGCGCCAGTTTCTGCTGTGATCGAAACGGGTGTAAGTGGTGGTGTATATTTGCATGCGTTTTCAAGAAGGTTCACAAATACCCGTTCCATCAAAACTGCATCAAGTTGCAGAAGAGGCAGGTCTGCGGCCAGATGAACCTGGACATTGCGCCCCTCCAGTATGGATGAACAGGCCTCCAGTGCGCTGCCAATAACTTCTTCAAGGGGTTGCCACTGCCGGTTCAGCCGAACTGCTCCGGATTCCAGTCGGGCCATATCGAGGAGGTTATTAACCAGGGATTTCATGCGTAAGGCCGCCAAACGAATGCGGTCCAGCAACTCCTGCTGCTGCGTACTGAGTGTAGGCTTGGTTATCTTAATCGTTTCAGCCAATCCAGCAACGGAAGCAATCGGCGTGCGCAAATCATGCGATATGGCAGAAAGCAGCGAATTCCGAAGACGCTCAGACTCGATCTGTACAGTAGATTTCTGTGCCACATCAATATAGTGAATTCGTTCTATCGAAATTGCCAGTAATGAAGCGCAGGTATCCAGAATTCGACGAAGCTCCAAACTGATCGGTGAAGATGTGGACAAATCCATGGCCAGAACTCCTCGCAAACGCATGGTCGCCTTGAGAGGCAACACCAGACAGGAACTGGCTGGGAGTGTATCAGTTCCCCTTCCTGCCGCCTCTCCACGCTGAAATGCCCATTGCGCGACTCCCATATCCACCTGAGCCGTAGCTCCAGGCATGATTTGCAGTTGATCATCGTCATCAGCCACCAAAAGAGCACTGTTCACAGCAAACTCACTCCGCAAAAATCGGTCAGCAATATCGCCCACCTGCTCCATCATGAGCGCCGCTGAGAGATCACGCGACATTTCATACAATCCACGGACACGGCGCTCCCGTTCCGTTGCCGATTCAGCCTGTGCCTTCAAACCTGCGGTCAATTGTCCAATGACAAGTGCCACGGCCAGCATGACAAGAAAAGTCATCAGGTACTGAACATCCGCAACAGCAAACGAAAACCGTGGTGGAACAAAAAAGAAATCGAAAAGACCCACACCAACAAATGATGCCAAAATGGCGGGTCCGCGCCCATAGCGCAAGGCCACACCCACAACTGCCAAAAGAAACAACATGATAATATTGGTCAGTGAAATGACCCCAAGCAACGGGGTGGCAGCCATTGCAGTTAAGACACATATTCCGGTCGTTGCTGCATAGTCTGCCCAGATAACTTGTGAAGGTTGTACCGGTTCTTCCTGATTACTGCGTCGTGGCGGCGTCGACGGTGGCATGGCCACACGCAGAACATCGAGATCATCAGCCCATGCTTCAATGGCATCACTTAATGTCCGGCGCCAGCGCCACTGCCAACGCCGGGAAGAGCGACCAATAACAACCCGGCACAGATTATGTTCACGCGCATAGCGTACAAGCGCTGTTGCCACGTTTACCGCTGACACAGTGGCCGTGGTCCCGCCCAGTTCACTGGCCAGTTTCAGAACATTCAGAACCTGATCTTTTTCGCGCTCCGATGATGCATGTGACCCGGGAACATCGACAAACACGGCATGCCAAGGTACATCGAGCTGCGCCGCAATGCGTGCACAGGAACGCACAATCTTCTCGCCATGCATTCCCGGTCCTACACAAGCCAGCATGGATTCCCGGTTGGGCCATACCGGTGCTACTGCCGATCGCAAACGGTACGCCTGCATTTCACCATCAACCCGATCCGCAGTACGGCGCAATGCCAGTTCGCGCAGTGCCAGCAAATTACCCTTACGAAAAAAATTCCGGGATGCTGTCTCTGCCTGATGTGCCACATAGACCTTGCCCTGGCGCAGACGTTCGATTAATTCATCAGGAGGCAAATCGACAACGATAACTTCATCTGCCTGATCGAAAATCCGGTCAGGCACTGTCTCCCAGACCCGAATACCCGTGATGCCACTCACAATATCATTGAGACTTTCGAGATGCTGGACGTTCATTGTTGTCCATACATCAATCCCTGCTGTGAGGAGATCTTCAACATCCTGCCAACGTTTGGGATGCAGGGAATTCGGTGCATTACTGTGGGCAAGCTCATCCACCAAAACCAGAGCACCGGGTCTGGATGTACCAAATTCCAGTGCTTTCTGTAGATCAAACTCCTTGAGAACCCGTCCGCGGTAATGAACCTCACGCAAGGGTAACTGTGCCAGATTTTGAGCCATGCGCTCGGTATCATTCCGGCCATGGGTCTCGATAACTCCAGCCACGACAGGTACACCCTGATGCAAAAGCAAAGAAGATGATGACAACATGGCAAAAGTTTTTCCAACACCCGCAGAGGCCCCAAAAAAAATTTTCAGTCGTCCTCGCCGTGCCTTTTCAGCCTCGGCGTGAATTTGTTCCAGCAATCGATCCGGATCCGGGCGATCCAGATCGACACGCTCACCAGGTGCTGGCTTTGTCTGCATGATCAATCACTCCTGAGCATCTAATGCGATTGATCGGAATCCAGTGACAGGTTAAGCAAAAGGACATTCACTCGGGGCTCGCCAAGAAACCCTCCCCAAACCCCATGAGACTGGGCATCAACACGTTGCTGAACCCATGCAGGAAATTTATGACGTGCCCTTGCCACTCTGTTCAATTGGTACTCAGCTGCAGCCAGACTGATTTCGGGATCCAGACCACTCGCCGAAGCCGTTACCAAATCAACCGGAACAGGTTTATCATTACCTGGATCAGCACTACGCAGCGCCTGAATGCGACCCTGTACCGTCGTGAACAGTGCCGGACTTAAAGGACCGTAGTTTGAGCCACTGGACGCACTGGCATTGTCATTCATCGGAGAAGTAGCCGAGAGTCTTCCCCAGAAATACTTTGGATCTTTAAAGTTTTGCCCAATGAGACGGGATCCTATCATCTGTCCCTGATATCGAACCAGACTTCCCGCTGCCTGATCGGGGAAAAACACTGCTGCGAAGCCCGTTACAACAAGTGGATAAAGCAATCCAGTTACCAGAGTAAGAGAAAAAAACAGGCCAATTAAAGGACGCCAGAAAATGGATCGTTCTGAAACCAGCAGTGCTGAATCAATATTCATGAGCAATTCTCCCACAAGCATTCACGCCAATCCACTGACGGACAAAACGACGTCAATGAGTTTGATACCAAGAAAGGGCACCACGACCCCACCCAGTCCGTAAATTAGAAAATTGCGTCGCAGCAATGCTGCTGCGCCAATTGCGTGATATCGGACTCCGCGCAATGCTAGAGGAATAAGGGCAACAATAATGAGTGCATTAAAAATCACCGCACTCAGGATGGCTGACGACGGGCTAGTCAGATGCATGACGTTAAGAGCCTGTAACTGAGGGTCCGTAGTGATAAATACCGCAGGGATAATTGCAAAATACTTGGCAACATCATTAGCAATACTGAACGTCGTCAAGGAACCACGCGTCATCAGCATTTGTTTGCCTGTTTCGACAATTTCAATGAGTTTGGTGGGATTGCTATCCAGATCCACCATGTTTCCAGCCTCTTTTGCTGCCTGTGTACCGGTATTCATGGCCACTGCAACATCGGCCTGAGCCAGGGCCGGGGCATCATTCGTACCATCTCCCGTCATCGCCACCAAACGTCCGGCAGCCTGATGCTCCCGGATCAGGCGCAACTTGGCTTCGGGTGTTGCTTCTGCAAGAAAATTGTCGACTCCAGCCTCGGCCGCTATAGCAGCAGCCGTCAGTCGGTTATCACCGGTGACCATCACCGTTTTGATGCCCATACGCCGTAGTTCCGCAAACCGTTCCTTAATTCCTCCCTTGACAATATCGCGCAACTCGACAACACCCAAAACCTTTCTGCCATCAGCAACCGCCAGCGGGGTGCTTCCACGATTGGCAACCTCGTCCACAATGCTCTGTAAGGCTGTGGGAAAGAGCCCTCCAAGTGCCTCAACATGAGTACGAATCGCATCAACAGCACCTTTTCTGATCCCCCTCCCCTGTGGCAAATCAACTCCACTCATTCGAGTTAGTGCCGAGAAGTGAATGAATTCAGCCCCCAGCGCCTGAGCATCGCGTTCACGAAGATTGAATAACTGTTTGGCAAGCACGACAATACTACGTCCCTCCGGAGTTTCATCCGCCAACGATGCCAACTGGGCCGCATCTGCCAGTTCTGCTTCAGTAACACCAAGTGCCGGCATGAAGGCACTAGCCTGCCGATTTCCCAAAGTAATCGTCCCTGTCTTGTCAAGCAGCAACACATCAACATCACCTGCAGCCTCAACAGCTCGCCCTGAGGTAGCAATCACATTGGCCTGCATCATGCGACTCATACCAGCCACACCAATCGCGGACAAAAGGCCAGCAATTGTTGTCGGGATCAGACATACCAGCAATGCGACCAATGCCACAATCCCCACCGGATGCCCAACTCCCGTTGCGTGCACCTCAAACCAGGAGAATGGCCATAAGGTCACTACAACTCCCAGGAAAACAATTGTTAATGCCACCAGCAGGATCGTCAGGGCAATTTCATTGGGCGTTTTCTGCCGCTTGGCATTTTCAACCATTGCAATCATACGATCAACAAAAGTCTCTCCAGGGTTGGTGGTAATGCGGGCCACCAGCCAATCAGACAGAACACGAGTTCCCCCGGTTACGGCAGAAAAGTCACCACCTGATTCACGTATCACTGGGGCTGACTCACCCGTGATTGCACTTTCGTCAACTGAAGCCACACCTTCGATGACTTCACCATCGGCTGGTACGATATCCCCTACCTCGATCAGTACGACATCTCCCTTTCTTAAACGGTCAGCTTCAAGAGGAACCCAAGGCATTTGTTCAACTGCCGTTCCATGAACCCATGGATTCTTAAGTTGCTTGGCTAAGGCCATCCTTTTCAGGCCACGTAGGCTTGCTGCCTGCGCCTTGCTCCTCCCTTCAGCCAGTGCTTCGGCAAAATTGGCAAATAGTACCGTCAGCCACAGCCAGAATGATACCGAGAGGGTAAAATAAGTAGGTTGTTCGATCGACATCAGTGTTGTTAGGATACTGCCAACATAAACGACAAACATCACTGGATTGTGCCATTGCACCCGGGGATTCAATTTAGTGCATGCATCCAGTAATGCAGGTCGTACTAACTGTGGATCGAACATAGTGAACGTCTTGTGTGTCATCGCCTTATTCCTCTCAATGGGACCAGAGCATCAGGTGTTCTTCGAATGGGCCTAACGCTAGTGCCGGCACGTAATTCAGCAGACCTACCAGCAAAACCGTACCAATAAGCAACGATATAAACAGGGGACCGTGCGTGGGTAAGGTCCCTTCAGTAACTTCGAGTCGTTTTTTGGAAGCAAGTGATCCAGCCAATGCCAGAACAGGAATAATCATGCCAAACCTTCCCCACCACATCACAACAGCCAGCAGAATGTTATAGAATGGGGTATTGGTCGATAACCCACCAAAAGCGCTACCGTTATTATTGGCGGCGGATGTCAGTGCATAGAGCACTTCCGTGAAGCCATGCGGCCCAGTATTGAATATGCCTGCACGTCCAGCATCCGTCATCAGAGCTACCGATGTACCTATCAGAACCAGCAACGGGGTAATAAGAATGGCTATGGCAACCATTTTCATCTCAAAAACCTCGATCTTCTTACCCAAATATTCGGGCGTTCGCCCGATCATCAGTCCAGCAATGAATACTGCCATCATGGCAAAGATCAGCATGCCATAAAGTCCCGAACCCACACCCCCGAACACCACTTCACCCAGTTGCATCATGACAAGCGGAATCGCGCCACCAAGCGGAGTAAACGATTCATGCATGGCGTTCACCGCCCCACATGAGGCTGACGTTGTAATGGTGGCAAAGAGCCCACTGGCAGCAATACCGAAACGTGTCTCTTTACCCTCCATATTGCCCCCGGACTGTAAGGCACTTGACTGCTGATCGACTCCTATTCCGGTGAAAAGTGGATTACCCTGTTGCTCAAAATGGATACAGGCTACTGCCCCCACCAGAAACAACGCCAGCATGGCGGAGATAATCGCCACACCCTGCCGCTGATCGCCAACCATACGCCCAAAAACAAAACATAGAGCGACAGGAATCAGGAACATGCTGATCATCTGCATGAAATTCGCGAGCGGTGTCGGGTTTTCATAAGGATGAGCAGAGTTCGCGTTAAAGAATCCGCCACCATTGGTTCCCAGCATCTTGATCGCTTCCTGTGATGCCACCGGCCCCATAGCCAGATACTGCGGATTTCCTGTTCGTGTCATATTGACTGGCTGACCTGAATGATCAAGGATCGGCTGTCCCTGATCATTCGTTCGGGTCTCCTGCCAAGTTTGCATTTCAAGGGTATGAACCGTTTTATATCCTGACAGATTTTGGATGACACCTTGCCCCGCGAGACACAAGGCAAATACCAGTGACAGTGGCAAAAGTATCCAGAGCGTCACACGGGTGAGATCAACCCAGACATTACCAATCATCTGGGCTGAGTGGAGTAAAAATCCTCTGATGAGTACGACAACCACGACAATACCCGTGGCTGCAGACAGGAAATTCTGCGTGGTAAGAGCAAGCATCTGGGTAAGATAACTCATACTGACTTCACCGCTATATCCTTGCCAGTCGGTATTGGTCACAAAACTGATTGCTGTATTGAACGCAGAGTCCGGACCAATATCAGCCATATGTTGCGGATTAAGGTGCAAATGCCCCTGCAAGCGCTGTATCGCATATACGGTCAGGACACCCAGTGTATTAAATCCCAGCAATCCGATGCTGTAGAACAACCATCCAGTCTCCTGCTCAGCTCGTACACCAAGGCAACGAAATATCACCGACTCAAAACGTCGCACCTTGGTAAAACGGCCAGCCATAACGGCATCAATCATCTGACCGAGCGGCCATGCCATGACCATAAGAACAAGCACGTAAACCACCAGCAACATCCAGGATTGTGTCGTCATGAAAAATCCTCCGGAAATAACAATACCGCCAGCAAATAACAGAAAAGCGCCAGCGACAACAGAGCATCGAACCAAAGCCATCCGTTCATGACCTACTCCTGCGATGTCGCAACCATTCACAGCCGTAGGCGAATCCGAAAAGACCGAGCCAAAGGACACCGATCAAAGTGAGAAATACCATATCCATATCAACCTCCCGTAGCAGGAACTTTATACTAAGGATTGGGATGTCAAGATGGTGCAAAATTGTCTGTTACGGATATCAAGAATGTGTCAAGAACCAGCAAGTCCTTGCACATTTTAAAAGCAACTTTTATCATCAGATATAGATAGTTACGAAAGCACCTACACCAAATCGAATACACAGAGCAAATGAACCCCCTGTTTTTCCTCACACAGTTAAAGCGATTTGAAAGCTGGCGAGAACATAAGCACCAATTGACTACTCTGAAAACAAAAGCATCAAATTATCTGCTCCTGCTCCGATTAAAGGATTCCTTGAGAAGTCTATCTTTTCGTTCTGTCTCCAGTCATGCATAATGATGGCTCTAACGCCAGGCACGGATCATTGCATGACGCTCTATCAGACCATTGAACAAATCCGGATTGATCTTGATCGGGAATACCATTCTGAGGTACTGATTGACCTTTTTGGACAACCTGGCGCAGGCAAGTCGTCGCTGATCAATGCGCTGGCGGGTACCACGGTTGCGGAAATCGGTGTGGAGACCGATCGAACCCGGGAAGCAAAGGTTTATCCAATCAACAACATGCAGTTTCGGGATCTTCCGGGTTATGGAACTGAATTGTTTCCCCGTGAAGGCTATCTGGATCAATTCCGAATTGTGGATACGGATTTGTTTCTTTGTGTCCTCAGCGGAAAGCTGCGTGATATCGATGTGGAGTTCTTTCATGAACTGCAGCTTCGAAACAAGCCCTGCCTTTTTGTCGTCAACAAAACAGATCAGCTTTGGGAACAGGGCTGTACTCTGGACAATCTTAAAGAACGAATCCGTCTTGATCTGCAGTCACGAATCGAATCGCCCATTACGGTGCTGTTCACCAGTTGCCGATATGGTGGCCGGGAGGGTGGCATTGATCAACTCGAAGAACAGATTGGTCATGTTCTGGTCGGAGTCAAAAAAGCACGCTGGTATCGATCAGCTTATGCCTACTCAGAGAAATTTCTTGAGGAAAAACACAAAGCTTGTGCGCACTCAATCAAAATCGCAGCCAGCCTTGCCGCCGCCAATGCATTGAACCCCATTCCGGGTGTTGATCTTGCGGTTGATATCGGCGTGTTACTCAAGCTTTTTGACAACATACGCACGTCTTACGGTCTGAATGATGAGCGTCTGGGCATCCTGAAAAACTCGAACGTAGCAATCATGGCACAACTGGCCAATGAGATCATCCGCCTGCTCAGCCGTGAAGGCATCATGATGCTGCTGCAACGATTTGCGCTGAGCGAAGGCATCAAGGAAGTTGCCCGTTATGTGCCTTTTGTAGGTCAGCTGCTTGCTGCCAGTATGGGTTTTGGCATTACCTACAAAGCTGGGCAATATTACCATGACGAGTGTTGCCGACTGGCTCGCGAAGTACTGGAACGCGAGACCGCCCCCGACCTCAACCCCAACACCGACTTCAACAGAAGTATCCTGTAGTCTGCCCCTTTTCAATCCACCTTCTGAATGGAGCCTTAACTGTGGAAGAAACCGAGTTGCATGTGCATCATCCCCATCATCATAGCTCAGACCGGTTAAGTCAAACGGTCGCATTGTTTACGGCCCTGCTGGCCGTACTCGGCGCCATCCTTGGCTATCAGACCAATCAGCTCATGGATGAAGTCCTTCTCCAGAAAAACGATGCCGTATTACTCAAAGCCCACGCCACCGATCAGTGGAACTATTATCAGTCGGTCAGTACCAAAATGCATCTGATGGAACTAGCCAAAGACCTGTCGCCCGAAGGCAAACAAAAACAGTTTGATCAGGCCATCAGCAAATACAAGAAACAAAAAACTGCAATTAAGGCAAGTGCCGAACAGTTCGAAGCACAGTCTGCCAAGGCCAACAAGGAAGTATCCCAGCTTGATGCACCGCATAGCATGCTGGCCATGGCGATGATCATGTTTCAGATTGCCGTAGCCCTAGCCTCGGTTACGGCCTTGACCAAACGCACCTGGCTGCTGGTCATGGCCGGATTAAGTGCCACTCTGGGCATCGTGGTCTGGGTCATGGCCTGCACAGTACTTTACTGAACCCAAGACTGAACCCAAGACTGAACCCAGAACTGAAACAGGGATACCGGCACTGGCACCCTGATTTAAACCGGGGTGCCTTCTGGGAGCACGGCCCGAATTCCCTGTCCAAGCTGGACCGCCAAGGGATAGGCGTGCTGCAGACCTAGGTTATGCAGGTGCTGGGCCAGCTGGGTTTCTCCATTTACCTCAGTCCTAATGGAGGAACAGCGATACATTGCCATGCTGCCACGCATGCGAATGCGCGTGCTTAGTGTCTGGCCGTTCAGAATGGACACAGTGAGCATGTCCGGCACCCTTCCCGGTAACCTCATTCCCAGCTTGGCATGTACCCTTATGATGGGCTCTGCCGTGCTTGCACCAACAGAAAGATCAAGTTGTCGGCTCCGAATCGAGACCTGAATGGGTTCAATCGTCTTGGGATACCCCCAGACCTGACGGCCCGCATTCAAGGCAGCTGCGGTGGTAACCGGCAAGTCAAGCACGTGCATGCAAGGCATCAAGGATTGCAGCGGATTCCAGGCACGTTGGTTCTGACCACGAGGAAATGCTGCAACCGCCAAACCCATTTCATTGTAGGGACCGACACTGGTATCCACATAGTGAAAAAAAGCCAAGGTTGCCAACCCATGACCACCTGCAAAAGACAATGCCTGCAGATTCTCGGGCAGCATAGCCTGGATCGCTGTGGCCCGAACCCGGTAGCTCAAAAAACAGGCCGTTGTGTTGTAATAAAGAATCGGCAGATGCAGGTCCCCCGAAGGCAGACGACGTACATGCTGTTCGACATCGAGAAAATCACGCATCACTTCAATTACTCCGGTCAGCAGCTTAATGGGCCATCTTGGGGCTGCAACCAGAGCGGCTGCAGATCTTCCATAACACCCAGACGGTTAATCTGATTGGTACCTTCAAAAATTCGAATCAGGCGCACATCACGCAGCAATTTCTCCATGCCACGATCCGAACCAATACCTGCTTCCGCCATCAGATCAAGTCCCATGCCACAAACCTCTTGAGCCTGATCGGAAGCTAGGAATTTAGCCATACTTGCTTCGGACTGACGCGGCACAAAACTACCTGAGGCACTTTGCCAGAGCAGTGAACGTATGGCGCGAGTCTGTGCAATCATCTGAGCCAACTGCAGCTGAATGTCCTGAAACTGAATCAGTGGCTTGCCGTTCAGACGTTGCTGCAAGCAGAACTCCATGGCAATCTCGCAGGCGCGACGTGCCAACCCTACGGCCATGGCAGTCACAGGAAAACGAGACATGTTCAGTGTGGCGCGATTCAGTGCCCAGCCACAGCGCAACCCACCGACAACCGCCCATGGCTCAACCCGAACATCATCCAGCTCAATCTCTGCCGCTGAACTTGCCCGCATGCCCATTTTCAGTTCGGTACGCTGGCAGGAGAAACCAGGCTGATCCGACTGAACCACAAAACAGGTCCAGCTTGCCATTGATTCGCCTTCCAGTGCCGCAAAAACAGTGAGGGTACGTGCTACATCTCCGCCACTGATGTAACACTTGCGGCCACGCAGACGAAAGCCCTTACCATCTCTGTATGCCACAACTCCGGGACGAGCCTGTTCAGCACCTAATCCCTCCTCGGCATCGCTGCCACTGCCTGGTTCGGTGATGGCATAGGCAAACAGATGCGGCTTGCCGCTCTTAAAGTCATCCACCATAGGACGAAGGTAACGCCACCAAAGCTTTGGATCCATACTCAGGAGCAGCGGAGCCAGCCCCAACTGATGGGCACTCAGCAAAAGCATCTGACCGGCATCCACCCGGGCAAATTCCTCAACCTGCAGGGCAAAGCGAAAATGAGGAGCAAAGGCCATTTCAGCAAATCCGGCAGTACCCAGCGGCGGAGGCAAGATTCCCGTCATCCAGCCTTGTTGCCCCGCCTCCGCCAGTACACGCAGTGCCTGTGGATGCAGGGAACCTGGCTTTGAATGGATGGCTTCATCAAGAACTCGAACTCCAGGGGCGAGAACTGCCTCGGCAAAAGATCGGGCACGACGCCGTAAATTGGCCATTGGTATGGGCAGACGTCGGGTATCAAGCTCCCAAAGGTCTTTTGGCTCATATCGACATAGCGCCCTGGAAGCTGCCGGCAGGGACTTCAGGGCAGTCCATGGGCTAAGTAAATGATCTGGAGCTAAAAATCCGTCTTGAGGATGCATGGAAATCTCCTTTAGCTGGCCGCTAATGCCAGCATGTCCAGTCGACCGCCAGACAGTTGACCGAGGGTATGAACATCCTGCCAGGGACGGGCAAGACCTGCATCGAGCATATAGCCTGAACCTCCCAGCACCTGTAGACAGGCATCCAGACCCTTGCGGATCATTGCATCCAGGTAGGGCCTTTGTCGCAGCAGGGAAAACTCAAACGCCGGTGTCTCCTGCGTCTGGTCAAGGAACATACACATGGTCATAAGCGCATGCTCAGCCTCGCCAAGAAGTTGCTGTACAGCAGGATGTGCAGCGATCATACACCCCCCCTGCTTGCGAATCTGGCTGTAGGCACGAGCGCGCTCCAAAGCCTGAACCAGACAACCGTACTGTATGGACAGCAGGGCCAGCCACTCTTGCTGCCAGCACTGTTGAGACCAGCGAGCCGAAAGGGTTGGTTCTAGACGTTCACCGAACTCCGGCACGACCTGAACGGCACGCAGATAACACAATCCGAGATGTGGCACCTGTGGCAATCGGGAAACATCCACCCGGTAAAGATACAACCCTTGAGGACTCCAGACGGGCAGAAGAACCTGATGCTGCGCTGCATGAATCAGTACAAGGCGGGCTGAGCGGGCATCAAAAACATCGATGAGTTCTGCAGGTACCTGTTCGGGTTGTTGCCACCAGATCCTCAGGCCACCCCGACCGATGCCGTAACGACCATGCCAGCAACTGCCAACCGAAGAATCCACACCCCATCCCTCCCTGTCCTCACACACAACAGACAGCAGCGCCTGTCGATGCAAGACAAAGGCCAAGCCGGCATCGAGTCGCGCCAGTTGAGACAGGACCCCGGCTGTCATGGCATAACCACAGCGCCAGAGGCCTGTCTCTTCCGGACCTACGACTCCAAGAGACTTAAGCTCCCGAGCCACTGAATCCAGAAAGACGGTAATCTCATGTACGCTTTCACCAGAGGGCACCTGGTCAACCTTCGCATCGACAAAGTCTCGAATACTTGCAACCAGTTCCCGTTGATCTTCAACACTGATCATGGTGCACTGCTCCTAAAAACTAGAGCAAAGTTGCTCATAGGATTGATCCGCACTTCGTTGACGCGGCTTTCGCCGCCCAACTGAAGCCTTTTGACGCTCAGTTGCGCCAGCAGAATCCACCGTAGCGCCGCCACAGGTCGGCGCGAACAAAGCCCGTCGCTTTGCTGATCGAGCGCAGCTCTGGCAGCGAAGACGGTTCGAC
>JAJZHM010000158.1 GCA_021804485.1 Pseudomonadota bacterium | reverse complement strand
CAGCCCACGTCTGCTTTCTGCGGGCTTTGAACTGATGCAGGCAGGCATCCCTCTGCAGGAAACCCTCTCCATTGTGCAATTATTACGCGCCAATGTTGAGAAGGCTGCCAACGAACTGGTTCAGCGAGTCGCTACCTATGTTTTTGACCAGCGTTACGGACAGAGATTGCCCCCGCCGGAGGATGCGACACAACTCGCTGAAATCATCTGGCGTTTAAGAGGACAGGTTGATTCAGCCGTATCGGCTGAAGTAGCCCGTGCCATGCAGCGTGCCCTTGAGAATATCCTTGGCGACCGACTGACGGGCATCTACGAACAGTTGTACGGTCAGGAACCTGGTTAGGCTGAATCCATCATGCTCGAATGCCCCGTAACGACCGAATGGCCCCAGCAGGAATCCTGCCTCATCTCAGCCCCCGTTGTTGCGCGTCTGGTACAGATTTCAGATTGCCATCTTTTTGCCGATCCGCAAGGGGCATTGCTCGGATTAAAAACTGAAGAAAGCCTGCAGGATGTTCTTGAACACATCGATCATTTTGAAAAACCTAAAGGCATCGACACCTTGCTGGTAACCGGCGATCTGTCCCAGGATGGCAGTCCGCAGTCCTATCAGCGACTTTGGGAGAAAACCCGGTATATTGGCCAATCGCAGGGATGGATCCAGGGCAATCATGATCTTGACCAACCCATGCAGGCATACTCTGGGTTACGACCCGTTCTTAGTCCCGGCATCCTCCAGCCACACCCCCGCTGGCAGGTTATCCTGCTCAACTCCAGTGTTGAACATCAGATTCATGGACATATCAGCGCCGAACATCTGCTTTTTCTGGAACAGTCACTGGCGAGAGCCAACGGTATATTTTCCCTAGTGGTTACCCATCATCCACCCTGCCACATCGGCTGTGCCTGGCTGGATCGTCAATGCATTGATAACCCAGGACGCCTCGAAAAGATCCTCGATCAATATCAGGATACTGTTCGGGCTGTCCTTTGTGGGCATGTGCACCAGCAGGCTGAGGTCCGCTTTGCCGCAACAACGGTTTGGACAAGCCCATCAACCTGCATCCAGTTTAAACCGGCCAGTGATGGCTTTGCCCTGGATCCGCTCGGCCCGGGCTACCGGGTTCTCGAGTTACTCGAAAACGGCGGTATCCGTACTTATGTATCACGTGTCCAAGCTTCTGACCATCTTGACACCCTCGCCTGCGGTTATTAGGCAGGCACCACCTCAAGTCGCTCCGCTTTCTGAAAGCCTCTGGGCAATAAATGGCCTCGACGCCCCCTTTCGCTGAGATAAAGCCTTAAATCAGCACCTTTGATCAGGGTAAAACGGGCACCCGCAGTGATTTTCAGTGCATCTTCCGACTTTAGCAAGATCATGGCGAGCAAGCGTTCTTCTTCCAACAGCTGCATCAGCTTGTTGCCTTTGCCCTTGGCAAGTCGCGGCAACTGATCGACCGTAAAAATGAGCAAGCGACCCTGATCACTCAACAGCGCCAGCAGCGCTGCATCATGCACCGGTAAAGGTGGCAGCACCTGAGCCCGCTCAGGCACACTGATAATCTGTTTACCATTGCGATTGCCTGCTTCAACATCCTCCATACGGGCAATAAATCCATACCCAGCATCTGAGGTAAGCAACCAGTTGTCCTCCGCCTGCCCCATGAAGACCGCCTGAAAACTGCTGCCTGGTGGAGGACTGAGCCGAGTGGTTAAGGGCTCACCCTGCCCTCGAGCGGAAGGCAGACTGGAGGCCTGAAGGGAGTAACTACGCCCGGTCGAATCGAGAAAATGCACCAGTTGCTGACTACGACCCTCGGCTTTCATCAAAAAGGCATCACCTGCCCGGAAGCTGGCTGTGGATACATCAACATCATGGCCCTTGGCTGCACGGACCCAGCCCTTGGCCGAAAGGATGACGGTAATGGCTTCACTGGGCAACAACTCCTGTTCCGTCAGAGCCCGTGCTTCCGGGCGTGCAACAATCGCTGAACGGCGATCATCCGCAAAACGTGCCCGATCCTGTTCCAACTCCTTAATCAACTGCATCTTCAAGGCATCGGTTGATCCTAGCAAAGCCTGCAACTGTTGACGCTCGGCTTCAAGGTCATCCATCTCACCCCGAATTTTCATCTCTTCGAGCTTGGCCAGATGTCTTAACTTCAGTTCCAGAATGGCCTCTGCCTGAATGTCTGTCAGTCCAAAACGCTGCATCAGGGCAGGTTTGGGTTCATCTTCATAACGAATGATGGCAATAACTTCATCAATCGACAAAAAGGCGATCAACAATCCCTGCAGAATATGAATGCGTTGTTCGACTTTGTCGAGACGATGCTGCAACCGCCGGGTTACCGTCCGCAAACGGAACTCAAGCCATTCATTCAGAATCAAGAGCAAATTCTTCACCTGAGGACGACCGTCAAGGCCAATCATGTTCAGGTTGACCCGGTAACTACACTCAAGGTCCGTCGTGGCAAACAGATGACGCATCATTGCATCAACATCAATCCGTTGCGAGCGTGGCACAATCACCAGACGGGTAGGATTCTCATGATCAGATTCATCGCGCAGATCAACCACCATGGGCAGCTTTTTAGCCTGCATCTGTTCTGCAATCTGCGCCAGAACACGCGCTCCAGACACCTGATACGGCAATGCCGTAACCACCACATCACCGTCTTCAACCTCATAAACAGCACGCATACGGTAGCTGCCACGCCCTTGGGCATACATGGTCAGAAGTTCATGAGCTGGGGTAATGATTTCAGCCTGGGTCGGCAGATCGGGGCCCTTAATAAACATCAGGATGTCATCCAGGGAAGCTCCCGGGTGACGCAGCAAATGGATGCAGGCATCCGTCACTTCACCCAAATTATGCGGTGGGATATCCGTCGCCATCCCCACGGCAATACCGGTTCCGCCGTTAAGCAGCACATGGGGAAGACGCGCCGGCAAAAGTGTTGGTTCCTGCAGGCTTCCGTCAAAATTGCTGGCCCACTCAACGGTACCCTGTTCCAGTTCTGCCAGCAGAACATCGGCAAAGGCCGGCAGACGTGCTTCGGTATAGCGCATGGCTGCAAACGATTTGGGATCATCTGCCGAGCCCCAGTTTCCCTGCCCATCAATCAGCGGATAACGGTAACTGAATGGTTGCGCCATTAAAACCATAGCTTCGTAGCAGGCTGAATCACCATGCGGATGATATTTACCCAAAACATCCCCGACGGTGCGTGCCGATTTCTTGTGTTTGGCAGCATGGCGCAGGCCTAATTCACTCATGGCGTAGACGATACGACGTTGGACCGGCTTAAGTCCATCTCCGATATGGGGCAAAGCCCGATCGAGAATCACATACATGGAATAATCAAGATAAGCCCGCTCAGCATACTGACGAAGCGGCACCATTTCAAACAGGGACATCACTACTCCTCAGCAGACGGCACCGTGCCATCCGATTCTCTTCATCGCTAAAATTGCACAGCACTCAGATCTGGGCCAGATGGCCGGATCGTTCCAGCCAAGCCCGGCGATCAGCCGTTCTCTTCTTGGCCAGCAGCATATCAAGAAGCTCAAAGGTCGGTGTATCCTCATCAAGCACCAGTTGAACCAGACGAC
>JAJZHM010000067.1 GCA_021804485.1 Pseudomonadota bacterium | reverse complement strand
TGGGTCTATGGATCGGACCTGAGCATTAAACCTGAGCGTTCTGTTCTGAGCGAAATTCAAACATGATCATACGACTATATCTTGAATCTATAACCTGAATAGAGAGAACAATAGGCTATAATGAAGTGCAGATGAGCCTCTTCTGCAGGGAAGCAAACTATGAATGCCAACTCCTCAGTTTCTCCTTCCCGAGCAAGCGTATGCGCAGCCTCTGTGGCAACCGAACTGCATTACGCGAGCATGGTTGCGCACAAACTGTCATTGAGTGCCAAAAATGCCCGGGTGGTGGTATTACGTGCGGGCAGTCAGGCTGCGAGCCTGAAAGTCATTTCCGATTTCTTTGACACCTTGGCCAATCAAACCATCCAGATTGCCTCCCAGATCAACCGTACAGCTCTTGATATCTCGCAAATGGCGGTACAAAGCTGGCGTGCCCAACAGTTTACCGAACGACTTGAACAGGCAAAAGCCAGCAATCGGGCTTTGGAACACGATCCGACCATTCGTAAATGCCTTGCCCGACAGGAGCGAATCGTGCTCACCGAGCGCTATCGCAAGGGACTGCATATTCTTGCATCGGAACTCGATGAAATTCTGCATTTCATGCGCGCTGCCAATGTCATTTCGGTCACATCACGTCTTGAAGCCACCCAGACAGGGCGCTTTGAGGAGACACTGGTGCATATGGCCAATACCATTCAGCAACAGGCAGACGTCATCAAGGATCATGTCATGCGCTCCCAGCGTCTCATTCAGGATCTCATCTGAAAGGAGTTTAACCATACTATGCAAAGCCTGAATCTGTTTGAGTCCCCGAGCCATCGCTGGGTTGTTTTTGGCCGGGACCCAACCAAGCCAGATAATCTGATTGACACCAACCAATACCTGATCCAGACACCTCATGGCAGCATGCTGCTCGATCCAGGGGGCATCGAAGTCTTTGCACCCATGCTTGCTGCCGTCCTGCGTGAAGTGCCCCTCGATCAGATTACTTATCTTTTTTCATCCCATCAGGATCCCGACGTGGTGTCTTCGCTCGGGCTTTGGGATGAAGTACTTAGTAATGCATCGCTCTATGCCCCTAGCCTTTGGGAAGGTTTTCTGCGCCACTACGGCATGAACAACATCAAGTTTCAGCCAATTGACGATCGGGGTGGACGCATTAGTCTGGGGAGTGTGGAACTGGAATTTATCCCGGCTCATTATCTGCACTCATCAGCCAACATCCATGTCTTTGATGCCGCCTCCGGTATCCTGTTCAGTGGCGATGTTGGCGCTGCCCTGGAACCGATTGACGCTCCACTTTTTGTGGAAAACTTTCAAGAACACACCAGCAAAATGCGATTTTTCCATCAACGCTGGATGCCCTCCAATGCCGCCAAGCAGCAATGGATTCGCCGGGTGCGTGCCTTGAATGTACAGATGCTCTGTCCCCAGCACGGACGAATCTTCCGTGGTGCCGAGGTTCAACAATTTCTCGACTGGTTTGAACAATTGGATGTTGGCTTGGGGCTTCATCATGGCTGATTTGCAACTAAACGAGGCAAGTAACCTGATCAAAGGGATACAACTGCCGCCAAGACCACAACTGCTGAATGACATTGGCGAGGTTTATCCGGATATCGGCAAGATTTCCAGTGTGATCGCCACCGACCAAGGGGTTTCTGCAGGAGTACTGCGCGCCGTGAACTCACCCTTGTACGGTCTGCCGCACAAGATCAAATCACTGCACCGGGCTGTGGTCATCCTCGGCCTGTCGAGTGTACTTAACATCGTCAATGCCATGTTCCTGCGGGCTGCTCTTGGCAATACAACGCACCCGCTCTTCCCGACCTACTGGCAAAGCTGTACAGATACAGGTATTGCCTGTGCCACGTTTTCACGACGTCTGCGCCTTGGCATCGATGAGCCCGCATATCTGACAGGCCTGTTCCATAACTGCGGCATTCCCTTGATGCTACGCAAATTTCCGACTTATGCGGACACCCTGATTGAAAGTTATACCACATCCAACCCGGCTGCCTTTGAAGAAGAGCAGATCAAGACCCAGCATGCTTCCGTCGGCGCATGGATCGCACACTACTGGAAATTACCGGATTCCGTCTGTGAAGCCATTCAGGTTCATCATGATGCAAACCGTCAGCTTACCAATGGGGAAATTGATCGCGAACCACTGTTGCTTCTGGCTCTGCTGAAAATGGCTGAGCATGCAGCCAGTCTGTATGAACGTCTTGGTAAAAATGATGTTGACCACGAATGGGTTCTGGTCTGCCCTGCTGTCGCGCGTTTTCTGGGATTGAACATTGCCGATGTTGAAGATCTTATCCAGGAGGCTCGTGGTGAGATTGATGAACAGAACCATCGCGGTCTCTGGCCTCAGTTTTGACGATGATCCAACGTCCGGATCGGACCAAAGGCTTCACCATCCGGACTCCAGCTCTGCTCTTCAAAGCTCCATGCACCCAAATTTCCCTGCCGAACTCTGGAGGAGCACCGCGTTCCATAGAAAGGAGTCCGGATAAAAATACGCCCAAGCAGCCGCTCAAACTCTAGGCCAACCCCGGTATCAGGCAGCAGGTCATCCGCAGGCTGGGTTTCATCATGCAGGCATGACAACCAGGTTTGGCACGACTGCATGCAGGCAGCCAAACGCTGCTGTTTTGGCCAGTCATGACCAACGTTACCGTTGCTTATCACATGAATCCCGGGTTCCAGAAGTATCGGCTGTTCATGGCGATTGGATAACCAGCAGAGTTGAGAACCATCGCATACCAGAAGATTGAATCCGGCGTAATCCTGCAGCCGAGGCCTTAGCTGTTCAAAAAAACTCAGCGGATCGTGGCTTGATTGCACAAAGGCAACGGGTAAATCGCCCCGGGAGCGACTGCCCGCCGGACGCCCGGGTTCACGCACATTGGTAATAGCTGCCCAACGGGGTCGCTTAGGATCCAGTGCCATCCAGGTTCCTCCGGCTTCCTCATCCCTGCCACCAACCCATCCCTGCGGCCGGTGCGCCAGCGGTAAAGCCGAACGATCATGACGCTCATCACGGTTTGCCCAAACCTGCAGGGGCCACTCCTGATCACACTTCCAGGCAATTGCAACCAGACACATGCAGCGCTTCCCCAATCCCTCATGTCACATTGTGCATCCTGACTTAGCAACAATTCAACCGGTTTATTGTATGCCAAGAATTGGCAATTGGCATACAATAAACCCCACTCATAACCCGGAGGTAACAAAGCGTGCTGGTTTATCCCCACATCAATCCGATCGCGTTGTCCTTAGGCCCTCTTAAAGTACACTGGTATGGCCTGATGTATCTGTGCGGGTTTGCCAGTGGCTGGGGATTGGGCACCTGGCGCGCCAAACAGGCCAACTCAGGCTGGAATATTGATGAAGTAGGTGATGTCATCTTCTTCGCGGCCATGGGCGTCATTCTGGGAGGTCGTCTTGGCTATGTCCTGTTCTATGAACCGGCACGTGCCTTGGCAGACCCACTCTGGATTGTTCGGGTTTGGGAAGGTGGTATGAGCTTTCACGGTGGCATGATCGGGGTTTTTGTGGCCATGTGGCTGTTTGCCCGTCAGACCGGTCGTACTTTTTTTCAGATTACCGATTTCATTGCTCCGCTCGTCCCTCCGGGACTGTTCTTCGGACGGATTGGCAATTTTATTGGCGGTGAGCTCTGGGGACGTCCGGTGTCCGACCCGACATTGCCCTGGGCCATGATTTATCCGCATGTCGATAATCTGCCCCGACACCCCTCTGAGATTTATGAAGCCCTAACCGAAGGATTACTGTTTTTTATACTGCTGTGGTTTTTTTCCTCCAGACCCCGGCCTCGTATGGCTGTTTCCGGTTTTTTCCTGATCGGCTACGGCATTGCCCGTTTCTGTATGGAGTTGTTCCGGGAACCCGATGCAGATCAAGGCTTCATCCTGTGGGGCTGGGTTACCAAGGGACAGATGCTCTCCGCACCCATGATTCTTGCCGGTGTCGTACTGATGGCCCTCGCCTACCGTAACAGACCCCAGCCATCTCAAACCTAACCAGAGTCTTAGAGCCAAACAGGAACTCCCGACATGCAGGCATATCTTGACCTTCTCCGACTGATTCGTACCCAGGGGACACTCAAGCAGGACCGCACCGGTACGGGTACTTTTTCCATCTTTGGGCATCAGATGCGTTTTAATCTGGAACAGGGCTTTCCCCTGGTAACGACCAAACGGGTGCATCTCAAATCCATCATTCATGAACTGCTCTGGTTTCTTCGGGGGGACACCAATATTGCCTACCTCAAGGAAAAGGGTGTGAGCATCTGGGATGAGTGGGCTGATGATGAAGGCAATCTTGGCCCGGTCTACGGAGCCCAATGGCGTTCCTGGCCGACTGCTGATGGCCAGCATATCGACCAGATTCAGCAAGTTCTGAACCAAATCAGGGAGCAGCCTGATTCACGACGCCTGTTGGTTTCAGCCTGGAATGTTGCTGAAATTCCAAAGATGGCACTGGCGCCCTGTCATGTCATGTTTCAGTTTTATGTGGCCAATGGACGTCTGTCCTGCCAGTTGTATCAGCGCAGTGCTGATGTCTTTCTGGGGGTTCCGTTCAACATTGCCAGTTACGCCCTGCTGACCCACATGATCGCCCATATTTCCGGCCTGAAACCCGGTGATTTTATCTGGACAGGAGGTGACTGCCACCTGTACCTCAATCATCTTGATCAGGCTGACCTGCAGTTGAGCCGAAGCCCGTACCCCCAACCAACCTTGCACCTGAACCCCGAACGCATGGATCTTTTTGCTTTTGATTTTGATGATATCCAGGTGGAGGGCTACCAATACCATCCTGCCATCCCAGCTCTGGTCGCGGTCTGATTGTCGGAAGAACCCTTATGCAGCTCTGTATAATCGCGGCCATGGATAACCGTGGACTCATCGGTCAAAACAATCGGCTTCCCTGGCATTTGCCAGAAGATCTTCGTCATTTTAAGGAATTAACTATGGGATGTCCCATGATCATGGGACATCGCACCTTTCAGTCCCTGCCCGGAATCTTGCCAGGTCGACCCCATCTGGTTCTGAGCCGGCAACAACGCACGCTGCAACCTCCGGCCTTCAGCCATCAAGACCTTGAACAGGCACTGAGTCATGCTGCTAAACTTGGAGAGCGCTCCTTTGTGATTGGCGGCGCCCAGATCTATGCACTGGCGCTGCCACGGACCGATCGTTTGTACCTGACCCGAATTGAACAAACCTACACAGGCGACACCTGGTTTCCTGAATGGAACGAAGTTGAGTTCGAACAAATCGACTCAACCCGTTCCCGGACATCATCGGGACTAAGCTACCGATTTGAAACCTGGCAACGCCTCAGACCCGATTCTTGATCAAGGTCCCCATACCCTCATCGGTAAAGACTTCCAGCAACGTGGCATGTGGAACACGACCATCAAAAATATGGGCGCTGACCACTCCGTTCTTGACGGCATCCAGAGCACAGGCAATCTTCGGCAGCATTCCACCGTAAATCGTACCATCAGCAATCAGAGCATCCACATCTGCCGTACTCAGTCCAGTGAGGATATTCTTGTTCTTATCGAGTACGCCTGGGATATTGGTGGCCAGAATCAGCTTCTCCGCTTTCAGCGCTTCGGCTACCTTGCCTGCAACAAGATCTGCATTGATGTTGTAGGACTCACCGTCTTCACCGACACCCACTGGCGCAATAACCGGAATAAAATCACTGGCCACCATCATCCGCAGCAGATCGGTGCGTATCTCGACCACTTCACCCACCTGCCCAAGATCACGCATGAGTATCTGACCATCACCCTGAGTCTCAGCAACCAGCATTTTTCTGGCCCGAATCAGATTGGCATCCTTACCCGTCAGGCCGATTGCCTTACCACCGTTTTGATTGATGCGGCTAACAATGGCCTTGTTAACCTTGCCACCGAGGATCATCTCGACAATATCCATGGTCTCGGCATCGGTCACACGCATGCCGGCAATGAATTGAGACGGGATATCCAAACGCTTCAGCATTTCACCAATCTGTGGACCGCCTCCATGCACCACTACCGGATGAATGCCTACCGTCTTGAGCAGAACAATGTCACGAGCAAAGGCATCCTCGTTCTGATCACCCGTCATGGCATTGCCACCGTATTTGACGACCACCGTCTTGCCGGTAAAACGCTGGATATAAGGTAAGGCCTCGGTGAGGACCTTAGCGACATTAAGGGCTTCTTCCCGGTTCAGTGTCATACAATGTACTCGTCAAAAGGGAATTTCAAGACTGGGGTCAACCTTGGCCAACAAAGACCGGAACCGCGCCTGTACCTGATCCAGGTCATTCTGCGTCAGGCCCTCAAAGCGGGCAACCAGAACCGGTGTCGTATTTGATGCACGAATCAACCCCCAACCTGAACTGAAATCGACCCTTAAACCATCAAGCGTACTGACCTGTCCGTCACTGAATTGCGCATTTGCCTTAAGCGCTTCCACGATCTGGAACTTATTGGCATCACTGACCTTAATATTAATCTCGGGTGTACTGAAACGGTCCGGAAACTCTGCAAAAATCTGGTCTGCATCGGCAGTCTCCAGCGCCAGAATTTCCAGAAGTCGTGCGCCTGCATAGAGACCATCATCAAAGCCAAACCAGCGATCATTGAAGAAAATATGCCCGCTCATCTCTCCGGCCAAGGAAGCATTGGTTTCCTTGAGTTTGGCCTTGATGAACGAGTGTCCGGTACGGGACATGATGGGTCGGCCACCGTGCGAAGCAATCAGGCTGCGCAGATCACGGGTACATTTGACATCATAGATAATATCCGCACCCGGATTACTGACCAGTACATGCTTGGCAAACAGCATCAGCAAGCGATCTGCAAAGACATTGCGACCAGCCGGTGTAATGACCCCAACACGATCTCCATCCCCATCAAAGGCCAAACCCAGATCGGCATGATGTTCTGAAACCGCATGACGCAAGTCTTCAAGGTTCTCGGGTTTGGAAGGATCCGGATGGTGATTGGGGAAGTTGCCATCTACTTCGCAGTAAAGCGGCACAACCTCGCAACCCAGTTCCTGAAAAAGGCGTGGTGCTAATTCACCAGTAATGCCATTCCCGGCATCCAGAACCACTTTCAGTGGCCGTGCAAGCGCAAGATCCGCTGTAATCGCATCGATATAAGACTTGATGATATTTTTGCGTTGAACCTGTCCCTGACCCTGTCGCAATTGCCCTTCCCGACAACGCTGATAGAGCGCCGTAATGGCATCGCCATACAAAGTCTCACCGGCAACGACCATTTTTAGACCGTTGTAATCAGGAGGATTATGGCTTCCGGTCAGCATCACCCCAGATTCCGTACCCATAGTACGGGTTGCATAGTACAGTACTGGGGTGGGCACTCGGCCTACATCCAGGACATCAATCCCTGATGCACACAAGCCCTTGATCAGTGCTTCCGAAAGTGCCGGTCCGGACAAGCGCCCGTCCCGACCAACCGCCATAAGAGTCTGACCCCGATCCAGTGCTTCGCTGCCCAGAGCCTGACCAATCTGAAACACAGCAGCAGCCGTCAGCTGCCGATCAACTGTTCCGCGAATGTCGTAGGCACGAAACATGCTTGGATCAAGCGCTATGGCTTGCGACTCAGGGACAGGGCTAGCGGTTGCTTTTGATCCTGGCATTGCATTTTCCATGGTTATTTCCTTAACTTGAACATTATTTGTTGGCTCTGACCGGCCTAACAGCAATTCACTGTCTGCCTCCGCGATCTGAACGTTGCTGAGCAGGGCATCCTCAGTACTGGTCCGTTCACCTTCGGCAGGCAAAGAACTATCTTGAGTGACCACCCTGCGATGCGAAAACATCTGTTCCAACTGACCCATCAAGCGCTGCATGATCTGCAAGGATGGAGTTTTACTGCCTGAATGATTGCCATGCGTCAGTGCGTCAATTTTACCGAGCAGCAGATGGATATCGTCCTGCAGATGCGACTGAAAGCGCCGCAGCATCATAGCGATCACGATAAAAAATACAAGGATCTGACCCGACAAAACCATCAGAACCATATGGGTATAGACATCCGAAGGAAGCAAACCAGGTCCTGGCGAAAACTCCAGAGTCAGATTGGCACTGCTGGTTGGCAACCGGATTGGATTTTCCGATGCCCAACTGGCTGATCCGGAGGACATTGCAACAACCGGCCCAGAACCTGCAACAGCCTCCTTGAGCACCACATAACCGTCATCCGCGACAAAACTGCTAAACTCACCACTGAAATCAGGCATTCGATAACTGGCTGCCACCACTGCAACCACATGACCATCAGAGAGCAGTGGGCGAACGAGATGCAGCAGATGCTGGCCATGCACCATGCTGATCTCCGGCGGGGCGGAAAGTCCGGCCAAACTCCGATTAATCATGTCCTGTGTGGAAAAAGGCAAATTTTTGCTGATCGGCAGCGTTGCGTACCCCGGTGGCAACACGGCAAAAAGTTGCAGACGTGGGTTATCAGTCAGAAGTTGCTGGCTGATCTGATCAATTGCAGCCCAGTTTCCCTGAACAGCCAAGGGTACGAACTCAGGACGATTCAGACTGTCTAACTCCCGCTGGGTCGCCCTTATGGTATCGTTGGTCAGTGTCAGATAGTGTCGGGCATAAAGCATGGAAAGCCGTTGCGTTTGCTGCCAGCCCTCCCGCACCACGACCAGTTGATAAATCAGGACATCACTTGCCACAACCGCCAGCACGAACACCAATAAGGAAGAGATGATATCCCGTACAGCCAAACTCCAAAGCCCTGCTTCCGAACTTGCCCGTTTCACCTTTTTCCTGAACATGGTCACACCCTCCCGCTGTGGCCAAACCCACCTGTACCACGGGATGTTTCTTGCCATTCCTCGACAATCTGCCAGTCAACCCGCTGCACAGGTACCACCACTAACTGGGCGATTCGCTCACCCGGCTCAACAAGGAATGGAATCTGACTTCGATTCCAGCAGGAGACCATAAGCTCCCCCTGATAATCCGAATCAATCAATCCCACCAGATTACCAAGAACGACGCCGTGTTTATGCCCTAAGCCCGACCGAGGCAGAATCATGGCTGCATAGGCAGGATCATCGATATGAATGGCGATGCCCGTCCGAATCAATTCCGTACAACCAGGTTCAAGCTGCAGCGGCACATCCAAACAAGCACGCAAATCAAGGCCTGCAGAGCCGTCTGTCGCATGAGCGGGCAATGGAAATCGGGTACCCAGTCGATCATCAAGGATTTTGAGTTGTATCTGCATCAGTCATGCACTCCCTGCCGGGTACGTTGTTCGAGTATATGATCTACCAGTTGTCGGGCCAGATGTTTCTTGCTAGCTTCTGCCAGTTGGCATGAACCATCCTTCCAGAGCAACCATAATGCATTACGGTCACTGCCAAAACCGAGACCTGGGGCAGAGACATCATTACAGGCAATCATGTCAAGCCGCTTACGCTCCAGCTTGTCGCGACCAAAGTGCTGAACCTGTTGCGTTTCAGCCGCGAAACCAACCACAAAAGGACGACATTCTTCGGACAGGGACGCAACATCAGCCAAAATATCGGTGTTGGGAACAAGGTTCAACTGAAGGCCCGATGCATCCTTCTTGATTTTTTGCGCAGCCACCGCATCGACCCGGAAATCAGCAACAGCGGCTGTAGCCACAAAAACATCGGCAAACGAGGCCAGCAACATCACTTCCTTATGCATCTCCCCAGCCGACTCAACGTCGATCCGCCGCACACCGACCGGAGTAGAGAGCTGTACCGGCCCACTAACCAGATCCACATCGGCACCCCGTTCCGCGAAGGCCTCCGCCACCGCATACCCCATTTTACCGGAAGAAAAATTGCTGATGTAACGAACTGGATCGAGCCGTTCCCGGGTTGGACCAGCCGTCACAACAACCTTCAGTCCATGCAGATCTTTCCTGAAACACAGTGCTTCCAGCTGTGCAAGCAAATCAGCAGGCTCCAGCATGCGACCCGGACCGACATCTCCACAGGCCTGCGCACCACTGGCAGGCCCCAAAATCAGAACTTCATCACCTTGCAGCACGGCAGCATTTCTCTGAACAGCCGGAGCACGCCACATCTGCTGGTTCATGGCGGGCGCAATGATTTTCTGACCGGCATGCGCCAGCCAGACAGCACCCAACAAGTCATCGGCAAAACCCTGCGCCAGTCGCGCCATATGGTTTGCCGTGGCCGGAGCCACCAGCATGAACTCAGCCCAGCGCGCCAATTCAATATGCCCCATCCCCTGCTCTGCTGCCGGATCAAGAAGTTCGGTATGTACCGGCTCTCCCGATACCGCCTGAAACGTCAGCGGCCCCACAAAAGCCTGAGCCGATTCGGTCATCAGCACCCGCACCTGTGCCTGTCGATCCTTGAGCCGACGCACCAGTTCAACGCATTTATAAGCGGCAATGCCCCCTGTGATCGCCACAAGCACGCGTCGTCCCTGCAAGGTCATCATTTTACCCATACCGCCATCAGAAGTTCATATGCGAAGCATAATATAGCTCGTGTCAACAAGGATAGTTGATGTTACACCACATTCGACAAATATGGAGAAGTCAATGAGCATCAAGGGAATGATGCCTGAGGAGCGTCCTCGGGAACGTTTATTGAACCGGGGCGCTAAAGCCTTGAGTGATGTGGAACTGCTGGCCATTCTCTTGCGTACTGGGCATCAGGGTCGGGATGTTCTCGAACTCAGTCGTACCCTCATACAGCACTTTGGCAGCCTGAGCTCCGTATTGCATGCTCCCATGCACGAACTCATGCAACGACCCGGAATGGGTCCTGCCCGCTACGCCGAGTTGAAGGCGGTTGTCGAACTGGCTGAACGCCATTACCTCGAAGAGGTTCAGCGTCAGGGTGTGCTCTGTGATCCGGCAGCAACCCGCAAATTTCTGACCAGTTGGCTTCGCCACCGCACCCAAGAAGTCTTTGCCTGCCTGTTTCTGGACACCCAGAACCGCATCATCTCTGCCCGGGAAATGTTTTTCGGAACCATCGACTGCGCCAGCGTTCATCCTCGTGAAGTCGTCCGCGTCTGCCTGCACTACAACGCCGCCGCAGTCATCGTCGCCCATAACCACCCATCTGGGATTGCCGAACCCTCCGGCGCCGACCGACAGATCACTGAAACCCTGCAACGAGCCCTGCGTCTGGTTGATGTCCGACTGCTTGATCACGTCGTTATCGGAGGGAGCCAGAGCATATCACTGGCTGAACGAGGCTGGATGCTGCCGGGTTAACAATGATGAGCTTGACGCTCTGCGCGAGTTCACCATGGACCACAGCCCGACGGTGTCCTGGCTCTCCAACGCCGAGGCAGTTCTGCCCGCACTGCGGATTCCGGTCGTCGGTGGAACCCAATGCGACGGCAGGCTCGCAGATGATCGATCAAATGGACGCCCAGCTCGACGCTATGGTGTCGGCCTGGACCTCCACCATCCTTAGCAACCAGGAGGACCCGATCACCCAGGACAATATGGATCTGCTTGAGATCGACGACCGCAAGCCCCTTGAGTCCTTTATCAAGTTGAAGGAACTGCCAGTGCCGCTGGACAGCAACTTTGTACACGCCCTAAAGGAAGTGCTCAGGCCTGGTCAAGGTCACCGTCAAGGCGCAGGAGCCTCAAAAGGCACTGCAGGTCTCCGACGGCCCGGCCACCCCGGCGGAGATGAAGAAATGCTTTAATGAGTACATTGATCAGATCACCAAGGGCAAGGACCCGGCCAAGGTACGGATCGTTCTGGAGGGATAAAGAGTGGAAGCTCATGCATTGCCAATTTCTATTGATGCATTACTGCACGGCCATGTAGTTGAATGGGAGCGGCTGGAGTTCAAACAAGGCTGGAATCCGCAGGATGTCCTGCACACGATCTGCGCATTCGCCAACGATTTTCACAACCTGGGCGGCGGTTACATTGTGGTCGGCATTAAAGAGCAGGACGGGCGTCCTGCTCTGCCACCTGCTGGACTGAGTCCCAGCCAGCTCGATGCCATTCAGAAGGAGATCCTCAATCTTGGCCATAGTGCTATCCAACCCAGCTACCATCCGCGATCTGTTCCAGTCACATTTCAGGGCCAAACCATTCTGGTGATCTGGGTACCTGCCGGTGAAACTCGTCCCTACCGGGCCAAACAAAGCCTCTCGGACAACAACAATGATTGGCGTGAATATATTCGCAAACAATCCAGCACAGTGGTGGCCAGAAATGAGGATCTCAAAGAACTGGTCAGTCTGACTGCGACGGTCCCCTTTGACGACCGGTACAACCAACAAGCCAGCTTGAATGATCTTTCATTGCGCTTGATCGAAGAGTTTCTGCACGAAGTGGGCAGTGATTTGGAAAAACAGGCGCCGCAACTTTCCATGGAGCAACTCGGTCGCCAGATGAACATCGTCGGTGGTCCCCGTGAGGCGCCATTTCCAAAAAATATCGGATTAATGATGTTCAACGAAAACCCGGAGAAATTCTTTCCGGTGACCCAGATTGATGTCGTCTATTTCCCTGATGGGCCGGGCGGCGATATTTTTGAAGAGAAGGAATTCAAGGGGCCGATCCATCGCATCATCCGGGATGCGCTCAGCCACATCCAGCGCAACTATCTCAAACAGACGGTGATCAAATACTCGGATCGCGCAGAGGCTGATCGCATCTGGAACTATCCCTATGCGGCAATTGAAGAGGCGTTGGTCAATGCGGTTTATCACCGCTCCTATGAAATTCGTGAACCGGTGGAAGTGCGTATCGAGCCGGATGAACTGATGATCCTGAGTTTTCCTGGCCCGGATCGCTCCATCCGGATTGAGGACTTGGCCGAAGGTCGGGCTGCGACCCGTCGGTATCGAAATCGGCGCATTGGTGAGTTTTTCAAGGAACTGGAACTTACCGAAGGTCGTTCCACAGGCATCCGTAAAATCAGGCGTGCCGTCGAAAAGAATGGTTCGCCCAACCCTGTATTTGAAACCGATGAAGACCGAACTTGGTTTCTCTTTCGCCTGCCAGTGCACCCTGCCGCGATGCGTACGGCCAATATCGCCGTGACGAAGGACGATATGAAAGGAGAAGCTGAACTAGTAACCCAGCAAGTAACCCAGCAAGTAACCCAGCAAGTAAGGAAGATTTTGTCTGCCTGTGCTGGTGAGTTGAGCAGGTCGGAATTGATGCAGGCCGTTGAAATCAAAGACCGGGTTAGCTTCTCCAAAAATTACCTGGAACCAGCACTCGCAGAAGATCTTGTTGAAATGACCCAGCCCGATTCGCCCAAAAGCCCGACACAAAAATATCGCCTGACTGAAAAAGGCAAAAAAACACGGGAGCAATTAAAATAATGGAACCTAGAGAACTTGAGTTAACGTGTGGTCAAAATCTTGATGAGCAGCATGCTCATGGTTATTGAACTGATTCTGGCTGTTTTCCTAGAAAAGCTCACGTCCAAAACAAGCGCCAACTGGTTCAAGTCAATGGGGCAAGTTTAGGATAATTGTCCCATTCACAAGTTACGTGCCGAACCACAATAAGTTTCAAAAACCAGCCAACTAGTCAAGGAGATTTGTTCTACAGTCATGAGGAACGGGGCTAGCTTTAGCTTGCTGACTTCAATGACTCCGTGATGACTTCCGGGTGTTTGAAAGCGATCTCTATCAGCGCCTGTGCAGCACCAGATGGCTTACGCCGCCCCTGTTCCCATTCCTGCAGGGTTCGCGCCGAAATATGCAGCACCTGGGCAAACTGCAACTGCGACAGGCCCGTTTTGAGGCGGGCGGCAGCCACTGCATTCGGTTCTACCTTGGTTACACGCGCCACCTCACCCGCATTCATTTCACGCACAGACTGCAAGATCTTTTCGCCCAGTTCCTTGCCAGTCATGGCTCCCAGCTTACTCATTTTCAATGACCTCTCGAATGGATTTCAGGATATGTGCCGGAATATTGCCTCGCACGCTCTTAGAATAAATAACCAATAACCAAAGTTCACCGTTTGCCAGCCGGGCAAAATAGATCACACGCACACCACCGCTCTTGCCAGTACCAACCCGATTCCAGCGTACCTTGCGGCACCCACCACTACCCGGGATAACATCACCAGCGCTGGGATTGGATGCCAACCAGGCACAAAACGCCCCTCGCTCCTCCTCTGTCCAAAGAGCTTTAGCATCCGTAGCAAATGTCGGGGTTTCAACGATAGTAAACATACGCAAACTATACGTCAAAGACGTATCAACTTCAAGCCCGTACTCGTGTAATGCTCGATAACCGACAACGTCCCCACATGCTCACTCATTTTTATAAACTATAAGCCATGTATCATCGTGTCATCACATTGGAATATTGACCTCATGCTGTATCTGTGTCTTCTTGCTCTTGTGTTCTTGCTGTATTCAGCATGGACTTTGCAACCTCCCCAACAACGACA
>JAJZHM010000157.1 GCA_021804485.1 Pseudomonadota bacterium | reverse complement strand
GAACAACAACTGCCCATGGGGGCCTTGTATCTGTAACAAGACGGGACGCACATGCGCAGCAAAAGCAGGCGCATCACCCAAAAGAGATTTCCACCAACCATGATGTCGCGCCCAGCGAAATACCTGCTGACTATCCTGGTTATGCCCAATATGACGAATAACGCCGACCACAACGTTGGGATAAGTGCCATCACCTTGAAGGGAGCAGTGAGATCCAGCGCAATGGAAAGGGTCATCGTTAGCAGCCGCAACCCCAATCACCGAGAGAAGAAGCGCCACACAAAATATCCGGTGACACACCACGGCGACCACTCCATGTCCTCCATTTCGCCAAGAATATGGGCTACGCAAATGGCCATGCAACACGAAATGCGTAATTAAAATTAATTTAATATATTTTCATACTGAATGTTGGGAACGAAAGCCCCAAATCTATGCGCAGGTTGGCTGAGCAGAGCATCGACAGTTCTAGTGTAGTCCGCATCATCATACGCCACCAACTCCCCCATCCCAACGTCTATCAGCAGACTGGCCGCCACCCGTGAGGCAAAGGTCTTTCCCATCTTGGTGACCACGGGCGTCCCAGCCCACAGGGCATCGCTGGTCAGAGTATGTCCACCGTAGGGATAGGTATCCACGATCAGGTCGGCCTGCCGGATCCGGTTGAGATGCTGGTGTATGGACAGATGTTTGGTGAAGAAAATACGTCTGGGATCGATGCCTCGATTGCTAGCCTCCTGCCTGAGCCGCTGCTGGATGTAGGGCTACTCGCACAGCAGCCAGAGGATGCGTTTGTTGTCCTGCTGCAGCAGTTGACACCAGAGGCTGAACATCTGGGGCGTGATTTTGTAGGTCTGGCTGAAATTGGCAAGGATGATGGCATCGTCTGGCAGTCCCCACTGGTAGCGCGAGGTCTCTTGGGGGGCGTGGCCTGCGGCATCGTTGGGCTGGTAGCAGCCCTCCATGCGCAGAACTTTCTCGCTGTAGAAGTGCTCATACCCGGGTGGAATCACCACAGAGTCGGCCAGGATGTAGTCAAAGAAAGGCATCCCTGAGGTTCCGGGATAATAGAGATAGTGGATCTGGATCCATTTGCTTTGCCTGGTTGTCGCTACATGGTCATCAACGATAACGGCAAGGACGTGCCACACAGGATCAATCACATGGCGACGGCAATTGCCCGTGAGGTGCAGTCCATCATGACCAGCGACTACATTGCCGGGCCTGCCGTCGTTGTTTTGCAGGGCGATTCCCAATGACACACCCCGCAACCAATGCAGAGTCACTGCTGACGGACATTCGCGCCCTGATTGAGGATGTGCGACGCCAGGTTTCCCGCGCGGCGAACGCCGGCCTGACCATAGCCTACTGGCGTATCGGCAAGCGTTTTCTGGAAGAGAACCTGATCGATGGCCGGGGGGAATACGGGCAGAAGATTCTTGCGACACTGGCACAACAATTGGAACAGGAGTTCGGTAAAGGCTTCAGCAATTCGGCACTGACGCGAATGGTCCGATTCGCCGAACAGTTCACTGACGAGAAGATTCTTGCGACGCTGTTGCAAGAATTGACGTGGAGCCATTTTACCCTGCTGCTGCCGCTGAAAGACCCGCTTGCCCGCGAGTTCTACGCCGAAATGTGCCGGGTTGAACGCTGGAGTGTCCGCTCCCTGCGCCAGAAGATTGACGGCATGCTCTTCGAGCGCACGGCCCTGTCGAAAAACACCGAAGCGTTTGTCCGTCAGGAACTGGCAACTTTGCGCGATGGTCGCATGACGCCTGACCTCGTCTTCCGCGACCCGTACCTGCTCGATTTCCTTGGCCTATCTGGCGCCTACAGCGAGAAGGACCTTGAAGCTGCCATCCGTAAGCGGTCAGAATAGGACGTTCTGTTTTCTGAATTTGGAACCAAGTAATCTTCTAATGTTGTGCCGCTGGGAAAATTTATCTCCAATAACATATTGAATAATAGTGTTATTTATTTATCAGTGTTAAAGACAAGTTAGATTTTTGACCAGTTTACTCAGTATGAGTAAACGATTTTCGGTAAGTCCATCGCTCTCATGACCTTCCTGACACAGCGCAGCCATGGAGAGGTGGACAGGGTTGCTGGCATCAAAGCTTGGGATAAAAATATCCTCAATAACGTGTACGGAGATTTGTGTACCCACGATGCGGCGCTCGATTTCCCTGGTGACGTGTGGGGCGCTCAAGTAGGCACATAAAAAATAGGCTTCGGTTGCTTCCGTACAGGCGATCGAAATAAGTTTTTCCTGGAGTATGGTTGTGCGCGGATGCCCGAACAGATCGGAAGGTTTAATAACGGCACAGCAGAAGTTTTTTGATATATAGCGCCAGGCAACCTTGTAGGGTGCAAAGGTATAAGCGCCAACACGCAGCAGGGTGTAATAACCCTTGCAAGCAAGGGCGCGGTCCTGTGCGGTGAAACTTGCCCGGGTTTGTAGCATCTCCCTGTGTTGAGCCAGATAGGACAAGATTTGAGGTGCCTGAAGCAGAAGATTTACCGGTGAAACAGGTTTGATGCAGGTCTTGGGGGTATGGGGGACCAGAATTCCCTGGTTGGCGGGTCGGTCAACATGCCATGGTCTCAGATCACGTCCTTTGGCAAATGGGTAGAGAAAAGCAGATTCGGCCCAAAAGCGTTGTTGTTTAACCTTGATTCTGGCGCGATCGATATCGTTTTCAACCAGGGCGAGTTGATTCGACTGATCAAGAATGCGTACGTAATAGACGGCGTTGGCGCCGCCGGTGAAGACACCTGTACGAGCCCGGTACGGTCGATCATTTTTCCTGGCATAATGGATTTCTTCGAAGTCATCGAAAATTGCCCAGTTGGAGGTGTCATCTTCTTCTTTGGAGGGCATGGCCCATGATTGCTGATAGGTGCCACTAAAACCCTGTGTGCCTGTCTCAGGCATGAAGCGCCGATAGGAGACCGGGTAGCGGGTGGGTTCAGGTGATAACGTGCAGAAGAAGGCTGCAGTTCGGTTTTTTGCATCACCAAAAGCCGCATAATGACTGAAATCGGTAACACCTTCGGTTTGAAGGTACAAGCCCGTTGCACCCAGCTGGAAGCGACGGAATCCTTTGGCGTTGTTGCGTGACTGGAACAGTGCCTGGGGGAGGAGGAGACCCACTTTTGTCTTATTTCGGCCAAATCGCAGGCAAGCTGTGTAGGTGGCGAGCACGCTGAGGTCTTCCTTACTGAATGCCCGATCCCTGCCAGCTTTGCTGAATAGACCGAGTGGAGGCCAGGATGGTCGAATGAGCTTTTTGTATTCGGGATCGAGGTGCTCCCAATTGATCCAAGGGGGATTTCCTACGACGAAATCAAAGCAGCCAAGTTGTTCGAGTCGTATGGCCTCATCAATAGCAAATCGCTGCAGTACATGAACCTCCGGAGTTTTCGTCACATCAAACTCATGATGCTGGGGAAGATCCTGCCAAGTCTGTCCATTGAAGTGGGCAACGGTATCGGATTGTTCGATAAAGGTTGATGTCTCAATGGGTTTAGCTGCACTCTGGATTTTCATAAGTCCTATCAGGAAGATTCTTGGTGAATCCGGGGGGCTGGTGCCAAGTTTTTGGGCAATGAATGTCTCATCCACAAACACTGAGTCGGCCCAGAGGATC
>JAJZHM010000066.1 GCA_021804485.1 Pseudomonadota bacterium | reverse complement strand
CAAGGATCCAGGTAGGGGCGGAGGGCTCCGAACCGGCTGTGGTAACACGGCCCACGCTTGGTGAGACCGTGGTAAGTCGTGGTGGTGGCAACATCCCTGCGCTCAGGTCGTTGACCCAGGAAACCCCAGCTACAACGTCGCAAGGCGTTTAGCGGTGGGAGACTTCATGCTTACAACAAGAACAAAGACAACAAGCCAGCCATGGAAGGAACCGACTGAATAAAGAGGATTCGGCGGCTCACCGTAGCGGCACCATAGAGACCAGCAAGAAAAATACAACCGAAGAAAAAGGCAAGGATAATCCTCTGCTCAGGCTGGGGCCAGAGACCCCAGATCAACCCTGCCGCCAAAAATCCATTATAAAGCCCTTGATTGGCTGCCAGAACACGCGTTGATTCAGCTTGGGATTGCGTCATCCCAAATGCTCTTCGACCATAGGGACGCGTCCAGAGAAACATCTCAAGAACAAGAATATAAATATGCAGCAGCCCTAAAAGCCCGGCGATGATCAATGGAATAACGTGCATGGAAAACACTCAGACACTATCAGGATCATGAGCATAGTCTGAGTCTGACCGATAATCCATTGTCATTGATCCGCCCATCATGGCAATTCTGGACGAAATCCAGCAATTACCAATATCCTTGGTGTCCCATGATGATGCATCAACAAAGACAGTATCGAGCGAAGAATTTGCCGCTTGTTCATCAGCCTTGCTATGATCAACCTTCATTTGACGTTGAGACACAGTATTGTGGGTGCCATCTACTTCCTGATTCCGCTCAGTCTGATTGTTCTGGGTTTTGCCATCTGGGCGCTTCTTTGGGCGATCAACAGTGGTCAGTATGATGATCTTGAAGGTTCTTCGTGGCGTTTGATTCAAGACGACAAGGAAGATCAGCGCAAAAAACAGCGGACTGAGCGGAGTCTGCAAGAATGAGCCCTGTCCACCTTGCCATAGTTGCTCCCATTGTCATGGCTGCTCTGCTTTCGGGTTTTCTCGGTTCGGGACACTGTATTGGGATGTGCGGAGGCCTCTTGGCGGCTTTTGGAGCTGGAGATCGCCTGAAGCATCCACTGCCTGGAATTCTTGCTTATCACGCTGGCAGACTGAGTACTTACATGATGCTCGGTGCTGCTGCCGGACTGCTGAGCATGAGCATGCTGCCAGCCTCATTCCATTTATGGATGATTTTGCGTTGGCTGGCCGCGGTGATGTTGGTGCTCATGGGGCTGTATATGGCAGGCTGGTCCCGTGCTTTGCTTTTTCTCGAAAAAGCAGGCTTTCATATCTGGAAAAGGGTACAGCCGCTCAGTCGAAAGTTTCTGCCTATTAGGACACTGCCAACGGCCTATGCTGCCGGGTTGATCTGGGGATTGCTTCCATGCGGCCTGGTCTATTCAGCCTTGATCCTGAGCGCCACAACCGCCTCCGCAGGCGCCAGCGCCCTGTCCATGCTGGCTTTTGGTGTCGGTACGCTGCCGAGCATGCTTCTTGGCAGTTTTTTCCTAAAAAAATTACAGGATCTGATGCGCCGTTATCCTGTTCGTCAGGCTTCTGGAATCCTGCTGATCCTGGCAGGCCTTTGGACCTTGCTGGTACCACGTCTGATGCCCATGCACATGCATCATCCTGTCGTTTCACCATCCATGAACCAGCCTGCACACATCATGATGCCCGGCATGGTCATGTAGTCCATGCCCAGGCACTCAATTGAATCTCTGCGACCCGTATGGCACCCTGACCCCTTTGTGGGAGCAGGATGGGTCGGTGTCGATCATTATGCCCTCCTGATCAATGGCGATCAGTTTTTCACTGAGATATTCAGCTGTCTGAGAAAGGCGCGTAAACGTATCTGGATCGAAATTTATCTGGTTGAGTCAGGACAACTGCTGCATCAACTGATCGAACATTTGCTCCATGCCGCCCAACAGGGGGTTGATGTGCGGCTCTGCTTTGATAGCGTGGGCAGCTTGGGATTCAAGTCCCAGGACCGCAGACGTCTCCTCCATGGCGGAGTTAGGCTGGCAGAATATAATCCCTGGCACTGGCTTCGTCCCTTCACAAGTCTGCTGCGTAACCACCGCAAAATGATCATTGTCGACGACCAGTGGGTCTTTGTTGGAGGTGCGGGATTTGCTGATGATTTTGATCCATCCTTGCAACATATGCACTGGCGGGAAACCATGCTGCAACTTTCCGGCCCGATCGTGGCAGAGTGGTCAAAATTATTCCTGCAGACCTGGCCAGATCCTGCAACGCAGCCAGAAGCTTTGCGTACCTCCGGCCAACCTATCGCCCGTATAGTGGCCAGCGATGTCCTGCATCCCTTGCAGGTCAGCCGCAGCCTGCTTGCTGAAATGCGCGCTGCTCAGCAGCGGATCTGGATTGCCACTCCCTACTTTATCCCACCGCGACGATTGCGCAGAGGGCTGAAAAAAGCAGCCCGACGAGGAATTGATGTTCGTTTACTGATTCCAGGTCCGCATCAGGATCATCCCTGGCTGCGCTGGTTCAGCCAATCCTTTTATTCGGGTCTGATTCGAAATAATATCGCCATCTATGAATACCAGCCTCGGTTCATTCATATGAAAGTCCTGCTCTGCGACCACTGGGTATCGATTGGTTCCAGCAACTTGGATCGTTGGGGCATGTTCTGGAATCAGGAGGCAAACCAGGAAGTCCGTGATATCCATTTAGCAGATCAGGTGCACGCGATGCTGGAAAAAGATTTTGTGCAGGCAAGACGTATTGTTTACCCCTCGCCACACGCAGGAATCTGGATTTTAGCTATTCTGCTGCAATGGGTCGTTCGCAAAATGGAACGACTACGCGATCGAATCAGTCGCTGATTGTCGGTGCCACACCCTGGTCATGGCAGGTCGTGTAGTCCCGAAACAGGGCATGAAATCGCTGCTCCGGTACCTCAATGATTTTTGCTGAACCATTACGATATACAGCCATTGCCTGATCCAGGCATCCGGGGCCAAAAGGCTCTGGACCGGGCTGCCAGCTCATGCCCTGAATAGCCCACTGGGCAGCAGCTGCGTCTCGATGGACGTGCACCGTTGTCTGACACTGCATGGGATCACCCAGCTTTGAAGGCATTGAACGTCCGGCCAGTACCTCAAGAACAGAGAGATCATCAAGGTTCTGTTCGAGATCAACAGAGCCATCCGGATTCTGCTGCAGCGAACGAACTCCACCGGCACAAGCATACCCAGTAACCCGGGCAGGGGTCAGCAACATGGAACCATCCGGCTGCAGCACACTCTGGACCAAAAGACTTCCCAACATATGCTGTATGGGATCGGTCATGGCAAGGACCATCCAGTCATGATGTCCTTTCCATGGATAGCGTACCGTCAACCATTGCCGCCCAAGACCCGTTGTCTGCAACAAGTAGCCGGTTTGCTCATCACCAGACACCGTGACCGGTTTACTGGCAGTCTCACACTTTGCCGGCATTAAAACAGGCTTCAAGCCACGCAAACCGTCCATCAAAGGGAAAAGACAAACCAGATGAGGATCGGAAGCTGTAGCAACGCCTGCCGGGATAATGGGAGTATGACAGGCTGAAGCCGATGTATCCGGCATACCACACAAGGTTAATTGCGCCTGTTGCAGGGCAAGTTCCCCTGACTGAGCAAAGGAACTTAAAAACCCAATAATCAAAAAACACAACACAGTGGAACTGCCACGAACCATACGAACCAGCATCTTAGAGCACCCTCTTGAACCAAAGATCAAACCCAGTGATCCACTAATGTCCATTGAGGCAGTTCCTCAACATGATCGACGTAAATATGGCACAATCTCGCTGGATTCACACGCGATATTTTAAGCCTCGCCAACCTTGTCCAAAAGCCCACAGCACGCAGATGCAGAAAAAAAACCCGACTTATGTATTTTTTTTCATCGCGTACATAGTCCTCCTCCCTCAACTTAAAAGGCTACAATCCTAAGTCAAAGCGACCCATGCGTTTTCTGGAAACGGCATTGTTTCCCTCAAGCCAAGGTGCCTTAATCGAGAATTCGCCATCCTCCCTGCCCTACCCTAAACCCATTGGGAGCTTAGGAATGGCCGAAGCTTGAAAAGCTCGGTTGACCAGACCAAGCTTGAAGTATTAGGCTAGCTTGTATTCAAAGTAAAGTGTCCGAAGTAAATGACCGATGTTAGGGATGCCTCCTAAGCTCCAACCTCTCGAAGCAGTGGATGCAGACAAGCACGGGAAGGGAAGGGAAGGGAAGGAAAGGAAAGGGAAGAAAAAGTTGAGCTGAATGCTCTAATGGCAACTGTTGTTTCATTCGATGAAGCATTTGGATACATCGATACGCGAGTACGATTTGAACGATGCAGTGCGGATCAATCATGTGTGCCATTGAGCACCACTTTTAAGGAACAGAAAATATGAGACACATACTCATCGGTTTTATGACAACCACACTCCTCGCTGCAACAGCCCTCTTCTCTCAGGCAAATGATCCAATCATGCAACCGGGACTGTGGTCCATGCAAGTTCTGGAGCAAACGATTGACGGCAAGCCCACTCCATTACCGACAGCGGCCATGAGTGCCAATGCAGCGCGCATGCAGGCAGCCATGGCCTCCATGCCGGCTGAACAACGCGCCCGAATGGCTGCCGTCATGAGCCAGGTTCAGAATTCCTTTAGCCCGGATGGCAGCATAAAAGTCTGTCTCACACCTGCCATGGTGTCCAACAACATGCCCATGCTTAACCCCCGCAATCAGTCCTGCAAGCCGGCACATATGCAGCGCCAGGGCAATCATGTCCACTATGACTTATCCTGTCAGCAGGGAACACAAAGCTTAAGCGGCAGCGGAGACAGTCAGATCAGTTCCAATGTTGTTGAGTCAACGTCCAATTTCACTTCCACGGGTCCTACTGGAACGCATCATATCCATAGCAGCAGTCGTATGCGTTTTGTGTCGTCGGACTGTGGTTCGGTTCGGCCAATGGGCACCCAATAACAACAGAAGGCCATATCCTGAAGCGATCTTCACGCCCATTAACCTTAGAGAGAAAGGTACAAGGATTGACGCCCATTCATAGAGTTCAGCATTTAATGTTGCCTGCAACAAAGTTCGTGGCTATTCTTGCTGACTTGATCGATCGTGTCAGGTGTCAACCATGAAGTCCATTTCTGATTCTGACTTACAGGATGCGCTGAAGGGCGTAAGTATTCCGCCTCAGCCGCAGATTCTTGTCGACATCCAGATGGAACAGGCTCTGCCAGATCCGGATATGCGCCATATAGCTGATCTGATTCGCAAAGATCCGGCACTGGCAGGAACCATGCTGAAAATTGTAAACAGTCCTCTGTTTGGCGCCCGTCAGTCCATAACTGATATCCGTCAAGCAGTAGAACGGCTTGGCCTCAATCTGGTTTTTAACATTCTGGCTGGTCTCAGCATCAAGGGGGCACTGAGCGATTCCAGTATTGTTGCCCTGACCCGATTCTGGGATTCAGCCATTGATCTGGCTCAGTCATGCATGTTTGTAGCGCAGCACTTCAAAATGCGCAATGCCGATGAAGCTTACCTGCTCGGTCTGTTTCACAACTGTGGCATCCCCCTGCTGCTATCCAAATTCGCCAACTACATGACCATTCTGGAACAAGCTTACCAGCAAAAGGAACAACTGATCACGGAATACGAATGGGGGCAATTCAAGTCACATCACGCGGTAATTGGCTACTATATTGCCCGGTCATGGAAACTGCCGGCACATCTTTGCGACATCATCAATCATCATCATGATGTACTGGATTTTTTTGCCAATCAAATCGACTCTTCCCCAGAAGCAACCAACAAGATAAAACTGATGTGCGTACTCAAACTTGCCGAGCATATTGGCGCGATCCCAAACGTGTTTTCCGGCCAGACACGAGACTACGAATGGGAGTCCATCGGCCCCTTGGTACTCGACAAACTTGATATCACAACAGACGATGTCGCGGACTTGCGCGATGAAATTTCAGATCGACTCAATTAAGACAAGGTTCAGCAACCATGGCAATTATTCTTGATGGCAAATCGACCAGCAAACAGATCGAAGCCCAATTAGCCCTGCGCGTACAGAACTTGAGGTCCATCAGGGAACACCCTCCTGTTCTTGCAACCATCCTGGTCGGTGCTGATCCTGCCTCGGCAACCTATGTACGGATGAAAGGCGAAGCGTGTCGACGTATTGGCATGGAATCGCTGCCCGTGCACTTGGATACTGAAACCACAACCGAACAGTTGCTTGCTGAAATCCAGCGACTGAACGAGCATCCGGATGTGCATGGTATTCTGCTGCAGCATCCTGTCCCGGCACATATTGATGAACGCGCCTGTTTTGATGCTATTGATGCACGCAAAGACGTTGACGGGGTTGGCTGCCTTGGCTTTGGGCGCATGAGCATGGGGCTTGATGCCTATGGCTCAGCCACGCCGCAAGGCATCATGCACCTGCTAGCCGCCTACGATCTGGCATTGTCAGGTCTTCATGCCGTTGTGGTAGGGCGCAGCCCCATCTTGGGTAAACCGATGGCCATGATGCTCCTTGCGGCAGACTGCACGGTCACGATCTGCCATTCCCGCACCCAGAATCTTCCCAAAATCCTGCGTGATGCTGACCTTGTTGTTGGCGCCGTTGGAAAACCCCGTTTCATTCAAGCCGACTGGATCAGGGATCAAGCCATTGTTGTGGATGCAGGCTATCATCCGGGGGGCATTGGCGACATTGATCTCGATCCCCTGAAAAACCGTGTTCGCGCCTATACCCCCGTACCTGGTGGCGTCGGCCCCATGACCATCGCCACCCTTATGTTGCAGGCAGTTATGGCTGCCGAACGCAGTCTGCAGCAAGGGCGGATTCAGGACTGACTCTCCGCCAGCGTGTTCCCTGGCGGCTGTCTTCAAGCTCAATGCCCTTTTCAAGCAGTTCCTTGCGAATGGCATCGGCATCAGTAAAACGACCTTCCTTCTTGGCCAAACGACGTTGTTCAATCAGGGCTTCGATGGCTCCTTCACTCAAATCCTGAGCTTTCTGCAGCCCGCCGCTTTTCAGGAACGTGGCTGGATCGGCCTGGAGCAAGCCAAGAATGCCGCCGAGTCGCCGCAACACCCCCCCCAAGGCATTTGCCCGTGCGGAGTCGCCTGCCTTGACGGCTCGATTGATCTCACGCGCCAGATCAAATAAAACCGAAAGGGCCTCAGGAGTATTAAAGTCATCATCCATAGCATCGATGAAACGGGTTACCCAGACAGCCCCTGCCTCAAAATGCGATGATGAAGGCTCATCAGGCACCTGCTGCAAGGTCTGATAAAAACGTTCCAGTGCGATAATGGCCTGATCCAGATGCACGTTACTGTAATTCAGCGGACTGCGGTAATGGCTGCAGACAATGAAATAGCGCAGCACTTCTGGCTGATAGATCTCCAGAACTTCACGAATGGTAAAGAAATTTCCGAGTGACTTTGACATCTTGACGTCATCAACATTAACAAAACCAACATGCATCCAAGTTGATGCAAAAGGCTTGTGGGTGACGGCCTCACTCTGGGCAATTTCATTTTCGTGATGGGGAAATACGAGATCGCCACCGCCTCCATGAAGATCAAGTTGCTCACCAAGACAGCACATACTCATGGCAGAACATTCAATATGCCAACCAGGGCGACCATTTCCCCAAGGGGATGGCCAAAAGGGCTCACCAACCTTGGCCGCCTTCCAAAGAACAAAATCCAGCGGGTCCTTTTTCTCTTCATCGACACCAACACGCGCCCCAGCCCTGAGGTCGTCGAGGTTTTGACGGCCAAGACGCCCATAGCCATCAAAGGAGCGAACGGAAAAAAGAACATCACCCGTAGTCGATACATAGGCATGCTGACCACGAATGAGGCGATCATTCAGATTGATCATTTCAGCCATGTACTCGGTTGCACGTGGTTCTACATCAGGAGGCTCAACAGCCAGTTGTTCCGCATCCTCATGCATGGCATCAATGAACTCCTGGGTCAACTGACGCCAGTCCTGATTTCGCGCGCGAGCTCGTTGAATGATCTTATCATCAATATCAGTTATATTACGGACATAACGGACCTGATAACCGCGAAAGCGCAAATAGCGAGCGATACAGTCAAAAGCCACCATGACACGTGCATGCCCAACATGACAGTAATCATAAACGGTCATGCCACAGACATACATTGCGACAACCGGGGGATGCAGAGGGACGAATTCCTGTTTCTGCCGAGTCAGTGTGTTATAAATACGAATCACGATGTGCTTTTGCTCCAGCGATCCTTGAGGGCAATAATCCGGTTAAAGACCGGTTTCTGCGACCAGAGGTAGCGATCCGCCACAAAGTACCCTTCCCGCTCGAACTGCACCGAATCTTCCGGCTTCATATTCAGCAGGCCGGACTCAACCTTGGCATGTACGATCGTCAGCGAATCCGGGTTCAGTGCATTCAGCACGTCCTGTCCCTCATCCGGCAGCTCAGCATGAAACAGACGATCGTAGAGGCGAACTTCCGCATCGCACCCGTGAAGCGCACTGACCCAATGAATTACGCCTTTGACTTTGCGGCCTTCCGGATTGGCACCCAGCGTTGCCCGATCAACGCTGCAATACAAGGTCTGAACCTGTCCCTCCGCATCGCATTCAACCTCATCACAACGCATGACATAAGCGTGGCGAAGACGTACCTCTCCCCCCGGCACCAGCCGTTTCCAGCCTTTGGGTGGATTCAGGCTAAAGTCATCGCGGTCGATCCAGATTTCCTGATCAAAGGCAATGCGGCGACTCCCCATTTCAGGACGCTGCGAATGCACCGAGGCATCAATCCACAAAGTATCCCCAGCATCCCAGTTACGGATGATCACGCGCAAAGGACGAAGCACCGCCATGGCCCGGGGTGCATGCTGCTCAAGATGTTCACGCACGCAAAAATCAAGAACCGCCGCATCCACAACACTATCCGAACGAGTCACACCAATCATGCTGCAAAAGCGACGTATTGCTGAGGCAGGAATACCCCGACGGCGAATCCCCGCAAGCGTTGGCATGCGCGGATCATCCCAACCTTCCACAACCTTCTGTTCCACCAACATTTTTAGCTTGCGCTTGCTGGTCAAGGTATAACTTAAATTAAGACGGGCAAACTCGTATTGCCTGGGACGTGCTTCAAGATCAATATGCTCGATTAACCAGTCGTAAAGCGGTCTGTGATCCTCAAACTCGAGGGTACAGATGGAATGGGTAATACCTTCCATCGCATCAGAAATGGGGTGAGTGAAATCATAACTGGGGTAGATGCACCAGGCCAGGCCAGTCTGATGGTGTTCCTTATGCCGAATCCGATACAGAACGGGATCACGAAGATTGATATTCGGTGCGGCCATGTCAATGCGGGCTCGAAGGGTATAGGTGCCTTCGGCAAACTCACCCTTGCGCATGCGCCGAAACAGATCAAGGTTTTCATCGATGCTGCGCTGACGACCAGGGCTGTCTTGACCCGGCTCGGTGAGCGTCCCCCGATAAAGCCGCATGGTCTCCGCATCAAGATCACAGACATAGGCCAATCCCTGCTGGATCAGATCTTCGGCAAACCGATAAAGATCTTCAAAGTAGTGGGATGCATAGCGCACTGGACCATTCCACTGAAACCCCAGCCAACGGACATCTTCAAGAATAGAATCCACATATTCCTGATCTTCCTTGGCTGGATTCGTGTCGTCAAAACGCATATGACAATGTCCACCAAACTCCTCAGCCACTCCAAAATTGAGGCATATCGACTTGGCATGTCCAATATGCAAATAGCCATTCGGCTCAGGAGGAAAACGGGTCACGGGATAGGAACAACGACCGTTTTGTACGTCTTCTTCAATAATCTGACGCAAGAAATCCTTAACTACTTCCTGTTCCATATCCCACCTGAAATACCCTGAATCCTAGTAACCATACACAATCATTGAGTGCATGTACCCAAAAGGCAAAAAATATACCTTTTTCGTGCTCAAGCAACAAGCTCAGTGACTGATCTTAGCGCAATTATCATTATCAAATTTTCGTGCGTAAAACCTCGTCATTCATAGAGGGGATATCCGCATGTTGTTGACTCCTTGTTTTAAGCTGACTATAATTACAGCATACGGAAATGAATTAATACGTTGGCAACCAAATGAATCGTTTTCGTGCCGGTTCTTTTAACGAAGATGCCCCCAAGGCCGCTGGTACTTCAATCTCGTTGTTGAAATCAGTGCCAAAGCCAGTACAGGTTTAGGTTCTGTGGGAATTGGCTTAGGCTGCAAGGATCTTGTTAACCAGAATGTGGCTATTTTCATTGGCAACGTACACATCCCAAGCACTGGTCAAAACCAACCAGGCAAAATCGGTTTTGGATTCAGGCCGGGGCATGTTCAAGACCATGCTGGAATAAAAATGCGCTCACGCTTGCGTGGTCTTTGAAATTGTCAAAGAATCCTATACCTCCGTGACTTGTCCGTAGACCCCACTGGGTTCAGAGGCCCGCGCAAGCGGCAGTCGCAGACTGAGGGCATGGAGGATGTCAACGAACCAAGTTTCCCGGTAAACCATTGCCCACATTGCCAGAATGAACCATGACTGAATTCTTTCGCTTCCCACACACCCCGCACCTTGCCTGGCTGGGCCCAGCCTCCCCTCGTGAAGACAAGGTATTGTTGCCGAAAGAGGTTGCAGTGCTTCTGGCAGGCGACGTAGTGGTCGAGGAAAAGCTGGATGGTGCAAATCTGGGTCTGTCACTCGCGCTGGATGGCCGTTTGCGCGCGCAAAACCGTGGGCAGTATCTGGCAGAGCCCTACGTCGGGCAGTTCACCCGCTTGCCTGCCTGGCTCGTGCAGCATGGTGAAGCACTACGTTCAGCACTGACACCTAACCTCATTCTTTTTGGTGAATGGTGTACAGCACGCCACTCTCTGGGGTATACGACACTGCCGGACTGGTTTCTGCTCTTTGATGTGTATGACCGTTCAGCAGACCGTTTCTGGAGCAGTATCCGCCGCAATGCACTGGCACGTAAAACGGGTTTAGCGACAGTACCGCAAATCCTGCACGGCAAAACATCTATGACATTACTCAAGCAACTGGTCGCCAAAACATTCAGCCATTACCGCACTGGGCCGTTGGAGGGGGTGGTGATTCGCCGAGAATCAGCCGAATGGTGCGAATCGCGCGCCAAACTGGTTCGAGCCGATTTCACGCAAGCCATCGACAGCCACTGGCGCAAACAGGCACTTGAGTGGAACAGGATTGTCAGTTCATCAGCCGTATCGTGCAATGCATTATGCCCGAATGCTGCAAACCCGGCAAATGAAGACAATACGTTCAAATGATCCGCCGCGCTCCAGCGTGAACCAACGTATGTCGCAACGTCAACGCGCTCGTACTCTATACCGTAAGCACTTCACTATTGGACAATAACAGAAAGTCTTGATGGGTTTGCTGCTCAGCTTCCCTGCCCTGTTTTTCCCTGAATAATTAGTGTCAATAGAGCCCAACAGGGTTCCATGCACAATCGGAAAAAGGAGCATACCCGTCTGATTACTGAGCACAACAATCGAATCGTACCGATACAGGAGCACCTTGCGCTATAATCGATCTACGACGTTTTCAACGTCTTTCACGACTGACCAGTAAAGAGATCTTCATGCGCGTACAACTTGAAACTTCCAAAGGTACAATTCTCCTTGAACTTGACTCGGACAAGGCCCCAAAAACCTGTGAAAATTTTATTTCTTATGTGCGCTCCGGCCACTATGACGGTACGATTTTTCATCGGGTCATCAATGATTTCATGATTCAGGGCGGCGGCTTCGACAGCAACATGAATCAGAAGCCAACTGAAAAACCAATTGAAAATGAAGCGGATAATGGGTTGAAGAACTCCAATGGCAGTATTGCCATGGCCCGAACCAATGACCCACATTCAGCATCAGCACAGTTCTTTATTAATGTTAAAGACAACAGCTTCCTCAACCACAGCAGCAAGACCATGCAAGGATGGGGGTATGCGGTTTTCGGACGCGTTATTGAGGGGATGGATGTCGTTGAACAAATCAAGGCCGTAAAAACCGGAAGACAGGGTGCGTTCCAGGATGTGCCTGCTGAACCGGTTGTGATCGAAAAGGCTTCAGTTGTCGAGGGCTGATGTGTATTGGCTCTTTATCTCGGATCTTCATCTGGAAGAACAACAGCCTGAACTGACTGCGTTCTTTTTCCAGGTCCTGCATACTTATCGGGATGCCGAGAGGATCTTCATCCTCGGCGACTGGTTTGAATCATGGATTGGAGATGATGACGATGCCCCTTGGTTGCAAGAGATCGTCGAGCAGCTTGTCCCTTTCAGGGGCAAGCTGGCGTTCATGCACGGCAATCGTGACTTTCTGATCAACCATCAGTGGTGTGATCGTATTGGTGCCCAGTTGCTGCCTGAGACCTGCAAGCTGCAACTTCCCAATGGGGCTGATGCCTTGCTGACGCATGGAGACTTGCTTTGTACGGGCGACCATGAATACCTAAAGTACCGTTCCATGGTGCGTAACCCGCAATGGCAACAGAGCATCCTCGGACAACCTCTGGAACAGCGGCGCATGCTCGCCCAAATGCTTCGCCAGAAAAGCATGCTGGCAAACTCAGCCAAATCAGTCAGCATCATGGATGTCGAACCCTCTACAGTGGATGAGTTGATGCAGCAACAGGCAGTTTCGATACTGATTCACGGTCATACGCATCGTCCTGCCATGCACCAGCGCCGAAACTATCAGCGCTGGGTTCTTGGTGATTGGACCCGTGAGAGCACGCATATCCTGCTCGCCCACCCTGATGGAATGGATTTATGTCGACACCACGCTGGCTCACAGCTCTGTTGATGATGGTTCTTTCGGGTGCTGTCTCTGCTGCATTGATGCCCTCGGAAACCGAGGCACTCAAACTCCTCTTGCCGAGTCAACCCACAGTTCATCGAGACCTGCACATCCGACAGCAATGGTTTCGTATCCAGCCCGGACAGGTTCTTGATGTGCATAACCCTGAGGGCGATTTCCGAATCTGGGTCTTTAAGGCCCTGCCACTCGAACTGGACGCACAAAACGACCCTACCGATCAAATTTCCCAAGATATAGCTGAAATTCCGCTGTTCCTACAAGCCTATCAATTTACCCATCAGCAGTGGCAACCGGCAGGCAGTTTGAGAGCCACAAGCGGTAGCGGTCTGAGTTCAGCGAGCGGGCCTATGAGTATTGCCCTTAATAACCGGAATGCGCTGATTCTCTCTAGTACCGATGGCGCAACCGGGCAGGGGGTTGATCTTCAGGTCATGGACTTCTGGAGACTTGATCTCAGGACCCGACGTTATACGCCGCTGCCTTCCATCGCCATTGCATCAGACAATGCTGGATCAGAGCATCCTGCCTATGATCTGCACGCTGAAGCTGTGCGGCTAACTATCGATGACGCAGGACACATCTTTGCACATATGCGCTGGCAAGGCCAATGGCCCAAATCATTGCGGAATGGCCCAGTGGGGCAGGATTGTACTTATCAACTCAGCACGAATGCGTGGAAAAGCCAACAGGTACGGTGCAATGCCATTCAGCAATTCATTAGACCATGAAGAGCGTACAGCGCTTGCGACATCGCGAGACATCAAGGATAATGCCGCACGATTGCCCGGGTGGTGAAATTGGTAGACACAAGGGATTTAAAATCCCTCGGCCTTACGGCCGTACCGGTTCGATTCCGGTCCCGGGCACCATTTATACTTTTAAATTCACCCAAAATAACCACATAACGCTTCATAAATGCTGGATCAAGCATCCAAAGCGTTCTTATGGTGTCCGTTGCAATCCTGGTACGACAGGTATAGAAAAATGCCTTGGACTCCTCGTTTATTTGATACGCGAGTAGTCGGGCTAATCCGAAAAATATGCAGTAGACGCACTTTACCAGACGCTTATATTAGTTTTGGGTGTCTGATATCAGGACCGAGCACGCAGTGCGAAGGAACGTTGCTTTGCGATGCCCCGAAAGGAAGGCGAATATTTCCCCGATTTTTCCTAAATCCCCAATAGGTCCAGTGGGTTGCACCTGCAGAATGCACAAGGGCCAGCAACCTCAATCAGAGTTTCTCATCAACAATTTTCGTTCTGCCCCTGACAACAGCGTGCTGAATACGGCTTAGTCGGTCACTCATCATCCATCCGCCACCTTGTCCTTTTAGGTCGTAGAGCAAACCGTTTTCTGTATTCTGCGGGGGTCATACCGACTAAACGGACAAATAAACGTCTAAATGAACCGACATCCGAATATCCGCATGCCACTGCAATTGTTTGAACGGTATTAATCGTGACCTCAAGCATCAATCTGGCGCGATCCACGCGCAGTTGTTGCGTGTACTCTAATGGTGTCATACCCATCACTGACTGAAACTGCCTGAGCAAGGTTCGTTCGCTAACTCGGGCCACCTCAGCCAACTTCAACAAACTGTAGGGTTCGACCAAATGCGTTTGAATCCATTGAGTTGATCGATAGACTGGGCTATCAGAAGTTCGGGAGAGCCAGTTCTCTTTGACCATTCCATCCGTAATCTCCTGGCGAGTATTTTGAAAAAATAATAC